>DATHEQ010000299.1:0-2639 GCA_035318505.1 Polyangiaceae bacterium | reverse complement strand
TGCCGGCAGGAAGCTCCGTGACTTGCAACACGAATTCGGCGTCGAAGTCGCCGACGCCGAAGTCAGCGAGCCGGGTCACAATGCCCCCATCAGGGTGCGGCTCGACGAGGACGTATTCTGTCGGAATTTTTTTCATCATCATTCCTTCGTGAGGTTTGCGAGTTCGCGCGCGACAGCGGCGCGATCGTCGGCGTCGAGTGGAAGCGTCAGCCCCGGCGCCGACGCTGCGCGAACGGCTGCGATGCTGGTAATGCCCGCGGCTCGGAGGCGGACGAGGATGAAGACGGATAGAGGCAGCTTCGCCGCGAGCTCGTTGCCTTCGGCTTTCAGTCGCTGCATTTCGTAGAACGCGGTTCCCATCACGGCCTCGCGCTTGAGTGAACGAGGTCACCAGGGATCGCGATCTCGATCTTCCAAAACGGGGGCGAGCTCTCGTTCCAAAGAAACCGGAGGGTGCGAGCAAATTCATTACTGTCCAGATCGGCGACCGCCTTCTGGATCGCCGCGAGTTCGGGCGCGAGATTGATTGGTCCGCCACCGCAGCCGAGCGCGTGCAGTTGCGGCAATGTCGCGTTGTATTCCGAAGCGCCGATCGCCATCGCGTTCAGTTCCAGCGTGAGGTCTCGCACGTAATTACGCGTCAGCTCCACAACGCGTGCGGTGTGCGGGCCGACCGTGACAGCTGGGTCGACCTTTTGGAAGAGGACCTGCTGCTGTCGGGCTCGTTCTGCCTTGCGCTGCGCATCGAGCAGCTGATTGAGCTCGGAGCGCTTCGCATTGGCGGCCGCCGTGCCGTTTTTCCACTTCTGCTCGGCGACGGCGCGAACGGCAAACGCTTGCTCGGTGGGCTCCCGCGTGAACGTTACATCGGCCTTGTCGTATTCCGCTTTGAGCTCGGCCTCGTGTTCTTCGAGTCGGTCGAGTTCGGCCTTGGTCGCAGGGATCTTCGGGTCGGTGGTCGCTTGATTCTTGATGATGGATTGCGTCATGGTCATGTGGCTGTCTCCTTGATGAGTTCGAAGTGACTCGGTGCTACTTGTTCGGCAGCGTCCAACGCGGCCAAGAGCGTGAGGCAGACCCCGCGAATGCGCTGCGCTTCGACGGGCGAGATCGGCAAGTGACGAGTGCGTCGCGTCTTGACGCTCCCGAGCACGTGACGAAACACGTCGTGCGCGAGCTCACGTGTCGCGAGGTTTTGCTCGGCGCGAAGGGCCCTGAGGACGTCGTCGCTTTTCATTAGCGGCCCTCGTCGTTGAGCAGCGCTCTTATACCGGCGCCGAAATCCCACTTGTCGGCGGCGCGACCCCCTCCCCGGATTACGGCATGCACGCGCCCGTCTGACGAGTGACGTCCCGATGTGGCGCCGACGACCGTAAGGTCGCCATGAGCCTCGGGGTCGCCCTCGTGGTCCATGGCTTCCGAGAGCGCGATGACCGCTGCATGCACGCGATCGTCGTGCCCGCTCCGAGCCTCGATTTGCTCGCCGCCGGACTTCAGCAGCTTGCCGCGCATCGAATGAAATTCGCGTAGAAGCTCGCCGTCGTCAGGAAGCCGGAGAAGCCCCTCGACCATCTCGTCTCGCACGCGGCGGAATTTCAGTGCCTTGTTCTGCGAGGTCCAGGGCGCCTCGCGCAAATACACGCCGAACCGCTGATAGATCTCTTTGAGCGGGTCGAGCGCGAACTGGTCGGCCCACGACGTCGCGTTGTACGCGCGAATGATGCGCGCGGTCTGTTGGACGGTCTTCTCGACGCCGAGCACGCCGCCTTTTGGCGCGCGCCAACACCAGCAGCCGTCGAGCACGGTGCGCGGACGGCGTGACAGCTGTTTGCCGTCGGCCGGCGGGATCTCGCGGTGTGCGATGGCCAGCGTGAAACCGTCGCCTCGGAAGGCGGCATCGATGGCAGCGTAGTACCGGCGCCCTTCGACGACCGGAAGCTGTTGGCGGTCTGGCGTCCCGCGTCCCTTGTCGACGCACGCCTCGATCGTCTGCCCGAACCAGCCCTCCAAGATCGCTGGCTGCCACACGCCCTGGTACTCGCGCGCGAACACAGCCGAGCCGACCCGCTTGCGCTCTCGCTCGAGCCACGCGCGATCGATGTTGGGATTGAACTGCTCGGTCGTGCCGCGAACCACGAGCACGGGCGCATCGGACTTGGCGAAGTGATCGCGGTCCGTTTCGAAGGCGATGCCCTCTTCGATGTACGCGCTCGTGATGCTGATGAGCCGTCGGCGTGGCGCCCCTTTGACAGGTGCGAGCGCGGGTCGAGCCGAGTTGAAAATCTCTCGGTCCGGCATGACCGCGTCGTCGCCCGGCAGCTTCGCCGTCTCGTCCGAGATCAACATCACCAGCGTCGGCCCGGAGAGGTTCACCGCGTCGGCCGTCATCACGCGGATTTCGACGCTCGTCTTGAACCGGACACCGTCCCGCGTCGGGTCGCCGTCGACGTAGCGCTTGACCTGCGGAAGTGCGGCGAGCCCTCGGACGTAGCCCAAGATTTCCTGCGACTGCTCGCGCAATGGGCTGATGACGGCGATGAGCGCCAGCTGGCCCGGAGCAAGGGCCCGAGCGTGCCCCCCGTGGACCGCTTCGTACGTGGCGATACGCGCGATCGTTTCGGACTTGCCACCCCGTCGAC
>DATHEQ010000298.1:0-12545 GCA_035318505.1 Polyangiaceae bacterium | reverse complement strand
CACTCGTCCATAGCGAGACGTTGCCTACGAACATGGTGCTCGTCGCCTACGATGTGCCCGCGGCACCTGCTCCTCGGGTGCGATTGCCGGCATCGCTTCCGCGCGATTGGGCAGCATACCCGTTCCCCAAGGTGACGCAGGGCCTCGGTACGGCGTGGGCCAAAAGCCGCGCTGAGCTGGCCCTGCGCGTTCCATCGGCGGTCGTGCCGAACGAGATGAACTGGGTCCTGAATCCGCATCACTCCGCCATCGCGAAGGTGAAAGCGACGGTGCTCGGACCATTTTCGTTCGACGGACGGCTGCGTCGATGACGGCTTTGGCGTGCCGCTACGCGCCTATGATCCGGTCCCGAGCGAAGTAACCTTGCGCATAAGGCGAGTGGCCGCATGGAGCATGGTCCGCGCTACTCAGGAACACGCCCCCAACCCCCGTCATGTCGTTGCCTCCTCGTCTTTCCGCACCTCCGCTCAGTCGCGTGGCGGCAACGCGGAGCGTGGCTCGAGGAGCGGAAGCGACGGTGAGGGCGGTGAGGGCGGTGACGCCGAAGACCTGCATTCCCGGTCGCACCGCGAACGCTCGTCAGGGAATCGGCTCTCGCATGAACGAACTGATCTTATTGGTCCAGGCGGAATTCATCGGACCCGAAGAATTGGGATGGATATACCCAGCCGTACTGTTGCAATTTGCCGAGTCATAGACCCGCCAACGGGCATACGTCCAATTGACGATGTACGACGTCTTATTGTTAGAGCTCGAAAGGAGGTTGTAACAGCGGAAAGCCGTGAAGCTATCGGGATCTGCCTCCATCCACGTCGAGGACGTGGACGTGTCGTAGAAGCAAATGTACCCATAGGGGCAGCGACCCACGGCCATGATGGCATCGACCGGGTTGTCTTTCTCGAGCTCGATCGCCTCGCCCGACATGAGAGCGTCATCCTCGGCCGAGGGCTCCGACGGGGACTGAGAGCCGTCGACCTCGGCCGCCCCGCCACAACTTGATAGGATCGCAAATGCACACAGAACGAGACTCAGGTTGAGAATTCGGGATCCGCGCAGTCGCATTGTGCTGTTTCCTTTGGTTCGTGATAAACACAGATGCTGCCGTTTTGGTGTCGCTCGAACGTTTGGCACCCCTCGTGTAGTGTCCGGTCGTAGAACCTTCCGTGCGGCGGAAATATGCACCCATCACGGCGCACGCGTCAATTCAATCCAATACTTCAGCCCTGATCCTCTTCGTACGAACCGAGGTCCTATTCACTTCAGCACCACACACCGAAACGGTCGACGCGAGCTCGAAACGGGGCCAATGAGTGATCGCTGTCGCATCACGGCGGGCGGGCTCGGGTGGGTGCGCGCCACGCGTCGCAGGCGCGCAAGACCCGAGCACCAAAACCTGCGCATGATCGTCGGCAAGCTGAGGTTCGAGAGGAAGGTCGGGCTAAACGCTGCAAACGCCATCTGGCTAAGGTGCGTTCGTCACCTGCGAGTGGACCCACGCTTCGAGTTCCGCGAGAAAAGCGGCGCGAGCGGTAAGAGGGTCCGCATAGTATCGTGGCTCGATGGGCAACTCGATGCCCTCGAATTCTTTCAAAATGATTTCATCACTCTGCGCGTGCACGGGTGACCCATCCAATTGCGGGAAAGTCGCCTGGAGGCGGTAGTGTTCGAGCCGCCAAATTCGCACGCTATAGTGCCGCGGTTTGGAAATCGTTTCAAAGATCTCCACGCGCAAAGTCAACTCATCATCTTCGAGCGTGACGTTCAACTCAAGCGTATCCACGAGCACTCGCGTGTTTTTCAGTACTTCGCCGGGCGTCCGATCTTCCATTGACCTAGTGGATGCGTTGTTCGAGGTTGCTCTGTGCACGGCCTGACACGCCATCGAGTGTAGCGGTGTTGGGGGCAGGGGGCTAAAGGAAGAATTCGGTTTATTGGGAGGTAAGCGACCGGCGAACCGCACCCTCGAGCGGGAGCGACCAACCGCCTAGCCTGGGCGGCGGAGGTCGTGATGACGGGAGGAGAAGCGCGTGGTGCAGCGAGCCTACCGCTACGCGGTCACGACGCCTCTGGCCGTACGGTTACGTTAGGGTATCGCGCTCCGAATTTGCTCCGAGCCGTCGTGCTGCGAGGGCTTGATGCGCGCGAGCGAGAACTGGCACTACCAATCAACGGTGACGCCGTTCAGTCGGACCAAGCGCCAAGGGCAATCGAAGTGGGAAAATCAGCCAGTGAGGTCGTACCCGGATACGCGGTCGTGAGCTAGACGATCAACGAAAACTGCGACTTGGGGTTTTGATCGGAAGATTCGAACTTCTTTGCGACGAGCCTTGCTCCATCGCTCTCGGTTGCCGTCCGCCGGTCCGGTCGGAGGGGAAGGAGCCACGTTTCGAGCAGATCGGCGCTCCACATGATGGCGATGGAGTCGTCCACCGTCCACCAGATGCCCTCACCGAGAGGCGAACTTGCTCTCACCGGCGCCCTGAGTCCAGAGACAGGAGTCGTCAGAATAAAACAGGGTATCCCATTTGTCCGAAGTCGCGGGCCGTCCCCTGCCCTGCCCTTTCGCGAGCGCGAGCTGAATCTCGTGCGCGTCATCGGGCCACGCGTGAACGACATCGCCCATCGCGGCTGCATGAGCACGACGCCATCCGACGCGTGCGCGTCGCGCATGATGAACCATCGCGGGGCGAGTCGTTGCAACGTGCGTCCGAGATCTTCCGTGACTTCTGTTCCGTGGCCGCCAGGCGCATTCCCATCGAGCACGCGCTCACGGTCGGCGTCCGTCTTGAGGGCGGCGCGGGCCGACCCGGTGCTCGGCTATCTTACTGCCACTTCATCAATCAGGCGCTTGGCTACCATCAACAGGTCCGGCACTTCGTCTTCGACAAGCGCCAGATCACTTCGAGATCGACACCAAAGTAGTGATGAATGAGAACGTCACGCATGCCAGCGATCCGCCGCCAAGGGACGTCTGGGGCGCGGCTCCGGCTGCTGTCATCGAGTCCTTTTGCAGCCTCGCCGATGACTTCCAAATTTCTGAGGACGGCATCTTGCACCATCGGTGACGCAAAGAATGCTGCGCGGCCTCCGGCGGTATATTCGCGGACTGCCGCGAGCGCGTCACGCATGTGACACAGGTAGGCCAGTTGCGTCGGTCGGGTCATGCTGTCAGCGGTAGCGCTTCCGCAAGAACTTGGTCGCGGAGATAAGGAGAGAGTCCGTTCTCCGTGACGACATCGACCCGCCAATGGAGAAGATCTTCCAGGTCCTGCTGCAAGGCGATCAAATCAAACAGGCTGCGTCCAGGATCCATCTTCACGAGGAGATCGAGATCGCTGTCGGGACGAGCATCGCCGCGGGCTCGCGATCCAAATGCGCGCACTGCGGTCGCGCCATGAAGGCGTGCGATGCGCAAGATTTCTGCGACCGGCAGATCGATGACCTTCATTCCTCTTAGGCTAGAATTGATGGCTCGCCGAGGCAACTCTGGGGAGCGCTCTTAATGGCTTCAGACGAACTTTGGCCACAAGGGCGCTCTGGACCGACCGCCCGCTTCACGACGGCATGGGGCTAGGAGGCCGATTTTTGCGGAGGTGGAGGGGCAACCGCTAGACTCGATGCCGATCACCCGGGGCGTCTCTATTTGGGGGGAGTTGCGGCACCCGGGCGGCCGCTCAACGCCAAGCCGTCATGCCACCTGCACGAGTTTCATTCCGAGCGTCTTCGAGGCCCTGGCCCAGTGTTGCCAGTGTCACACTGGTATCGCGCGGATCGAACAGCCTGTATAGTATTGGCCCGTACGATGCCGCGGACGCGTGAGAAAGCGGGCTCGGTCGTGACGAGGCCCGTGCCGGAGAACCCGTCCCGCGGGGCGGGCGCGCGCTCGTATGTGATGGGCGGCGCCCTGGTGCGGCAGGCGTTGCGGGCGCTCGCGCAGCGCAAGGGGCGCACGGTGCTGACCACGCTCGCTCGCGGGGTCTCGGTCTCGTTCCTGGACATGTGGTGGTGGACGATCGCCGAGGGCGCGGCGTTCACCGAACGCGACGTCGACGAGGCGGAGCCAGTGGTGCTGCTCGGGCGCACGGTGCGCGAGCGGCTCTTCGGCGCCGGCGAGGCCGTGGGGCAGGACGTGCGCATCGGGAGCTTCGGCTACCACGTCGTCGGCGTGCTCGGGGTCAAGGGGATGAGCCCGTGGGGGCGGGACCAGGATGACGTGGTTTTCCTCCCGTACACTTCGGCGCAGCGCCGGATCCGCGGCAAGGGCTTCGCATCGGTCGACAATGTCATGTTCCGGGCGGTCTCGCCCGCGGCGGTCAAGCCGGCCACGGCCCAGATCACGGAACTGCTCCGCGAGCGGCACCACATCGCTCCGGGCGACGACGAAGATTTCAGCATCCGCAACCTCGAGGAGGCTGCCAAGGCCGACCTCGAGGTGGGCCGCACGTTCGCCACCCTGCTCATCAGTGTCGCCTGCGTCTCGCTCGTCGTGGGCGGGATCGGCATCATGAACATGATGCTCGCCTCGGTGGTCGAGCGGACCCGCGAGATCGGCCTGCGCATGGCCCTCGGCGCGACGGAGCGGGCCGTGCAGGCGCAGTTCCTCGTCGAGAGCGTGATGCTGTGCCTCTGCGGCGGTATTGCAGGCGTCGCCGCGAGTGCAGCAGGCCCACTCGCGATAGAACGCATCCTTGGCTGGGACGTCGCCATCCCCGTCGACGCGGTGCTCCTCGCGCTGGGGTTCTCGGTGGCCGTGGGCGTCTTCTTCGGATTCTACCCGGCATGGAAGGCCGCGCGCCTCGACCCCATCACTGCGCTGCAGCAGGAATGAACGACGACGGCGACGCCGCACCGGCGGGCTCCTCCGCGCGTGAGCTGCTGCCGGAGGTAGTCCTCCCCATCGAACCTTGGGTCGAGGCTTGACGTCACGCCGGCGTCGAGACGATAGGTTTGGCTGTTCTCAAGCGGAGCACGTGCACGGTGAAGGCCATGGAAGCGTTCCAGTTCGACATAGCGAGGTCCGACCTCTCGAAGTCGTTCGACCGTATTTCAAGTTGTTAGCTATGGTCGTCGCTCCAATAGGGCTTGCGAACGTTCGACCGTCGGCGGGGGCGCGACTCAGCGCGCTTCTGCTCCGCTGGCCGGACGAGGGGCGCCGATATCCGCTGAATGCTCGGAGCTACTTGCAGGGTTGAAGACGGTCCTTTTTCGAATTCTTCAGGGAGTCGCGATTCCCATGCCGATCAAAAGCGACGCCGAACGCCAATTCGACGCCGAAGAAGACGGCGGTTTCACGGCTGAAGGGACGCCACGCTGGATCGGCACCACTGTCGCCCAAGAAGAACCAAGGTTCGATATAGAACTGCACCTCACCGAACGGCTTCGCTCCATTGCACCGCAGGTCGTTCCCCTGTCGATACCGGAGCGCCACCCGAGCAACGATGGCATCTGAGTTTTGTGCCGTGCTGGCCAGCGCAAAACCGGCGCCTGTCAAGAGACCTACGGGCCCGTGATCGAAGCCGAGATTGGCCCGTCCAAGGACATAGCCGTCGCCGGTGATGACGCCTAAACGGGGCCACGCGTAATCGACACCGAGGTTGAACTCGAAGGACTGCGAAGGACGGCGCGTGAACATGAGTCCCACGCCTCGAATGCCCCGCTCACCCGCGGCACCGGCCACGAAGCCGTTCAGCGCGAACCCCTCCTGCCAGAGACGAGCCGCCGCGTACTCCTCCTCTAGGTCCTTCAGCCGTTCGTCCGCCTCGTCGGATATCCGCTTGGCATTGGCGTACTCGCTCCGCGCTCTCCGCACATCTTCCGTCGCCTTGAGTACATCCGTGCCATTCGCGCTCGCGGCGTCGGGACCAGCGTCGCCGATGGAACCAGCAACGCGTTCGGTCACCGCTTGAAGCGCCGTTTCGAAAGCTTCGAGTTGGGCATTGAAGAGATCGGCGCACGTTGCGGCCATCGTCGCAATCTTGGTTGCCTCCTCGATGGTCGACGGGCTCCGCGCGCTTTCTGGACACACGGCGCCATTTTGCACACCGCCCTCAGCTTGCGCATCCGCACCGCCATCGGAGCGAGCGCCGGCGTCCAACCGGCGTTCCGCGTCCGACGAACCGCCGTTCGATGTGGGAAGTGCGGGAGGGTTCACGAAGAATCCGCAGCCCGTCAATTCGCACACGACCAGGAGCGCCATCGCACGGCTCCGAAGCTCGAAGCACCTGTCCAATGATCGCCTCCGAAGGCGGCGGTTCATTTGACCTGCCCCTGGAGATTGCCGGCCAGCTGTGAAAGGTTCAGGGTGATAACCACGAAGACGTTTTCGGCAGTGACTTCTCCTTGCCGAGCGAACGCCCAACCGAGAATGCCCGTATAGGCAGTACCTCCGCCGGCCGTACCGTCCGCGCCTTGAACGGCGATGCCGCGGTAGAGATCGACGCCGACACCGACGCCGATCGTTTCTTCGAAGAGTCCGAGCACTGCCGCAATGGCAATACCGCCCCGCGCAAAATTGATGTTGTCGACGCGGGCAAGCAGAATTCCACCAGCGCTCAGCAATTGGAATCGATCGTCTCCCTTCTTTTTCAATCGCCATGGACTCGCAGCGGGTCGGTAGCTGAATTGGAATCCGAACTCGGCGGGAAGAAGCTCGAGGGCCGGCGTGTAGTTGCGCAGGCGCGCCGGCTCGTCGGGGCGCCGGCTCGTCGTAAATCGCAGAAGAGACAGAGAAAGGCCGTAGCGAAGGGTCTCCCCTCGTGCAAATTCGATCTCGCTCGCCTGTTTTTCGGAGGTAACGCGGCCGCTGGGTAAGGTCGTTGGCGGCGGTGCAGCGATTTTGGCCCTTTCTTTCTCTGACGACAGCGTTGCGGAACGCATCGCCTCAACCCTTTGGTTGGCGGCGGCCTCCGCAAGCTTGTTGGCCGTTAGGGCCGCAGCCTTCGTTTCGCGCTCAACGACATCAAGCATTTCACTGCTGCTAGCGGCCTCGCGCTCTTTCTGCTCCTCGGAGATTTTGTCCGTGAGCTCTGCCCAGCGGGCGCGAAGGTCCTCTGGTGATTGTGCTGGATTGAGGTTCGCTGCGCGCATCTCCTTAATTTGTTCTTCATAAAGGAGCGCATGCACCAGTCTGTCCTGCTCTGCCTTCGCGGCCCCCTGATCGGGTTTGGCGTTCGCCTTGTCCCATTTCCGCTTGGTTTCCTTAATCCATAGCTTGACGATCTCATTGACCATATCGATTTTGTCGACCGGTATCGGCCTCGGAGGGATCGGCGGAGGGACGGTCACGTCCGGTTTGGCAGGCTCCGTTTTCGACTCCGCCTGGCCCGCGTCTGGAAAAGGCGCGCCCCCGTCAGCGCCCCACGCTCGCGCGGAGCACAGTAGCAGCGCCAACCAACAAGCGAAAAGTGCCGAATGCTTGCCGATCATGGTTCGCTCGCTGTGTCCGCGCCGGTTTCGGCGACGCCCATATCGGCCGACGCCTCGTCGAGAGGCGCATCGATTGCGGCTCCTTCAGGCCCCGCCTCCACGGTGGTGCCCGGCGGATTCGCCTCTGCGAGATCGGTCGATTCGTCGGCTTCCCCGACGGTGTCGGAGGCGCTCGCCTCCACGTCCTGTACCGAAACGTCCCCGTTCGCGGTACTTGCGTCAGTCGGGGGGCTCTGCGCGCAAATGGGCAGCGATACCCGCTTCAGGTCGCAAGTTCCGTTCGTCACGCCTTCGTCGCCCGCATCGAGGACATCCGCTTCGGCGAGCGCGTCGGAAGAAGAGTCGTCCGACCGCCCTGAGGATTGCATCGTTGCAATGTCCCTTCGGCAGGTCCCGAGCACCTCTTCCGTGGAAAGTCCCTCGCGATAAGAAAAGCAGGTTGCTGGTCCACTGAAATCGATGCGGAGGCAGATTCCACAGCCCTTTGCGCAGATCGAGCCGCAGGGGCAATCGATATCGCGCACGCATTCCTTCGTGCAGAAACCCGACTTCGAGCAGAAGCCCGCCCGGTAGGCGTCGCATTCGGCGTTTCGCGTACATCTCTCCTCGTGAACGACGCATCCCTGCGCGATGACCGCTGCGCAGACAAACGTCCATTCAGCCACGGCGCGACGGATTCGCCGTTGCCAAAACGAAGAGCACCCCCGAGTCGTCACGCCTCCTCCCCCCTCTGCGCAGATCCTCGTCGTGCTCGTCGGACGACAAAGCTGCCTTTGTCAGGCAACGTGAAGTTCGCTTGAAGGTCAACGCGAAAACGAAGGGCTCGTCTTGCAAGGAAATGAAACACGTGCGGCACTTTGTCCACAATTGGCGTTGCCTGGTTGTGTCCACCGTCGGGAACATAACGGACGACACGAGAGGGCGTGTCATCAGTGCGCGCTCCGCACCGAAGACAGAACGCTGCGTGGACGCCCCCGCCCCCTCGTTCTCCAGGGGCGGATTGAGTGCAGTCGAAGGCCGATCACCCCGCTTCTCGTCCAGGCAATCGATGGAGCAAAAAGGCGGCTCGGAACAACGTTGCCGGTCGTGAGGCAGAGTCGACTCCAACGTCGGTCTCTGAAACGTATTGCACGTCGTCGGAGCCACACACGCCGCTCCAGAGCTGGCGAGGGTGGGATGAAGCGGAAGGTCACGGTCGCGAGGGAGTGATGCGACCCTTGGCCATCATGAAGTCGTCCCGGGTATGGCAGAAGTTGCAATCGCCGTTGGTGACGGGCGCTAGCATGACCGCTTCGCGTCCCTGCACGGCAACCTTGACCCGGAACGTCGGAGGGAGCGGCTTGTCCGTAAAGAAGTTGCCCATCGGGCTGATGATGATGCGCGTGATCTCCGTCATGTTTTCGTCCAACGCTATGACCGCGCCAAAGTTGCCTTCGCCGTTGCAGTCGTTCTCGTCGCGTTCTCCCCCTAAAGGATAGAGCGTCCCGGCGAGGGTGAAGGGCTTCTTCGAGTTTGGCGTGTGGCAGCCGCCTCCCATGCACGCGCGGCCGGGCGTCATCGACGGCGAAGCCATGGTGCCCTGTGTCCAGCGCACGCCGCTCTTGCACGAACCCATCGGACCACCGGTTTCGGCAGCATCGACGGTTACGTCGGCGTGTCCTGCGGAGCCAGAAGCGCCAGCGCCGCCTCCGGATCCGGAGGCGCCCCCTGAACCACCGGTCGACGCATCGGCGCTGCCACTGGTTCCGGCAGTTCCTCCGCTACCCGTCGGGCACTGGCAGACCCCGTAGCCGCTCCCGTCGTCGCGGCACGCCTGAGCGCCTTTCACGCTACCAGGACACGCGCATTCGACCTGCTGACCGGGCACGCAGACCGTCGCCGCGGCGGGGGGATCACTGCTGCCGCAGGCGCCCGCCAGGAAAGCTGCCGCGACTAAAGAAACGCGCATCCGACTAAGCACGCGCCCGCCGCCGCAGAATGGATCCGCCGATGCGGCGGCAGGTGGGCGAAAAATCCGCACCAAGACATCGACCACAGGTATTTGCTTCAAGGACAAACCGTTTGCGCCGTCAGCCCGCACTCGTCGGTACACGTTGGCGAAGCAGGTTGGCGACTCGGGACGCCGCAGCTCAGCACGCACTCGTGATCCCCGCCATTGCAGCTCTTCTTGACGACAGTGCCGCCCACCTTCAGGAGCGTGAAGTCGGTCGCATACAAGGGTATCCAGTGATCGTGGGTGGCGGTCCCACGCGCATTGTAGATCTTGTCGCTACCCGCAAGGATGTCGGCCATGGCGACGAAAAGCGCATGCCCGTGGTTCATCGAGATCACCCCCGTGATGGCTGCATTGCAGCCGATAACCACTGGCGTATCTCGACGATCCGAGGCGGCGTCCGGGGCCGCGACATCGATTGGCCCCGATTCGGGATCAGAGGACGCATCGCTCGCGGAATCGGCGTCCAGCGTCGAATCCGGACGGCCGTCAGGCGAGCCATCTGCAGCCAAGCCAAAATCTGGGAGATCGGCGGCGGAGTCCTGCGCATCAATTTGCGCGTCGACCGTTACGTCGGCGTCTCCTGGGGATCCGGCAGCGCCGCCTCTCCCTCCGGATCCGGAGGCACCACTCCGCCCTCCGGAACCGGAGGCGCCGCTCGAACCGCCCGTCGACGCATCGGCGCTGCCACTGGTTCCAGCAGTTCCTCCGCTACCGGTTCCGGGGCACTGGCAGACCCCGTAGCCGCTCCCGTCTTCGCGGCACGGCTGAGCGCCTTTGACGACACCGGGACACGCGCATTCGACCTGCTGACCGGGCACGCAGACGTTCGCCGTAGCGGGGGGATCAACGCGGCCGCCGCAGGCCCCCCCCACAAAGATCACCGCAAACGCCTGCCCCCAGCGACGCATTCTACGAGCGTAGGCACTCCTTGGCCGCACCACAACCCGTGGCGACGTTCGGCGTGGGAAAAGCGCTCGTTGCCTACACCGTGAGCGCAATCCCAACCAATGTCGACGTCATAACGATGGCGGTTGCATCGCTCTCCGCAGCGAATGCGGCGGCAGGAAATGGCGTCGTAAATGGCCTCACTTTTCCGCGCGCTTCGAGGATAGCCCGTACGCCTTTCGACCGGAGGAAATGGCCGCAGCTGAAGATTTCTTAGAAAAAACCCGTTCAAACGCGCATGAAGCTGTCTACGATTGCGCACACTTTTTCTGATGCCCTCGATCCGCGGACGTGCGCAATCGCTGCGGCGCTGATTGCAATCGCCTCTTGTAGCGGCGACAAGGTGGTTGCGGCTCCGAAGCTGTGCGTCCCCGGTCAGCAACTAGAGTGCCCATGTCCCGGCGGCGCGAAGGGAGTGCAGGCGTGTCGCGACGACGGTAGCGGCTTCGACCTCTGCGTGTGCGTTGGGGGATCTGCCGGGACGGGTGGAGCTGGTGCCCGCGCAGGCACGGGAGGTGCCGGAGGAGGTGGGACCGCAGGTGCGGGAGGCGTCGACACGGATGCGGCTATACCTGGGCAGGACGCCGCGAGTGCAGATGACGCGCCCGAGGCCGGCGGCTCGCGGGACGGTAACGGCCACGATGCCGAACACGACACGAGCGATGCGACGATCGCGGACGCATCTGAGGATTTCCCTTCCGCAGACGCCGCTTGTGTAGGCGAGCCGATTCGGGGCGAGAAGAAGCAAAGCGATCTCTATATGATGATAGATAACTCCGGATCCATGAACGAGGTCGATATGGGCCAGACGATCACGCGCTGGCAAAACCTTGGGCAAGCGATTCCCGTGTTCGTCAACGACCCGGCCAACGTCGACATGATGGTCGGTCTCGACTTCTTCCCCGAGGGCGGCAACAACCCCTCGTGCAACGTCATGGACTACACGATGGCGAACGTGCCCATCGACTTGCTACCGGGCCCGAATGGCATGCAGGCCAATGCGATCATCGCCGCCGTGAACGGGCGCACGCGCTCGGGCGGCACGCCCACGACACCCGCCCTCACCGGTGCGATCGAGGCCGCAAGAACCTGGCAGATTGCGCATCCCGATCGATCGCTCAGCGTGCTCTTTATCACCGACGGGGAGCCAACGGATTGCAACCCGAACACCGTCGCGACGGCGTCGGCAGCGGCCCGGGCGGGGTTCATGGGAACGCCCCCCATCAGGACCTACGTGCTCGGCATTGGTCCGAGTACGGGCAATCTCGATTCCATCGCCGCAGCCGGCGGCACGACGATGGCGTACATGGTGACGAACGGTCGCGCCGCGGCGCTCGCGGCCGCACTTGCCTCCATCCGCAAGCGTACGCTGAGCTGCGACTACTCCCTGCCCAGGCTCGAAGGCGGCACGCTCGACCCGAGCAAGATCAACGTCGACGTGCGCGTGGGTCCGGCGCCAGCGCCGTACATACCCGTCTTCAACGCTGGTACCGCCGCGGGATGCACCGATGTGATGAAGAACCCCAAGGGAGAAGGCTGGTACTACGACACCCCGCCCCCCGGCACCCCGACCAAGATCACGCTCTGCCCGAACTCCTGTGGGCCGCTTCAGATCACCGACGGCAGCGACCTGAACGTGCTCCTCGGGTGCGTCACGAAATCGCTTCCTCCGCCGAGCTGAGAGTGATCGAGCTTGCGGCCACGCCCCGCAAAGCACCCAGTCGCGGAGGGGGACACATGTTGCGCCCGTCTCGCCATCCTCGATGACGTTGTAGCCGAGGAGCTGGGCATGCTGTTCCTCTGGACAGGGCTAACCGCTAGGCAACGCTTCCCACCCCTACCCCTCCAACCCCGCCCCCGCCGCCCACCTCTTCACCGACGCGATACCCCCCTCCATCCCCGCATCGGCCCGATACATCTCGCTCGTCCCAATCACCTCCCCATTCGCCGCCTTCAACACGAAATACCTCTGCTCGTCTTTCGACGTCCGGCGGCGATACCGCTCATCGTGCGGCGCATTCGTCTTCACCGACGCCACGCCGTTCTCCGCGCTCTCGCGCGAGCCGTACCGCTGGCTCACGAGAATGATTTCACTGTTGGAAGCCGTTAAATGAAAGCTGTACTCGTCGCTGCTGCCTTGCTTGATGACGAATTTCGGATGATGCATGGCTGTCTCCTT
>DATHEQ010000297.1:0-5210 GCA_035318505.1 Polyangiaceae bacterium | reverse complement strand
TGTCATCGACGACGAGCAAAAGTCCCTGAACGGAACCGGGGGCGGCCGTCGTGAGTCCTTTGCCGATGAAGATGGAGCACTGGGAACCGGTAGGCGTCAGCTGCACCACCCGCCAAGAGTCACCATTGGCGAAATCGGCGTCGAGCCGCCACCCCAGGCTTTCGTAGAAGCGCTTGGCACGCTCGACGTCGGCTACCGGAACGACGACGACCTCGAGCCTGGTGTCTACCGCTTGTTGACTGGTCATTGTGATGTCCTTCGACTTGGATGATTGGGAATCGGGATCGCGACGCTTCAGCCGACCTTCGAAGCAAGCTCGGAGAGACTCTCTCCCAGGACTCGGTTGAAGGCTGGGAAAGGGTGGATGACGTCGGCGAGCAACGGCAGCGAAATGCCCAGCTTTACAGCCAGCACGAGCTCTCCGAGGATCTCGCCCGCGCGCGGAGTGACCAGCGTGGCGCCGACGAGCACTCCACGTTTGCGGTCGCCGACCAGCTTGAGCATGCCGCCGTGAAAATCGTGGATGTAGCCTCGGGCCGTTTCCGCGGGGTCTGCATTGGCCACGATGACGTCCATGCCTCGTTCGCGCGCGCCCGCCTCGGAAAGTCCGACCGAAGCGATTTCGGGATCGGTGAATGTCACGCGCGGGACCGCCGTGTGGTCGGCCTTCGCATCGATGCCCTGAATGCGGCGCGCTACCACCTGCCCGTGGTAGTAAGCGAGATGGGTGAAGCCACCGATTCCGGTGACGTCACCGGCTCCGAAGACGCCGGCCTGCGCTTCGAGCGTCGCGGAGTCCACCTTCAACCAACCGCGCTCCGTCTGCGCGATCCCGGCTCCGCGCCACGCCTCCGCGTTGGCGCGGCGGCCCGAGGCCACCAGCAACCGGTCGCCTGACACGGTAGCCCCAGACTTCAAACGAACGACAACGGATCCGTCGGATCGGCCGTCGACGGCCACGCAGGGATCCCCGATCAAAAGCTGGATGCCGTCCGCCTCGAGGTGCGGACGGAGCGCCGCGCCGGCCTCCGGCTCCTCGAGGCGGAGGAACGTGGTTGCCGCCTCGATCACGGTCACTTTGCAACCGAGCCGCGCGTAAGCTTGCCCGAACTCGAGTCCGATGGCCCCCGCGCCGATGATGACGAGCGACGCCGGTAGCTCGCTCGGGATCGCCGCTTGACGGTTGGTCCAGAACTCGACGGCGTCGAGACCCGGGATGGGCGGAACGACCGCCGTGCTGCCGTTGGCGATGACGACCGCGCGACGCGCGACCAGCTCTTCGCCTCCGACCTCCACGGTGCGAGGATCCGTCAGCTTTCCGTCACCTCGAAAGAGCTTGGCCCCGGTCTCCTCCATCGCGGCGGCAGGCCGAGAGTCGTCGAGGTTTCTCGCCATCCACAGCACGCGTTTTTTGATCTTGGGAAAATCGACGCACCATTGCACACGCGAGGCGGCAATGTGACGCGCGCGATCGGCCTCACTCAACGTTTCGCCCGAGCGAAGCAGCGTCTTGGACGGCACACAGCCCCAGTACGGACACTCGCCTCCGACAAGCTCTCGCTCGATCACCGCGAGCGAAAACCCGCTGCCTCGAAGACCGACCGCAATCGCTTCTCCAGCGACGCCACCGCCAAGGCATACGACGTCGAACTCCCGCTGCATGGCAAGCGGAGCTATGCACCCCTTCGAACTCGAAAGCAATTGTACCATGGTGCTGCTCGACGTTAGCCGTCAGCGGCCGGCAACGCGTCTGAAACGGGAGCTACGGCGCAACCGATACGATCGTGCATTGCTTTTTCGGAGGTCGAGCTCACAGGCTCCCGCGAGGGCGCTCCGACGATGATCCCAATCCGTCGCCTATTCGAAAGAGGTACGTCATGAAAAGAATCAGCTTGTCGGCGTTTGGCATCGCCGTGCTCGGAGGCGTGGCCGCTTTCGTGATTCCTGCATTCGGACAAGCCACCGGAGAGCCGATCTTCGTGCAAAAAATCCCCCCTGGATACCGCGACTGGAAACTCGTTTCCGTGGCGCGCGAAGAAGGCCCGCCCCTCGATGATATCCGCGCCATTCTGGGCAACGACACTGCCATCAAGGCGTATCGGAAAGGGAAGCTTCCATTCCCGGAAGGCGCCATCATCGCCCGATTGGCCTGGAGCTACGACGCGAACGAGGAAAACAACAAGGCCTTTGGTCGTCGTCAATCGTTCGTAGCCGGGCACCCGAAGAACGGCGTGCAATTCATGATCAAGAACGCGAAGAAATACGCCGCGACCGGCGGCTGGGGATACGGCCACTTCGAAGACGGCAAGACGGCCGAAGCTTCGATGCTCAGGACCTGCCACCCCTGCCACCAGGCGATAGAGGCGCGCGATTTCGTGTTCACCAAGTACGCACTCTGAGAAACCGCGCGCGGTTGCGCGCTGCGCAGTCGGTCGTGCGGGTGGTAGCCGCGCAGCGCGGCTTGTAAGCGTACGTACTCAATTTTGAAAAATGGAACGGGGCAATCCGTCGGCATTCCGCGCGGGCCAATGCCAAACCCATCGTCGTCGACATCGCGCAGCGGGCGCGTCATACGCGGTGAACAAATCCAACGACAGAGAACTCACTAGCGAAACCGTCTTGATTCGCGTGGTACTCCGAAGTGTGGGGAGGTGCGCGTTTTGCGAACTGCGTCGAACGGGGTAGAACCTGCAACAATGACCGAATTGCGCAGTTTGGTCCTGGCATTGGTCGTGTCCGGGTGCGTTGGAGCGATCGACTCGTCCGGCGGCGATCCATCGAACGGCGGCAACAGTGGCAACGGCGGCAACGGCGGCAGCGGCACGAACCCCAGCGATCCGCGACTCGAAGCGCGCGTCTGGCGGCTCACACCGCTGCAATACAACCGCGAGGTCCAGGTCCTCTTTCCCGGGGCGCCGGCAGTCGATCTGCCGGTAGGAGGGAGCGAGTTCGGATTGACCAACATCGCTTCTTCGGCACGCATCGATTCCGGCAACGCGACTCGATACAATGAGGCCGCACGCACGATAGGCTCGTGGGTGACGGCGCAAGGAGCGGGCGCAGCACGCTGCACCACGTTCGGGACGAGCGCGTGCGTTGACAAACTCCTCGAGTGGCTGCCGGAAGCCGCGTACCGCCGCCCACCCACGGCAGAAGAGAAGGTGGAGCTTCGCGCGCTCTACGACGAGCTCACGCCGACGTACGGCGCAGCGTGGGCATTCTCCGCATTGGTCCGCGCTGTCCTGCTCACCCCACAGTTCATGTATCGATCGGAGATCGGTGCGAGCGGCAAGGGCGTGGTCAAGCTCGACGACTACGAAATCGCATCGCTACTCGCGTTCGCGCTCACTGACGCAGGTCCTGATTCCGCGTTGCGGAGCGACGCCAAGGCCGGCAAGTTGCGCGACGCGGCGACGCGCGAGCAGCATGCACGCCGGCTGATGCCGCGCACGACCACCATCTGGCAGCGCTTCTTCTGGGAGTGGCTGAAGATGTCGACCCTCCAGAGCCAAGGCAGCGAAACTGGGCTCGCTTCGAGCCTGGTGACGGCGCTCGAGGAGGAGTACCTCACGTTCGTCGACACTATCGTCGTGAAGAACCACGGCAAGCTCCCGGATCTTCTGACCTCGACCACCACCTGGGCCAAGCCCGAAGTTGCCGCGTACTACGGCGTGAGCCATCCGGGCAGCGGTGTTGCACCCGTCACGCTCAATCCCGACCAGCGCGGCGGGCTATTGACGCTGGGCGCATGGCTCGTCGCCCACGGCAAGAAGGGGCGAGACAACGTGGTGCGGCGTGGCATGGGCATTTACCGCGATGCCATGTGCCAGGACATCAAGCCGCTCAATATCGATCTCGACGAAGCACAGAGGAAGCTGGTCGGCGCGGACGCGACGATCAAGGAGATCGCGCAAGCGCGAAGCGGCGACCAGACCTGCGGGGGCTGCCACTCCACGTCCGATCCTGTCGGACTCTCGTTCGAGAGCTTTGCGGGCGACGGTCGCTTTCAAACCACGTACCCCGACGGTAAGCCCGTCGAGGCGGCGGTCGTCATGAACGGCACGCCCTACGACAACGCCGTAGAGGTCTCGGCCGCGCTTGCCGGAGACGAACGCTTCCAGCGCTGCTTGGTCCAGCGCTTCGGACACTTCGTCATGGGCGCCGACTTCGGTGCGCCGGTAGAAGTTCGCGCGTCGGGTGCGGCCTACCGGGCTTTCAAAGACAGCGGCGGCTCCTTCGAGGAGCTGCTCGTGGCCATCGTACGCGACCCCGCGTTCATCGAGAGGAAGAAGTAGTCATGGTCGCTCGCAGACACTTCGTTCTCGGTAGCTCCGCCGCTCTCGCGGCGCTCGCCCTGGGCGGCGGACGGCGCATCGCGCAGGCGCAGCAGCCGCCCGCGGGCCCCGTTCGCTTCCTCGCCGTCCGCACTCCCCATGGCGCCGACCGAGACTTCTGGATCCCGCGCAACTCCGACGGGAGCGAGCCCAAGACGGTGGATGAGGCGCTCTCCGGTCTCAGCTTCGAATACGAAGATTCGATCTTGAACGCGATGATGCCGTGGCGGGACAAGATCACCATCCTCGACGGGCTAGACACGCAGTGCATCAAGGAGGGAACGCGATCCGGCCTGTACACGAACCACGGTCACGGCGAACAAGGCACGCTGCTCACGGGGGCCCAGGCGCCAGGGGATCGCGAGGGAAATTTCGACCGTCACCCGTCACTCGACTTCTACCTCCACGGACTGCTCGGTGCGCCCGTGCTGCCCAACGCGAGTGTCTCCGGTGCCGGCACGTGGAAGTGCATGAGCTTCGATTCCGCCGGCATCGGTCGCACGCCGGAAACCAGCCCGAGCGCGCTGTTCCGGCAAGCCTTCCCGGCCGATTTCAAGCCGCCCGCTGCGGGCGATCCGCCTCCGATCGACTACACGAACGGTGAAAACCGGATCATCACGCTCGGTCAAACGCAGCTCGCTGCGCTCGAAGCACGGCTGGCGAACGTCGAGAAAGA
This sequence comes from Polyangiaceae bacterium, assembly GCA_035318505.1. GTDB lineage: Bacteria > Myxococcota_A > Polyangia > Polyangiales > Polyangiaceae > DASWDH01. Next base: position 200 of record DATHEQ010000297.1, on the reverse strand, counting down.
CAAGCTCGCCGCCCATCGAGACGCGATGAAGGCGTTCATCAAGACCCCCGGCACCGTACGGCCCCCGGTTGGGTACTGCACCACCAAAGGCACCGACGTGCCCTCCCAGGGCGGCAACGTCGCCGACTACACCCTGGTCGGGCCGATTGCCCGCGCGCACGCCGCGGTGATCGCGCAGGCGTTCGCTTGCGGCCGCGCCA
>DATHEQ010000296.1:0-6872 GCA_035318505.1 Polyangiaceae bacterium | reverse complement strand
GGTGCCGCCGCTGCCGGTGCCGCCGCTGCCGGTGCCGCCGCTGCCGGTGCCGCCGCTGCCGATGCCGGTGCCGCCGTTACCCCCAGCTCCACCCGTGCCCGTCGCTCCACTTCCTGTTGCGCCGCTCCCGTTGCCACCGCTGCCAACGGTGTCGCCCGCCGGAGGACGGTCGCGGTTCCCGTTTTCCTTCGGCTCGGCGATGATCCCCGTGCATCCGACGAGGATGGCCGAGCCGGCCATCTGCGCGAACGCGCGAAGCGCAGCGCGAGATAAGCGCGCCACCTTGCGTTCGACCGTTGTCGCCGCCTTGGCGCGCGACGTGTGACGCGGTGTCTGATCGCCCATCTATTCGTAGACGGGGCCACCGATTCACCGCGACGTTTAATTCGCTAGCGATAAATTGTTATGAGCACACTGGACCGCGCGCGTGTCGGCCAAAGTCGGCCTATTCGCACATGGTCGCTGATGGCAGGGAAACGCCGCGATTCACGCTGCCTTCTCACAATGAAAGAACGCGCGATTCGCGCGGCGCGACGGACGGCCCTCCCGCTTTCGATGCATTCTTAATGATGACGCGGCTGGCCTTCGCCTTCGCTTCGCACCTCGACGGCGCGCGTGCGTTTGATCTTGGCGAAGCCGAGCTGCAGGCGACGCTCGAACGGCTGGTCGAGGCGAGCCGCGCTGCCTGGCCAGATCTGCAGATCGGCGCAGAGGAGTTCGTGCGCTATCTCGCCGCCCGCGTCGCGCCGGACGAAACGATCCGCGACGCGCTCCAGTCCCTGCACGCGACCGACCTCTATCTCGCTTGTGGCTGTGCGATGGGCGACACGAAAGCGATCGCTCTACTCGACGCCCATTACATTGCCAAGCTTTCGCGTGCGCCGTCCCGCCCCGCTCGAGGAACTGGCGAAGGCGACGAAGTCGCCCAGCGCCTTCGTGTGCGCATGCTCGTGGGTGACGGCCAGAAGCCGCCGCGAATTGCGTCCTATTCGGGCAGGGGGCAGCTTGGAAGGTGGATCCGGATCGCGGCGACTCGGTTGGCGGCGGATCTCCGTCGCGTGGCGCCACCGACGATCGATGCGGACGGCAGCGTGGACGCGACAGCAAGCGACGCCGAGCGCTCCTACGTCATTCAACGCTACGGCAACGAGTTCGCCAACGCTTTGGAATCGGCGCTGCGTCAACTGACGCGGCGCGCCCGCGAGCTTCTTCGCCTGCATTTTCTAGAGGAAGTAGGCGTCGCGCAGATCGCCACGACTCAGGGCGTCAGCGCTCGCACCATTCAGCGTCGACTGGCGGCAACCGAAAGACAGATTGTAGAGAACCTGCAGGCCATCGTGGCGAAGCGCCTTGCGCTGTCGAGTGCACAACTCGATAGCCTTCTCCCCGACGTCGAGTCCGAGCTCGTCTTCGCGCTGCGACGCTTCTTCTCCGCCACAGGATCAGCGCCGCCCAGCCCTCCCCCCGCCCTCCCGCTCGCGAAGACGTCCGCATCCTCGCCCAGCGCGAGCGGCGCCGATCGCGGTTATCGGCAATACCAGCGGTCCAGTGCGCCCCCGCCGCGACGCGCGCGGGGATAGCAACGCTTGCTGAGTAGCTGGACTGCTAGCGGTCGATTTCCGGCGCCACGACGTCGAGCGAAGCGATCAGAGCGACGAGGTCCGCCAAAAACAAACCGGGGCTCTTCGACTCGATGATGCCCATCGCATTGAAACTTCCGGTGCGAAACCGGCAGCGATAGGGCTCTTCTTTGCCCGCTCCGATGACGTAGCACCCCATGTCCCCGCGCGCGCTCTCGACCCGCGCGTAGGCCTCGCCCTCGGGACGCATCTTCTTCGGCAGGTCGCCGACGATCTCATCCTCGGGCCACTGCTTGATCTGTTCGAACGCCTGGCGCAGGATCTTGCAGCTCTCGCGGCACTCCTCGACGCGGAGCCAAAATCGGTCCCAGCAGTCGCCCGTCGTTCCATAGTGCCCGCTCCCCACCGGCACCTTGAAATCGATGTTGGCGTAAGCCGAGTACTTGTCTTCCTTGCGCAGGTCCCAATTGACGCCGGACGCGCGCAGGTTGGGGCCTACGAGACCCCAATCGACGGCCTCTTCCGCGGTGATGACGGCCACATTGGCGAGGCGCTTCACGAAGATCGTGTTGTGCGTGATGAGCCGGTCCCACTCGTCCAAGATGGGCTCGAAGTGGTCGATCCACTTCAGCACTTTGTCGTCCCACCCTTTCGGCATGTCGAACGAAACGCCGCCGATGCGATGGTAATTGTAGGTGAGCCGCGCGCCGCACAGCTCTTCGATGAAGTCGTTGATGTACTCCCGCTCGCGCAGCGCGTACGGAAACGGCGTGACTGCCCCGACGTCCATCGCCGTCGTTCCGAGCGAAATGGCGAAGTGGCTGGCAATGCGGTTCAGCTCGCACGAGATGACGCGGAGGTATTGCGCGCGCGGCGGCACCTCGATGTCCATCAGCTTCTCGCACGCGGCCGCCCACACTTCGTTGGCAAACATCGCCGCCAGGTAGTCGACCCGGTCGGTGTACGGCATGTACCCGGGGTAGGTGCAGCGCTCGCCGATCTTCTCGATCGAACGATGCAGATAGCCCACGTCGGGCACCGCTTTGCGAATGATTTCGCCGTCCGATTGGACGATGAACCGCAGCACGCCGTGGGTGGACGGGTGGTGGGGCCCCATATTGAGGAGCATCTCCTCGTCCATCTCGTTGGTGAAGACCATGTCGCTCATCGGCGAAACTCCTCGGGCTCAGGCTTTCGCCGGCGCTTTGCTGATCTGAAACAGCTCGAGCGGGTTGGGACGTGTGGTGGGAATACCGTGGTAGTCGTCCTTCTCCGCGTAGTCCTTGCGCAGCGGGTAACCCTCCCAGTCATCGGGCAGAAGCAGGCGCCGCAGATCGGGATGGCCCTCGAACAGCACTCCGACGAGGTCGTAGCACTCCCGCTCTTGCCAATTGGCGACCGACCACACGTTGACGAGCGTGGGAATCGAAGGGTCTTCGCGAGGCAGAAACGCTTTGACCACGAGCCGATGGCGAAGCGAATAGCTATAGAGATGGTAGATGACGACGATGTTGTTCTTGTCCGGGTAGTCGACGCCCGTAAGGCACTCCAACGTGTCGATCGAGAAGCGTGCGTCTGTCTTCAAGAACTCGGCAACCGCTTCGATCTCGTACGGTTTGATCTGAAACCACGGATCCTTGTCCTTCTTGGGATCGGCGTGAAAGTCGAAGATCACCTCGGGGCCGAACTGCGCGGCGAGAACGTCGAACATCTCTTTCGGTTGCATGGTTCTTTTCTCGCGCGCCAGCGCGCGTCGGGCGAATCTTCGCTCTTTAGACCGCGACGCCGTAACGCAACTGCAGGTACTTCTCGCCTTTGATCTTTTCCTGAACCTTGAGAAGCCCCTCGAGCAGCGCTTCGGGTCGCGGCGGGCATCCGGGGACGTACACGTCGACGGGGATGATCTGGTCGACTCCCTTGCAGACTGAATACGCGTATTGGAATAGGCCGCCGCAGTTGGAGCAGCTCCCCATCGAGATGACGTAGCGCGGTTCGGACATCTGGTCGTAGAGGCGCTTCACCCGCAACGCCATCTTGTAGGTCAGCGTCCCGGCCACGATGATGAGATCGCTGGAACGGGGGCTGGGGCGGGGGGCCGAGCCGAATCGCTCGAGATCGGCGCGCGGGCCGCCGGTCTGCATCAGCTCGATGGCGCAGCAAGCGAGGCCAAAGAGCAAATACCAGACGCTGTTGGCGCGGCCCCAGTTGAGCAGCCAGTTGACCATCTGGTCGACGCGGGTGTTGATGACGCTGCCGCCATCGTCGTTGTAGCGGTCGTCGAGTCCTGTCGTCGGGTTGGTTGCCATGGGATCACCCTTGTTGCGTTGCAGTGCGGGCCGAGATGGCGACCGCGACCGCGGCTGGTGCGAGCGGAGGCGGGAGCGCAGGCGCAGTTTTCGTCACGACGTTGGGGATACCGCGGGGATCGCCCTTGATCGAGCGGATCCATTCGAGGTCGCCTTTGACCCAAACGTAGACGAGCCCTACGAGTAGAATCACAACGAATACGAGCACTTCGAGAAGCGCGAACACCCCGCGGCCCTGGTCGACCCAGCGGCGGAAAACGGCGGCGATCGGATAGATGAAGGCGATCTCGACGTCGAACACGATGTAGATGAGCGCCACGATATAAAACCGGGGGTTGAAGTTGAACCATGCCTGCCCCACCGGGGCCTCACCACATTCGTAGGTCTCCAGCTTCTCGGCGTAAGGGTTATTAGGGCGGATGAGCTTCCCGAGAAGAAGGGAACCGAGGACGAAGGCAGCTCCCACCAAGAAAAAGGCGGCGATGCTGGCATAAGCCATCAGCATGGGACGCACCTGAATCCGGCGTGGGCGAGCTCCTCGGCCGTCCGGCAATGGCCGCAGCAGGTAGCGAAGTCGTCGAGCTTCATGACTGTCCGTTCATGGGCCAGAGGTCCGAGACCCCGAGCCGGGGCCGAGCGGCCCAGGGTTCGAGAAAGCGCTTGGCCGGGCAGCTAAGCCCCGCGGGAGCGCACGGAAATCTAGGTGACCAACGCTCGTGGGTCAAGGTTGGCTCCAGCCAAACCCTTGCTGGGGCCCAGTAACCCCGATCACCCCCTCAACGCGCCCGTCCCGGGGAACCCCCGCGCGATCTCAGCGCGTCATCAAGGAAGAGACGTTGCGCCACTCGGCGCATGATCCGGTTGTCGTGATCACGGGCGACGCACCGCTCATCGACTGGGTACGCCGCTTCGCGGTCGGTCAGCTCGGCGCTTTGAGCTCGCCGTTTTTCGCCTTGGTGAGCCAGGTGCGAACCTCGCGTTCGATGACCTCGAGCGCCTTGCCTTTGAAGGGACGAAAAAGAAACGGAACATTGAGGTCGAGCTCGATGGCGCGCGGGAGAATGTCGATCGATCCCTCGAGCTTCACGCCTTTCACCGAGAATCCGATACGGGCCTTGTTGTCGGCTTCCCAATCCATCGTCGGGCTGAAGTTCGCGAAACGCTTTTGGTACGCCTCGAAAGCGCGAACAGCGGCCTCCTTGGCGAGGTTCGAGTCGAGGTCGTGCGCGATCTGATGCTTCATCGCGGCTTCTTACCAAACGATCGGCAGGGTGCGCAATCCATGAACATCGGGGCGCGAGTGCCGCTGGGCACGCACCTTGCTCATGGTCTCGCATCCCATGGTTGCCTCCTTTGATACGAGACAGTTTCCTCGCGCACTTCAGTTCGAGCCCAACAGCGGACCAAGGTCCGCATTCGGCTCGTCCGACCTCCGACCGGGCAGTCGCGTCTCGAGCAGCCTCGAACTTCTACGCCCCCTCGCTTCCGGCGGCATGGGGCAGGTCTGGCTCGCACAACACAAAGGCCTCGATATCCAAGTCGCGGTGAAATTCATGCGGCGCGACGTAGCGGATGACCCGGTCAGCGTCGCGCGCTTCGAACAAGAGGCGAAACTCGTCGCCCGCATCAAGAGCCCGCACGTCGTCGAGGTGTTCGACTACGACGTGACCGAAACCGGCATCCCCTTCATCGTCATGGAGTCGCTTCGTGGTCGCGATTTGGAGACAGTGCTGCAAAATGGCCGCACCCTCGGCATAAGTGACACAGCACGGGTGCTCGTCCAGGTGTGCAAGGCGCTGTCCAAGGCGCACGCGCTCGGCGTGATCCATCGCGATATCAAGGCGGAGAACGTATTCGTCGTCCAAGAGGACGGGGTGCCGTTCGTCAAAGTGCTCGATTTTGGTGTCGCCAAGGAAACGACCGCCGCGGGTACGGGCATCAGCCTTTCGGGTACGACGGTGGGCACGCCATCGTACATGAGTCCCGAGCAGCTCTTTCACCCCAAGGAGATCGATCTCCGGACCGACCTCTGGGCGACGGCGGTGCTCGTGTACCGCTGCCTCACGGGAAGCTTCCCTTTCGAGGGCGAGAGCTTTGCGTCCGTTTGCTTGTCTGTCTCCAAGGGGAAATTCGCTACCCCGAGCGCCCTCAACAGCGTCCTGCCGGGAGGGCTCGATGCCTGGTTCAAAAAGGCGTTCCACAAGAGCCTCGACGCGCGGTTCGCGTCGGCCGCCGAGATGTCGGAAGCGTTCTTGAACGAGCTGCGCAAGGCTGACCTGCTGCCCACCTGGGCCGAAACCGCAGAGGGCGTGTCCTCTGCCACCTCGACGCAGGTTTCTCCGCGGTTTTCGGCCGGCGCGGCACGAACCGGAAATGCCGCGCGGCGGATGGCCTTCGTGCTCGTGGGTATGGCACTGGCGGCGCTTTGCTTCTTCCAATTCGCTCCGCTGCCGGCTCGCACCATGGCGCTCGCGGTCGCGGGGCAGGCTGGCGAGCTGGCTCGTACCTGGGCGGTGAACGAAGGTCTTTACCCCCCCGCCTTGGAAATCGCGGACGACGCCTCGTCGCCGCAATCGTTCACCCGTGGGGCCGACGTGGGGGTGATCGCGCCGATTTCCTTTGCGCTCGCTGAACGTGATGTTCCGCGCCTGGACCGCACCGGGCAGACCGTCGCCCCGCGCAGCCCTGAGTCTACTCGTCTGGTCGTCGTTCGGCCGGCGGCGTTCGCCATCGACGCGATCACCACGCCCATCGCTACGTCGCCCGATGCCGCCGTGCCCAACGCTTCCAACGCTTCGCCCACGGCAGCGGCGCCGTCGACGGAAAGTGCCGCGCAAGCCGGTTCCACGACGTCGCCTACCGATCTGGCGACCATTCGTTTCGGGCTCTAGCCGTCGTTACCGGCGCTTGTAGCGGCCACGCCCGCGGGCTGACGCGCCACCACGCGCGCCGGCCGCCGCGGCTTTGACGGGGCCCCCGCGACTGG
>DATHEQ010000295.1:0-7653 GCA_035318505.1 Polyangiaceae bacterium | reverse complement strand
CGGTGGCCCACGCACTCGCCACGTAAGCGGCTTCGCGCCCGCTGAGCCCCGAGAGAGGGCCCGAAGCGACGAGCACCGCCGGCCGCGCCGCGACCGCTTGCGCCAAAACGAGCACGCGGCGCTCGATGAGTGAAAGTGACTCGACCTTCTGAGCCGCCGCGGACTCGAGGCCGAACTCTGTCAGCGCAGCAGCGGCGTCGCGCTCCGCCGTGGATCGGTCGGCGCCGCCGAGCCGCGAGCCCCAAACGAGGTACTCACGCGCCGTCCACCGCGGAGGCAGCGGTGGATCGAGCGCCGCCATGCCTACCAGGTTGGAGCCCAAGTGCGCCCCATCTCCGACCTCGGTACCGAGGATGGACAGGGTTCCCGCGCGAATATCGGCGTCGCCGGCGATGGCGGCAAGGATGCCGTGCTCGTCGCCGAGAAGCGCGACCGAGCGGCCGCGTGATGCGAAGGTCGCCCGCTCGATGGCGATGGCACCCCCCACGTCGATGCGGAGATCGTGCGCGGCCACGAGCGGCGCGTCGGTCACGGTTCTCCGAGCGGAATGAATTCCATTCGAGCGAGTGGCTCGTCGGGAGCGTACACGGTGAAGGGTGCCATTGCGCGCGCCACCTCGAGCAGTTGGCTCGGCAGAAGCGACGCGCTTGGCGAGTTTTCGCTTCCGCCCGCGAGCTTCAGCGCCAATCCCAGCAGCGATTCTTCCGGCACCGGCAGATCGACGATGGGCGCGTCGTCGGCGAGCCGCGCTTGGCGACGCGCCTCGTCGAGCGCCTCGCGAATACCGCCCAAACGATCGACGAGCTTGCGATCGTAGGCTTGCCGGCCTGTCCACACGCGACCTTGACCCACGGCGTCGACCGCTTCCTTCGACATCTTTCTGCCTTGGGCCACGCGATCGAGAAAGACGTCGTAGAGCTGGCGCACTTTTTTCTGCAGCTCGGCAATCTCGTCTTCGGTATAGGGGCGGTACATCGACTCGCCATCGGCGCGCGGCGAGGTCTTGTACGTTTCGGTGGTGATGCCGATCTTGGAGAAGAGCTCGCTCACGTCGGCCTTGCCGTAAAAGATGCCGATGCTGCCGGTAATCGTGAGCGGATTGGCGTAAATGAGACTGCCCGCGCTGGCGATGTAATACCCGCCGCTCGCGGCGTAGCTTCCCATCGAGACGATGAGCGGTTTCACTCGCGACGTCAGCACGGCCTCGCGCCAGATGACGTCGGCAGCGAGTGACGATCCCCCGGGGGTTTCGACGCGCATCACGACCGCGCCGATGCGAGGGTCTTCTCGAGCCGTCTTCAGCGCCTTGGCGATGGTGTAAGAACCGACCAAGCGCGTATCGATGAGCGGGATGTCGCGGCTCTTGCCGTCGACCATGTCGCCTTCCACGTAGACGAGGGCGATGCTCTTTTGCGCACCGAAGCGTAAAGGTGCAAGTTTAGGCCGCGGATCCTCGCGAAGAGATATGTGCCTGCCGACCACTTCGCGCACCACTTTCTCGATCTCGTCGTCGAAAGCGGTGCCGTCGACGAGGTGCGCTTGCTCGGCCTCGCGTGCCACGAACGGTCCGTGCGCGAACGTCTCGCTCAGCTGGCTGCGCGAGATATGGCGGCCGCCGCCGACGTCGGAAAGAAAGATGTCCTCGTACTCGTTCAAGAGGTCGATGTGATCGCTGCGCGCCACGTCGCTGGCGCTGTCGCGCATGTACGACTCGGGCGCTGACTTGTGCGCGCCGACGCGCACGAACTGCGCGCGAATGCCGATCTTTCCGAGCAGGGCGCCGTAGTACTGGTATTGCGTGCGGAGGCCCGCGAAGCGCACCACGCCGGCGGGATTCATCACGACGCGATCGGCCTGGGAGCACACATAGAGCGAACGCCCCGCGGCATCTTCCAGGTGACAGATGACCTTTTTGCCGTTGGCGCGCAGCATCCGGATCGCGTCCCCGAGCTCTTCGGCGTGGGCGAGGGACGATGCGGGTTCGGCCTTGATGACGAGCGCGACGGCTTTCACGTCGCGATCGCCCGCCAAACGCCAGAGCCGTCGCAAGAGGTGGACGTGGGTACGCGCGCCGGGCGTTTCTTCGATGCGGATCTGCTGCGCATACGACGATTCTGGGATGCCGGGGCTGCGGTAACCGGTGAGCGCCGCACCGACGTAAAAGCCTTCTCCGCCGCTGCCGAGACCCGTACCGAAAATGCCGCCGCCTTCGATGGTCGAAGTGCCGATGCCGACCTCGACCCCGGCCGTGGCCACGTAGGTGAAGCGTCCGGAGCGCGTCGGGTCCGAGGTGCTCACTTCGCCGCGAAGGCGGCCCACGTAGGGAACGTCGATTCCCAGCGTCACCCGCGGCAGCCACTGGCCGGAACGATCGAGGTAGCGATCCTCGAGGCCGATCTCGATGCTTCGCTTACCAGTGGGGCGCACCGCGACGGCGACGTCGAGGCTGCGATCGATATAGCGGTAGGCGGCGTCGGGCTGCGTCAAGTCGCGCCCCACCAGCGACAGCGCGAGAAACGGCGCGGGTCGGACCGATACCGCCGCGGTGAGGGAAGTTGGACCGTCGAGCGTGTACCAGTCGGAATAGGCGTGCTGAATCGAGACACCCATCGAAAACGCCTGGGTGGGCGCTACCCCGAGAGCCCACGTGAGCCAAGTGTAGTCTGCCCAGGCCCCTCCGGGCCGGGCGAAGTCGAGACGGAGGCCGGTCCCGATGCGCCAGGGGAGCACGAGCGCAAAATCGAAGGCGTGGCCGCGCGCCGGCACGCGTGAATCCTCCGATGTGCGTACCCAGGTCCACCGAGCTTCGCTCGAAGGCAAGAAGCCGAGGTTGGCCGGGTTCATGGTGATGGCGCTCGACTGGTCGTTGGAAGCGACGGAGCGACCGGGGGCGGGGATGGGTGTCTCTCGCTGAGGAGGGAAGTCCGCGAACGTACTTCGGGCGGCCGTCGCCAAAACCAGCGCGATCGGTGCAGCCTTGAGACGGGCGATCCTCGGGAGACGCACTTTTCTACGGGTTCGTAGGAGATTCATCGATGATGAACCTTTATCATTGTGCTGGTACGTCAGCGAAGCGGTAAACTGACTCGCTCCCCCTTCTGTCTCGTGCGCATGCCGATACGACCTCTCCGGCGGCTCCCCTTTTGGATCGCGGTGGCGTCACTCTGTGCGGGTTGCGTCGCCACAATCGAGGAGCGCCCTTCGCGCGTCGTCTATGTCGCCGGGCCGCCGCCTCCGCCGCTCTCGGACATTCGCGGCGCGCCCGCCACGCCCGGCATGGTGTGGGTCGAGGGTTATTGGCACTGGAATGGCGTGCAATACGTCTGGATCCCCGGTCACTGGGAAAGTCCGCCGGCGGGCTTCGCGTGGGTGCCGCCGAGCTACGTGGTGGTCGACGGGCGTCACGTTTACCGTGCGGGGCGCTGGGGGATCCGCGCGCAGGCGGGGCCGCGATGAACAAGCTCCATGCTGCCATTGCCATTTTCGCGCTGAGTCTCGTTGCCGTCCCCGCGCACGCGTACGATCCGGTGCTGCACGAATTCATTCCGCCGGACGACGGCGAAGATCTAGCGATGTCGGTGACGACCGCGGACGGCGACCTGCCCGCCGCGATCGACACGCCGAGCGGCGTCGTGCGCGCGCCCGATACGCATCGCGCGCCGGTGCGCGGCGAAAACGCCTACCGCGAGGGGCTCGCGGCCCAGGTGCCTTCGGTTTTTCGGCCCGATCGTGACACACGCCGGCCCAACATGGTCAGGTATGACGACCCTTTCTCTCCCTCGGTGGCCCCCTACAAGCGCCTGCGCGCGTTCGACACCGTCGGCCTCGACTATGGGCTGCGCGTTCGCGATACCGCGCTCGTGCGCGTTCCGGTCGGTGGTGAAGCCCGCGTCGGAGAGGAAGAATTCTACGCCGACATGGCCGTCGATTTCGAATCAGCCGCCACCGTGCTCATTCCCTCGGTCGGACCGGGCGCGCGCATTCTGCGCCTGCACGCGACGCCGGCCGCGCCGCTCGAGGTTTGGCGCGATGGCGCGGACAACTGGTACGCGAAAACGACGAGCGCGAGCCGCGGGCGCGTGCGCTTGGTCATGCAAGTCGCCATCGCGCGCGCGGCTTTTGGCGGCGATTTCACCATGCCTTCGTGGGAGAACTTGCGGCCCGTCCCCCCGCTCCCCCCCATGGCGGCGCGCGCCTTCACCAAAGTGGAAGCTGCGCTCGGCCTTTCGCGCGCGATCTCGCCGACCGAGACGGTGCGCCGGCTGGTGTCGTACTTTCGCGGCTTCGTCCCGTCGGAAGACCCGCCCACCGGACACCGCGACATCTATCTCGATCTCGCGCTCTCGCAAAAAGGCGTTTGCCGCCACCGAGCGTTCGCCTTTCTCGTCACGGCGCTCGGCCTCGGAATCTCTGCACGCGTGGTCACCAACGAAGCGCACGCGTGGGTCGAGGTGGAGGCTGACGGCGTTTTTCGCCGTATCGACCTCGGTGGCGCCGCCGGCGCGATCGACGAAGGGACGGCCGATGGTCGACCAGCGCACCGCCCTCCCCCCGATGTGTTCGGGTGGCCGCAATCGGACAGCGGTTCGGGGAGCCAGGCCGCCGAACGAGGGCGGCGAGCGTCATCGAGCGGTCAGCCCGGGCAGCCGGGCAGCATGTCCCCTGGAGACGCGGCAGGTCGGTCCTCCTCGTCGTCGGGTTCGACGCGCACCGATCCGCGCAGTTCATCCTCCGATCCGCGTTCGCGTGAAGCGAGCGCCGCCGAACGATCGCTCCCCGATCAAATACCGGAGCGAAAAGGGGACGACCGCCCTCGGCCGCGAGTCAACGTTGCCGGTGCCGACTCGGTCGCGCGTCACGGCGGAGGGGTTCATGTTGCAGGACGTGTGGACGTCGATGGATCGGGCTGCGGCGATCTCAGGATCGATGTCGTCTTGCGCCGCCTCGACACGGGCGCAAAGACACCCGTCGGTGCGCTAACGACCGACGCCAATGGCAACTTCGACGGGAACATCGTCTTGCCGATGAGCCTTTCGGTAGGGGAATACGGCATCACGGTGGCCACCCCCGGCGACGCCCGCTGCGGTCCCGGCTCGTCCATCACGCGTTAGCGGCCAGCTCTCCGCTCTAAACGATCCAGAAGAATTCACAGGGAGGCGGGGAGACGGGGAGAAATTTGTTGACGTGCCCGGCGCTCTTCGTCGCGCTCGCAAAATCGCCGGACTTCAGCGTCTGCACGCTGCGCAACGCCGTGCCCAGCCAAGTCTTTTTTTTCTCCCCGCCTCCCCGCCTCCCTGCGACCTCTCTTCTGCAGACGGTGACCGGACTGCCGCGCCGTCAGGCAGCGCGCGCTTTTCGGATTTTTTCTAGAGCGCCCATCAGCGATCGCAGCGCGAGATCCTGGGCCCGCGCTGCCTCTTCGATGCGGCCGGCGGCGTTGACGACCTGCTCGTTGCCGCGCGTTTGGCTGCGATGGCTGGTGTTGAGCTGGTTGACCATGTTGGAGATGTTCTCGATGGCTTGCGTGATCTGACGTCCGCCGCGGGCCTGCTCCTGGCTCGATCGCTCGACGTGCTGCGTGATGGTGCGCATTTTCTCGGCGCTCTTCATGATGAGCTCCGATCCGCGAGCTTGCTCGGCGGTGGCGGCCGCGATCTGCTGCACCGTTTCGGCGATACGGCCGATGGCATCGGTGACCTGCTTGCTTCCCTTGGCCTGCTCCACGGTGGCACGCGCAATGGCACGCACCATGTTGGTGCTCTTTTGCGAGCTCTCGAGAATCTTTTTGAGCGCGCGCTCGGCCTCGTTGGAAACTTCGACGCCGCGGTCGACGTTGTGCGCGCCGCGTTCGACGGCGTTGATGGCGTTCTTCGACTCGGCTTGGATGGTCTTGATGAGATCGGCGATTTCTTTGGTGCTGGCGCCGGCCCGCTCGGCGAGATCCTTGATCTCGTCGGCGACGACGGCAAAGCCTTTGCCGTGCTCGCCCGCCTGAGCTGCGATGATGGCGGCGTTCAAGGCGAGCAAGTTCGTCTGCTCGGCGACGTCGTCGATGACGTTCAGGATCTGACCGATGGCGTCGATGCGCGACCCCAGATTGGAAATGACGGCCACTGCCTCCTGGCTCGACTCCTTGATGCGGTAGATCTCTCCGATCGTTTTGAGAATGGCTTCCGCGCCCTTCTCCGCGTCTTGGGCGACCTCTTCCGACAGGCGCGCCGTCTCGTTGGCGTTCGATTGCACTTGGTCGATGGAGACGTCCATCTCGTTCATGGAGGAGCTCGTCTCTTCGGCGGTGAGCGAGAGGGCGTCGATGTTTTTGGCGACCTCCTTGATCGAATAAGCCATTTCTTCGATCGAGGAGACGGTCTCGCGCACGCTGCCCGCCAGCTCGACGATATTTTCGGCTACTTCGTCGTTGGTGGCCGTCATTTCCAGGATCGACGAGCTCGACTCCTCGGCGCTGGCGGCGAGGACTTCGACGTGCTGGGCGATGTCGCGGAGCGCGCTGGTCATGTCTTTGATCGACCGCGCGGTCTCTTCGCTCGCCGACAGCTGCGTACCGACGCCGTCACCGAGGCGCTTCATGAGATCGTCGAGCACGTCGACTGCAGCGCGCGTTTCGGCGGACGCCTGCTTTTCCGTCTCCCGTTCGTGGGCCACGGTTTGGGCGAAGCGCCGCAGCTCTTCGAACACTTGAACCGAAGGCCCCGTCGTACCGGCTGGAGTGGCGGGAGGATCTCCGTGCGTAGCCTGGCGCACGGCTTCCACCAGCACTTCGATGGGCGGCCCCGCCGGGCCTCCTCCCGCCGCATAAAGAACGGCGAAACCGACACCCAATGCGCCAGCCAGTCCCGCGTACGGCCCCGCGTTGTTCACCAGAAACACAGTCAACAGGACCGATCCGATTCCGACCAGCAGTGCCACGAGGTGCTTAGGGGTCAGCTGCATTGTAAAAGCGAGCGTAAGAGCCCGAAGGGCTTCGACGCAACCTTAAAGAAACCGTCGGTTTACCCGCGCGGCAGCTCGCCCCCCGTCGGTGGTTCGAGCGGTGCCGGTAAGAGCGCAGGTCCACCTACCGGCAGCACGACCCGAAACACCGCGCAACCACCTGGTCCGCGCGTGTAGACGATCTCGCCGCCATGCTCCTGGATGATGCGCTGCACGATGGCTAGACCGAGCCCCGTCCCGTCCGGCTTGTTGGTGGCGTAGGGCTGAAATAGCCGGGAAAGCATGTCCTCGCTGACGCCGGGGCCGTTGTCGGTCACGCTGATGGCCACGCGGTCCGTCCCTTCCGATCGGACCTCGACGATGACGCGAGGCTTCTCTTCAAGGCCGCGAGCGGCGTCGAGGCCATTTTGGATGAGGTTGGTGAGGACCTGGACCAGCTGATCGCGGTCGGCTTGGATCGTGGCGCCGTCGCCCACGACGGCGCTCACCTCCGCGCCCCCCGTTGCATAGAGCGCGACGGTGCTTTTGACGACCTCATCGACGTGTACCGGGGCGGGATGAGGAGCGGGCAGGCGTGCGAATTCGGTAAACTCGGAGACGATTTTGGTGATGCGATGCACTTGTTCGAGCACCGTGCGGGTCGCCTCGTCGAAGTATTCGTCGAAGGCGGGATCGGTGCGCGCGCGCAACCGGCGCAGCGTC
>DATHEQ010000294.1:0-10090 GCA_035318505.1 Polyangiaceae bacterium | reverse complement strand
TGGTCCCGCCCGATTCGCCGAGGAGCCCGCCTTGACCGAGAGGCTCGTCGAAGCCGCGGTCGACGCCATGGAAGCGTCCACCGGCGTCGAGCGCGGATATCGGCGCGCGCATGCGCGCGGGATCGTCTGCCGCGGCGCCTTCGTCGCCAGCGCCGAGGCGCGCGAGCTGAGCCGCGCCGAACATTTCCGCGGCGACGTCGTGCCCGCCCAAGTGAGACTCTCGAATGCAGCCGGCAACCCCCGCGCGCCCGATCGCGCGGCCAAGGTGCTCGGCCTGGCCGTGCGTTTCCAACTACCGTCCGGCGCGGTCGCGAGCTGGGCGGCGGCGAACTTGCCGTCCTTCATGGCGCGCACCCCCCAGGACTTCGTGCGGTTCACGACCGCGCTGAAGCCGGTGGTGTTCGGCAAACCGAATCCATTCAACATTCTTTGCTACGTGCTTGCGCGGCGTTCGACCTTCGCTGCCGTGAAGGCCGTCGCGATGATGCCGACGGCGTCGAGTTTTGCCCACGTGCGATTCAACGGCATTCACACGTACTACCTCGTCGGTCCGAGCGGCGCGCGGCAACCGTTCCGCTATTTTTGGCAGCCGTCTGCGCGCACTGCCGCGCTGTCCTCTGCCGAGGGCGGCGCGCGACCAGCTCAATACCTTTTGGACGAGATGCGCGGGCGGCTCACCGCGGGGCCGGTGCAATGGAATCTCGTGTTTCAGCTTCCTACGCCGGACGATCCGCTCGATGACGCCACGCGCGGCTGGCCCGAGACGCGCCCCACTGTCGTCGCGGGGACGCTCACGATCGATCGCGTCGAGGCGAATCAAGCTGCGCTCGAGACGCTCGTGTTCGACCCGACGGCCGTGGTACCGGGGTTGGAGCTGTCGTCCGATCCGCTCCTGCGCTTTCGTGCCGACGTGTACGGCGAATCGCATCGCCGGCGGACGCACGAAACGCGCGCCGAGCCGGCGCCGCATGACATGGATCAATAGTGCTCGTGCTCACCGGTGAAGTTCACGGCGGCAAGGGACGGCGCTCTCGTATTTCATCAACGATCCGACGTTCGGCGCGAGCCCCCTGGCTCGCCTCTCTTCTGCGGCTGCTCTTTGCAAATGCAATCGTCGTTACGTTGACGACTTGGGGCGTGCTCGCTCTCGAGTGGCTTCTCAGCATCGGGTTGTTTCTGGAGCGTCGCTACCGCCACCCGTTGTTTTTGGGCAGGCATCGGCTTGCATGCGACGATCATCGTGCAACACGTTCTCGTCACCTTCGCCCTCGCGACGTTTGCTGCGCTCATCGTGTATTTGCGGCCTGCTGATCAGCCATTTCGCGTGACGAAGTCGAAATGGAAAATCATTGCGCCGTCCTTCCGTGACGTCACTGACGCAACACGGACGCACCCTGATCGCCGTCCACATTTCACATTCCTCGAGGGACGCTTCGCGCTCCGCCGCGCCTCTAACCTCTTGCCGATAGGATTGACGAGCCTTCTTCGTGATGATGCGCGCCCTTGAAGGAGGTAACACCATGATCGAAGAATCGACACGCGACATGACGAATCGAAACGACGAGCAGTTTTCGCAGTTTCTCAAGTTGCAAGCGCATAAAAACGAGATGATGGCCCGCAATCTGTCGCGCGAAGCGATGGGGCAATGGCAAAAGGCAGTGAACGGCGTTTTGGCTCTACCGGCAGCCATCGCGCTCAGCACGGCCGCCAATACGCTCTTCATCGCCGCTTTCATCGAGCGAGGATTCGAAGCGTTCCAGGCCTCTGCCGAGGCGATGGGACGTGAATTCCAGAACCGCACGCAGGATTACATGCGCGCCAACGGCGAATGGGGAGGCAGCCAAAACCGCAACGCCCAGCCCCAGAGCTGATCGCGACTTACTGAGTATCCAGACAGAAAGGCTCGTTCGGCGCGAGCGTCACTTGTGACACACAACGACCCTGCGCGGAGCTGGTTCCGCGCGCGCAGAGAGCGTTGACGCACTCTTGATCGCTCGCGCACGGCGAGCCATCGTCGAGCTTCTTCTCACATTTGCCCGCAATGCAGCGTGATGTCTCGATGCAGGGGAGAGCCTCGGTACAAGGCTCGCCGAGCTGGGCATTGATGTCGCAGTGCTGGGTCGCTCCGCAATGAAAACCGGCGATGCACGACTGGCTCGGAGAGCTGCACGAGCCGCCTCCCATCACCCGATCGGGAACTTGGCAGGTGCCGGTGTCCGATCCGCCGCGCAGCACGCAGCGAAGGCCCGCACTCACTTTGCACTCGACGTCCTGTCGGCACGTCGCGTTCGCTGCACCAGGCCCGTCGAAAACGGCGGCGCACGTCTCGTTGACGGTGCGGTTCTCTGCCACGGATATCTTGGCGTCCGCAAAAGCCGACGAAACGGCGTTGACGCATCCTTCGGCGCCATTGGCGTTGTACGACGTCCCCGTCGGTATGGCGGCGACGCATGCCGCCTGTCGCTTGCCGACGCACTTGGTCTCGTTTGGCGCCGCGCAGGCCAAGATCACCTCTTTCGAGCACTCCGCCGCAGCGCGACCCGAGCAGTACGAATTGGCGTCGGCGTACTTGTCGTCATCTTTCGAGCTGCAGGCGGCGGTGAACACCAAAACGGCGGCGACAGCGTGGCGAATGCGTAAAAAGGAAGGGGCGGGCATTGGTCCTCCGAAGCCGAGGGTATCGTTCCACGGCGAAGCTGCCAAGATCATGCCATATGGCGGCCCTTCTAGGTGTGTCGGAACGGCGCACTACAGCCACCCCGCCTCCCGGTACCACTTCGCCGCATTTGCAAGCGTCTCCCCGAATCCGTAGCGGGGTTTCCACCCCAGCTCGGAGCAGAGCTTTTCGCTCGAGCAGACGAATGCCGGTGCGATCATTTGATCATACTGCTTTCTATCGAGTTGGTTCTTGAAGCGGAAAATCTTGGCGAAGAAGGTCGCCACCAGCATGGCCAAAAAGAGGACGGTGCGCGGGAGCGGGATCACGAGCACACGCTTGCCGAACGCGCGTCCGAGCTCGCGCCAAAGCGTGGGCACGTTCATGGCCTCGGGGTGGCTCGCGAAGTAGACCAACGACTCGCCGCGCCGGTCGTCGGCCATGCGCGCGATGGCATCGGCGAGATCGCGAACGTCGACGAAGCTCAACTCCTGTGGCGGGCCGGCAATGCGCATTCCGACGCCGGAGCGGGCGGCCTTGAAAAACGTGAGAGTCGCTTCGTCGCCCGGTCCGAATACGAGCGGGGGCCGGAAGGTCGTGGTCGGGAACGGCGCGCGCTCGACCACGAGCTCGCCTTGCGCCTTGGCGATGCCGTAAGCTTCGACCGGTCTCGGCGGATCGGACTCGCGCAAGGGATGGCCAGGAAGGGATGGCCCCATCGCCGCGAGAGACGACGCGAAGAGAAGTCGCTTCGGCGCCCAGCTCTGGCGAGCGAGGCAGTCGACGAGCTCGCGTACCGCGCGGTGGTTGACGGCGTCGTAGTCTTCCAATTTTTCGGCTGCTATCACGCCAGCCAGATGAATCACCACGTCACACGGCGGGAGCACCGTTTGCGCATTGGCGAACGTGGAAAGATCGCCGGTGATTGTTTGAACGCCTTCGGGCAGCCGAGATGCCTTCTTCGGCGATCGCACGAGCGCCACCACCTCATCGCCGCGATCGACGAGATGACGACAGAGATGATGTCCGATGAACCCGGTGGCACCCGTAACGAAGATTCGCAAGCCGTCATCTCCTTACGACAGCAAGCTGTTTATCATGCTCGGCGGGATCATTGTTTCGAAGAGATGTCGACGCGCATCCTTGCGAGTAGGCATCGTTGCGACTAGAACCGACGGCCGATGCGCGCCGGTGTTGCGATGCTACGGTCCTCCGCCGCGCGTAGAAAGGGGCTTGTTCTTGCGTACCGATCATCGACTTACGAGTTCGACCACGACCCTCGGAAGCGACGCTCAATACTATTTCGATCGCGTCGGGATCGTTCTCATTCACATCGGCACGGTGGTGGCCCTCTTCGGTCACATCGATGCCGGGTTGGTCGCGCTGGCGCTCGCGTCGTACGTGGTGCGGATGTTTGCGATTACCGGGGGCTATCATCGGTACTTTTCGCACCGCTCGTTCAAGACGTCGCGCACGTTTCAGTTTTTGCTCGCGTTGCTCGGAACGACGACGACGCAGAAGGGGCCGCTCTGGTGGGCCGCTGCGCATCGGCGTCATCACAAATACTCCGATACGCCCGAAGACATGCATAGCCCTGTGCAGCGCGGGTTCTGGTACGCGCACATGGGATGGTGGTTCGGCCGAAAAAACGACGAGACCGCCGTTGATTGGGTGCCGGACTTGGCGCGCTATCCCGAGCTCAGGTTCCTCGATCGCCACTACCATGTCGGCGTCGTCGCGTGGATGGTCCTCGCCTTCGCTCTACGCGGATGGGATGGCCTTCTCTGGGGCTATGTCGTATCGACCTTCGCGCTCATGCACTGGACGTTCGCCATCAACTCGCTGGCGCACGTCTACGGAGCGCGGCGATACGACACCGACGACACGAGCCGCAACAACTGGTGGCTCGCGCTCGCGACGCTCGGAGAAGGCTGGCACAACAACCACCATCGCTACATGAGCAGCGCCCGGCAGGGGTTCTATTGGTGGGAGGTCGACGTGACCTACTACGTGCTGAAGGCGCTTTCGTGGGTGGGTATCGTATGGGATCTCCGGCCCCCGCTGCCCCGGCTCTTCACCGACGTCGAGCCGCGACGCGCGCTCGCCGATGTAGCGGACGAAGAGCAAACGCAAACCGCATCGCCCTGATCCGCCGCGGGCCGGCGCACGATCTCGTGATAGGCGTCGGCACGGCCTTCGTCACGGTGGGCCCAATGGACCCAACCGTCACGAAGGCCCGCGACGGGTGTTTCAGTCGCGCCAGTTAGCGAACAACGCGAACGTTCGCGGCCTGGAGCCCCTTCGGACCGCGATTGACTTCGAATTCCACCATTTGTCCTTCGGCGAGTGTGCGAAAGCCGTCGGATTGAATTGCGCTCTGGTGGCAGAAAACGTCGTCGCCGCCGCCGTCCTGCTTGATGAATCCAAAGCCCTTGCTGTCGTTGAACCACTTCACTGTTCCAGTTGCCATTTTCTTTTCTGCTCTTCTTTCTATTAGCGACAAAAATCGCGTTTGTTCGTCAATACCTATCAAGTTCTGGAGCGACTCTAGCGCGGGATTGGAGCGCATGGCCGCGGTCGAAGCCCGGTCGACCCCGCTTGCCTTTCGGCAAGGTCATGCGGATGAGTTGCTGATGTCGCGAAGTCGTGCTGGTTCCGTTGCGCGTAGTGCGTCCGTCGCCAAGCATGTCAAGGCGGCAAGTTCGACCCTAGCCTACGTGGCTTTCTCTCTCGGCGCTACGTAAAACGTCATTTTCTTGCGTCTTCTGGGGCTCCGGGTAGGCTGCGCCGTCCATCGGCTGCGTCGTTCTTTGTTGCTCGACTCCCTGGTCGTTTAGGCGCGAGAACAACGCCACGCCCGTCTGCTGGAGCCAAGCATGTCGAACCCGAGCGTGAACAAGCGGCAGAAGGAAAAGAATCGCCAGGACAAGCACCGCGACAAGGACGCCAAACGAAGACAACGCCGCGACGACCGTGCCAACCGACCAGCCGGTGAATCGAGCCTCGACAAAGCCATCGCCGACATTATCCCCGGCCCACAGCCGATTCCAGACGACACATGATCCGGATTTCTGAGCGACGCGCTGGGTTCCTGCTGCTAGGGTCGCCGGCATGAACGATCAACGTGTTGCCTCTTTCCGCAAAGCGCTCGAAGCGCTGGTGGAATCCCTCGACGCGACGGCTCGCCTTTCGCGCTGGAATAGCGGCGAAAGTGCTCCCGAGCCGCTCGAGCAAAGCGCAGCCAAGCTGACCGAGCGCCTGAGCGCCGCCACCCGCCTCGCGTCCGACAAATTCGTTGGTGCTCCGCCGGTCGTCAACTTGCTCACAGGGATGAGCGCCGCCATCAAGCGGCTCGACGAAGCCTACGGTCAATATCGATTTCGAATTGATTCGAAGCCGGCCGAGCTGGAAGAAGCGGCCGTGGCACTCGACGCAGAAATCGGGAGCGTCAAGGCGGAGGCCGAACGCTGGGCCTGAGCTCGGCTGTCAACTCTTCTTAGCTTGGGCACCCGAGGGCCGCGGCCGCGGAAGCCAGCTCTCCGCAATTGCATCGCGCAACATGGCGCACGCTTGACGTCCCACAGCGTGCAGCGTCTTTCGGGGGATCTTAGAGCGCAGCTCCTATAGGGCGAGAGAGGCTCGTGTGATGCTCGCGATCTGGCTTCGAGCCGCGCGACGCGCACGCGTGCCGAGAGCGGGCTCAACGTCGTGTCGACGAAGGCGTTGGGATCCGACCAAAGGAGCGCGCGCAAATGCGCGGCGCGCCCGAGGATGTACCGACGAGCATGCTGCTGACCCGCGTGGGAGCTTTTGTTCGCCTCGGGCGCCCGATTTTTCTCGTTGGGGGGTTTGCGTTTTATGGGCTTGGAGCGGCCATGGCCGCCCTGCGTGTGCCTTCCATCGATTGGCGGCTCTTCTTTTGGGGGCAGCTGGCGGTGACATCCATTCAATTGATGACCCACTATGCCAATGACTACTTCGACCTCGAGGCTGATCGTGCGAACACGACGCCCACGCAGTGGTCGGGCGGCAGTCGCGTTCTTCCAAACGGAGAGCTGTCGCCGAGCGTCGCCCTGGCAGCCGCCCTCGTCTTTGCCGGCATGGGGCTCTTTTCGACGTTCACGCTAGGAGCTTTTTTTTCGGCCCCTCTCTCCGTTTGCCTGCTGCTCGTCGGCGCGCTTCTGCTGGCGTGGGTTTACAGCGCGCCGCCCGTCTCGCTCCACTCGCGCGGTCTCGGCGAGCTCGACACTGCCGTCATCATGACGTTGCTGCTGCCCCTCGCGGGCTATGGTCTTCAGGCAGGGGCCATCGACGTCTGGGCGATCGCGACGGTCACACCGTTATTCTTTCTACAATTCGCGATGATCTTGGCGGTCGAGTTCCCCGACGAGCTAGGAGACGCGGCTGTGGGCAAGCGCACGCTGGTGGTGCGAATGGGTGCGAACCGGGCGGGCCTGCTCTACGCGCTCACCTTGATGCTGCCGTACATCTCGCTGCTGGCGTTAACCAAGGTGGGGATGCCGACCGCCGCGGCGCTCGCGTTTTTGGCTTTGTCGCCGCTCGCTGGCTACCTCGTCTTTACGGTAGCTCGAGGCGGACACTTCGATTCCCGCTCGTGGAACCGAATTGCGTTCTTGACGACAGCGTTGTTGGTCGCATCGGCGCTGCTCGAGCTCGGCGCCTTTCTCACATTGGGTCGCCGCGCGTGAGCCGCGCGTCGCGCGCTCAGGCATCGACGACTTGGCCGACGAGCCAATCGAACGAGCGAGGAAAGCGGCGAAACACCCGCAGGATCTCGCGGCGGAGCGCGGGCCGGCGCACGACGGCAAGGACGCCGCGCGTCGCAAAGGCATAACGACGAAAGAGTCGCGCGAAATCGCGCTCATAGGGAGCGAGCGCTGCGCGACTGGCGCCGTGACGAAGCGCGTCGGGCAAGATCCGCGCAAGTGCGACCGACGAAAGAAGAGAAAGCGAGATGCCCTCGCCGGTGATGGCATCGATGTAACCGGCGGCATCGCCCACGAGCGCAAATCGATCGCTCGTGCGCGCACGCGACGCGCGATCGAGCGGGCCGGCCCCGCGAATGCGCGAACAAGGGATCGCTCCTTCGAGACGAGCGGCGAGGCGCGGAAAAAGGCGCTGCAGCGATTCCCAGCGCGACTCGCCGAGTCCTTCGTTCGTCGCCTCTGCCCAGAGAAATGCCACGCCTACGCAATCGGTCGACACGGGCGTGACGTACGCTTCGGCGCCCATGGCGAGGTGGATCTCGATCGACGAGGTCCAGGGCGTGCACCGGAAGTGACGGCGAAGACCGAATCGTCGCGGCCCAGCTCTCGGCACGTCGAGCTTCTGTTCGTGCCGCAGCCGTGAAGCGAGACCGTCGGCCGCAACCAAGATCTGCGCCGCCTCCGGACCGCGATCCGTTTCGAGGAGCACCGCTGCTCCGGCGCACCGATGGGAGAGGAGCGTACAGCCAAACCGGAGATCGGCTCCCACTTCGCGAGCGCGGTCGGACATCGCGCGCACCAGCGCGACGCGCCGCACGGCGAGTCCCGGCGCGGGAAGCTTCCCCTCCGCCGATGTCCCATCGCTGTCGATATAACGGATGCTGCGAAATTCCGCGCTCTCTCCGGGCAAGAGCCGCGATCTTACGCCGAGCGCGTCGAGGGCGCGCACGCCGGGCGGCATGATTCCCTCGCCGCACGCCTTGTCGACCGGTTCATCCTGTCGTTCGAAAATGGCAACCTTCAGCCCGCGGCGCGCCGTCTCGATCGCCACGGCGAGCCCGGCCGGGCCTCCGCCGACCACGGCGACGTCGAGGACACCGCGACTCACGGGCGCTCCCTCATCCGCTGAAGCTCCGAGGAATGAAGCGCGGTTTACCGCGAAAGGCGGCCGCATAGCCGGCGCCGAGCGCCCGCTCTTCCTCGCGTATGCGAACGGTGAGCAGGGCGGCGTTGCACGCGGTAAAGAAAATGGCCGTCAGGAAAGCGCCGTGAACGAGCGGCACCGCCAAGAGCTCGACGATGACGGCCACATAGTTGGGGTGCCGGACGAAGCGATAGAGACCACCCGTGATGGGCGCGCGGGACGGCCACACGATGATGCGCACATTCCATCGCTCACCGAGCGTGACGACTGCGGCGTAGCGCAGCAGTTGCGCGAGAAGCGCCACGAGCAAAGCGACGAACCCCGACCAACCCGGAAAGGGCCTGTCGAGAAGCACGACTTCCAATCCGCAAGAGAGCAGGAACGCGGTATGAAGAGCAGCCATGACGCGATAGTGCACGCGCCCTGTTTCGAATGCTCCCTTCGCGAAAGCGCGTTTCGCGTTGACACGCGAGATCGATAGCTCGATGCAGCGCTCGACGCCGAGCAATCCCAAGAAGCCGAGGTACAGCGCTTGAGATGTCACCATTGGAGCAGCACGAGCTCGGCACAAAGTCCGGGACCGATGGCGAGCATGACACCGTATTCACCCGACCGGGCCGTGCGTTCAGCCAGCAATTCGGCAAGGACGAATAACACGGAGGCCGACGACAGGTTACCGAGCTTCCGTAGCGAACGGCGCGAGCGCGCGAGCGCGTCGGGTACAAGCTGGAGTGCATCGCGGAACGCGTCGAGTACTTTGGGACCGCCGGTATGGAAAAGCCAATGCGCAACGTCCGCGCGCGCGAGACCTGCTGCCGTCAAGAACGCATCGATATCGGGCGCGATACGTTCTTTTGCCATACGGGGAATGTCTCCCGATAAGAGAATACGAAAACCATCCTCGCCCATTTCCCACCCCAGGATTTCCTCAGTCTGTGGATAGAACATGGAACGCGTGCCGAGGACGGAGGGACCCGCGGCTTCGCTACGGGCTGCACCCGAGAGGACGACGGCGGCGCTGCCGTCGCCGAAGAGGCCCGTCGCCACGGCATTGGCGATCGATCGATCGTCGCGCTGGAACGTGAGCGAGCAGAGCTCGACCGATACGAGGAGCGCGACATCATCGGGAAACGCCCGCAGGTAATCCGCTGCCCGGGCGGTTCCGGCGGCGCCGGCGACGCAGCCAAGGCCAAAAATAGGCGTTCGCTTCACGTCCGACCGAAGACCCAAACGGTTGACGAGCCGCGCATCGATGCTGGGGGTCGCGATGCCCGTCACCGTGACGAAGAAGATGTGGTCGACGTCTGCGGGGGCGAGGCCCGCGTTGCTGAGCGCCTCCCGAGCCGCGCGCTCGCCGATGTCGAGCGCCACCTCGATCCACGATTGGTTTCGCTGAGCGAAGGAGCGTTTTTCTTCGAGCGTTGCGAGGGGAAACGCGAAGTGCCGCCCCTCGACGCCGACCGATCCGTGCAGCGTCTCGAGCCGCGCCACGTTCCTCGCGGTGCCGGGTTGATCGTCCCCTGCCCAGATCTTTTTCACGGTTGCGAGCACGGCGCCTTGCTC
>DATHEQ010000293.1:0-2764 GCA_035318505.1 Polyangiaceae bacterium | reverse complement strand
AGATTTCTCGCCCGAAGCTGCAGCATCGAGGCGATCCCCTCCTGGACGATCGTAACGAGCAGGCTCGTCATCATGTACATGAAGATCAAGCCAATCGCGACATCCAGCACTGCTCCCAGGTCAGACATGCAAGCCTTCCTCTCAAGACCTTCTGCCCTGCGGACACGGGGCGGGCAGCCCAGTCGACGAGAATAACGCGACACTGCTCGTTTTTGGCAACTCTTCGCGGGCGTGCCGAGCTCGACTTGCGTGCCGCGGGCGCGGTCCTCGTGTCTTGCCGCTAGCGGGTCGGCTTGCCCGGTGAAGTAGCGGATGATCAGCATCAGCACGGCTCGATGGCTCGTCACTCATTTCGAGTCATTCCCATTGCAGACAGCATTCTGTCGAAAGTGGTCAGGCAGGAATGGGGCAGCAATGCTTTTGCGCGGCGCCTGATCAAATCAGTGAGCGTTGTATGTCACGACAATGTCACACGTGTCGATGCAGAGCGCGTGTTACACGGACTGCCAGCAGTACCCAATGCACAGCGCGATGACTCATGGGCGCGGTTGGCAAACTCGGCCGCGCGGATCGGGAGCGTTCGGGCGCAGCCCTTTGCGGTTCGCGCGCCGTCGATGAGCACAACGCAGTACCTCTTTCCCGATTGCTCTGAAAGCGAGATGTCATGTCGATTCGTTCCCTTCTGATTGGCGCCGCGGTGTCGGCTCTCTCGGCGAAAGCACTGGCGCAGACCCCGCCGCCTCCCGCGGACGTTCCTCCTTCGCCTCCCCCGATGTCGCCGACCGAGCCGCCGCCCATGGCGACTCCCCCGACGCTCGCGCCTCCGCCGTATGCGCCGCCGCCTCCGACCGCTCTCTCTCCCGCGCCGCTCGCGCCCCCAGTGCCCTCGGCTGGACCTGAAGCACCGCCGCCGCCCAAGAAGCTCACGGTCGGTACGGGAGGATTATTTCAGCCCGGGCTCTTGCTGCAAGGCTGGTTTGTTTTCGACGGCTGCCCGAGCTGCGTCAATCCAACCCCGACTTCCGTATCGACGTTCCGCGTTCGTCGCGCCGAGATTCATATGAAAGGAGAGATCGTCCCCGGGGTCGCCAACTATGCGGTGATGATCGATCCGGCCAGGGTCATCGAGTTCCAGAACGTCAACGTTCCCGTCACTCCCGTCAACGCCACCAGCCCCGAGCAAGTGACTGTCCGGCAACCCGTGGGTCCGGCGACCATGCTGCAGGACGTCTATCTCACGTTTCCCACTGAATACGCGGACGTATCCATGGGTCAATTCAAAATTCCCCTGAGTTGGGAGGGCTACAACTCTTCGTCGAAGGTGCTTTTTCCCGAGCGGGCCATCGTATCGCGCCAGTTCGGCGATAAGCGCGATCTCGGCCTGCGGATCGCCAAGACCACGCAGTACTTCGGCTACTCGGCCGGAATTTTCAACGGCCTAGGCGTCAACACGCTCGATACCAATAACCAGAAGGATCTCGCGCTTCGTCTCGAGGCCTATCCCATACCAGGCTTGACGGTGGCTGGCGTCATCTACGGTTCGGTCGGGCAGCGCACCCAGGCCGGCACCAAGGATAGGTACGAAGCCGATCTCCGCTTCGAACAAGGACCGGTCCTTTTTCAGGGCGAGTACATTTACGCGCGCGACATCGCCGTGAACGACGGGCCGTCCTACAACGGGCAAGGATTCTATGCGGCCGCCGGGTTCACCTTCTTCGAGATGCTGCAGCCGATCGTGCGCATCGGCTACTTCGATCCCAACACGGGCAAGGATGCCGACCACATGTGGGAATACAACGTCGGCCTCAACTACTACATTCGCAAACACGAGTCGAAGCTGCAGCTCAACTACAGCAAATTCCCGCAGAGCCGCAACGAGGACGAGGTCATTCTCGCCGCCCAGGTCGCGTTTTAGACCTCGGCTGCAGGCCGCGCGAAGCGCAAATAGAGCGCCGGCACGACGAGCAGATTGAGGATGGTCGACGTGACGAGCCCGCCGAGAATCACGACGGCCATCGGGTGCTCGATTTCATTGCCTGGTCGGTTTCCCGAAATGACGAGCGGTACGAGCGCGAGGCCCGTCGCCAGCGCCGTCATGAGGACGGGAACGACACGTTCGCTCGCCCCTCGAACGACGAGCATCTCGCCGAAGGTCATTCCTTCATCGCGCTCCAGATGCCGAAAGTGGCTGACGAGCACGATTGCGTTTCGCGCCGCGATCCCGAGGACGGTGACGAAGCCGACCAACGATCCGAGGGAGACGACACCGCCCGTCGCAATGACTCCCACGACGCCGCCCACGAGCGCGAAGGAAAGCGTCGCCATGATGAATGCGACCAGCGCGGCGGAGCGGAAGTCGGCGTAGAGCACGATCGCGATTCCGAAGAGCGAAAGCAGGGCCACGCCGAACAAGCGGCTCCGCGCATCGCCGCGCGCGGCGTACTCACCCAAGATCTCGGCGTGGTGTCCGGCGGGGAACGAGACGGCGTTGACGGCACGCGCGACGTCTTTGGCGACCGCTCCGAGATCGCGTCCGCGCGCATCACAGGTCACGTCGATGCGGCGCGACGCGCCTTCCCGCCGAACGACGTTCGGCGCAGGTACGACGGCGACCGTGGCCAGGTCTGCGAGTCGCACGTCGGACCCAGCGGATCCCCCGCCCGTCGGCGCAGGAGCGCCCATGGGAGGTAGCGCGATGCGCAGCTCACGAATCGCGGTGACGTCGGTGCGCAGAGCCGCGTCACCCCAGACGACGACTTCGATG
>DATHEQ010000292.1:0-2949 GCA_035318505.1 Polyangiaceae bacterium | reverse complement strand
TGTGTTCGGCGCGGAAACCGGTCGCGAGATCGCCGGCAAGCGCGTGCAAGGCGCGCTCGCTTTCCTGCCGGGGAGCAAGGGCCTCGACATCGAGGTGCGGCCCGGCCAGTCGTTCGGCTTCACCGACCGCACCTACCCTTTCTCGCAAGATCGCGACAAGGTCGGCGGGCTCGAACCGCTGCTTCTACCGTGGGGCGGTGGCGGCCTGGCGCGGTATCACTGGGACGGCACGCAGTTCGTTCGGTAATACAACATCGCGAGCCATCGAAGCCCGCTCGCAGAATTCACCCCCACACGCGATGCCCGCGCGCCCACGTTGGCGCCCCCCAAGGCCGCCCGGGGGTGCCCGTTGCGCGGGCGGCCGGGGCAGAGAGGCCGCCACTTTCTCCCCAGCGCCATCCGCCCACTGTTCCGTCGCGAGTCTGCTCGCGATGCACGCCGTAGCCACAAACGGCGCGCGTAACATCGCCGCCCTCCGATGGGCGGCCGAACGCGCTCCCGGCCGCCCGCGCAACGGGCACCCCCGGCGGCCGCGCCGTTCTCTAAGGGTGCTCCACCGGCTCGAGTGGGGTTCCGAGCCCTTCGCCGGGCAGGGGGACCGCTCCGGCGTCGGGAACAGCCGGTGCGGGCGGCGGTACGTCGCGCATCGTTCCGCTGCGATCGACGGTGACCGCGCCGCCGTCGGGCGTCATGTACGCGCCGGCGGCAGAGTCGTACTTCGGAATTGCCCCGGTGATCGGCGTCTTCTGCCGGCCAACGATGCGGCCCTTCAGCACATCGACGGGAATCGGTCGCTCGAGCTGGAAGGTGTAACCAGTTTTGTCGAGCTTGACTTCGTACTCCTCGCCGTCTTGCTCGACGGTGCTTTTATAGCCGACGAACCTTTCGCCGAGTCGCTTGTGCGGACGATGGCGCAGCACGAACGACATGAGCCGCACGGCGATGTGGTTGTGCAAACGGTGACACCCGTGCGAGTGCCGCTGCATGATGCTCATGTAGTCGACCGAGCCGTGCGTACGGATCCCTTCGTCTCCTTGCAGCTCGACCTCGCCGTCCTCGTTCTCGCGGAAGCGGGAGTGGTACGCCGCTACGAGACCGTACGCGGAGGCGTAGCTCGGCCCCGTCTCGTGCAGATTGACGATGAAGCTGTCCGGCTTCTTCGGGTCGCGCGTGAGCAGCGTGCGCGCCGTCGTCCCAGCCGGGGGCAGCCAAACCGGAGCCGCCACGATCTGACGCCACACGCGTTCGCCGACCGGTGAGTTCTTGTACTTCCACATCTCGATCCCATCGACCATCTCGCTGCGCCATCCGCCGATGGTGGTGCCGAACTTGGCAAGCGGAATCTTCTCGCCTTGGTACTCGGTCATGAAGGTGAGCATCGGCCGGCGGTGCGTGGGCTGCGGGCGCTCGCGACCCTTGTCGTCATAGGGAAATTCGTACCAGACGTCGCCGCGATCGATGACGACGGTGAGATCCATGTTGGGAGAGTAATATTCGGGCGTTTTCGGCCCTTCGAAGGCGACCAGTTTTTCTCCCGGAATTTTGCCGAGCGTTTCGAGCCACGCCAAGGTCGACTCTGGCGTGTCGAGCCCGAAGGCTTTGACGATCGCTTCCCGTACTTCCTTCTCGAGATTGGGAACGGGACGCTCTTTCCCATCAGGCCCCTTGTACATGCGCGGCTTGTCGGGCGACGCAAACGTGCTGCCATCCTCGAGAAACCCCGCCATGTGCATGGCGCGCTCGGTGAGCACGCGCAGGACGGCGCTGCGCTCGCCTTGCATCGGCGGCTCTTTCAACGCCTCCACCGAATCGCGGGTGACGAAGCCCCACCCGAAAACGCGGTGTTTCTTCTCGAACGCCGCGATCGCGTCGTTCGTCGACCAATCGAGAGCGCCCTCCAAAAATTGACCCTTCAAGAAACCTTCGCATTGCAAGCGCACCTGGGCCGCACGGATGAGAACCTGGGTCGGGCCCATCTTCTCGTATTGCCTGAGGTTCGCTTTGTCTCCGGCGGAGAGCTTCGCCGCATCGAGTTTGTCGGGTGTGTCGACGCCCTGCTTTTGCATGAGCTGCTTGATGCGCCGATCGATGGCCACGAAGGTCGCCGAATCGCGCCGCGCCTTGGCCATATCGATGTACGGAATGATGCGCTCGTACAGCTTGAGTGGCTCGAGATCGAGCTTCGAAATGCAGTCTTGTCGCAGCGTTTCACGGAAGCGATCGCGCACCAGATTCAACGTGGGAAGAATGCCGAAAACTTCGAGGTAACGGTCCCTTTTGGCGCGGGCGCCGTGTATGTCACTGGGGAACTCGCCACGAGCGAGGGCGAGGTAAGTCGGTCGGTATGATTGAGGCGTACGCTCGTCCCCCGGAGCCGACCGCTCGCTGAAGATGTACGGCACCCAGTCTTCTCCGAGGTCGAGCACGATCTGTCCCGGCGCCAGGGCTGCCGCATCGATTTCGCCGGTGATCTTGCCGTCTTTGTAGATCGGGATGGGCTGGTGCAAGGGGCGGGGGGGCTCACCTTGTTCCACGCGAGCTGCCGCGCCACCGCCGTCGTCGTTCCTCGGCTCCGAGGCAACTTCGGGTTTACCCGTCGGTTTGACGACGCCGCATGCGCTCGCGACGAGAAAGAACAAGAGGGAAAGAGTTCGTAGCCCAGCACAATTGCGCATCGTGCCCGGGCGCCGCTTCCCCGGGACTTGGGACGATGCCATGGGTCTTATTCTTTGCATCTAGCACGCCGCCCGCAAAGTAGCGGTTCCGGCAGCAGATGGCGAGTTCCGCGCGTGTCCGCCCCGACACGTCGGCGGCTCGGGTGTGTCCGTTCGCCCACCTCGGTGCGGCAGAGGGCGGTTCGCCGGCCGGAAGGTGACGTGGTAGAGGCAGGAGCCTTGTCCGACTCGGTCCCCACCCGCCCTCCCAGTGCGAAAAATACCTCGAAGCGAC
>DATHEQ010000291.1:0-10734 GCA_035318505.1 Polyangiaceae bacterium | reverse complement strand
CGGGTAGGTCCCTTCGCCGCTCTCGTATGCCTTAACGACTCGTTCTCTCAGTTCGACCGGATGAGGTTCTCCCATGACTCACCAGATCAAATCTCGATCCCCCGCGCAAGCGAGATCGACTCAGGCGAGCACAGGGGTTAGGCCAATCATCGAGACCATGACGCCCGTGCTTCCGAGGGGGCGTTGGGGGATGGAGGAAGTCGCAGCAGGGTTCGCCGGGCGCGGGGAGGGCGATGCGGCGTCTTGCCCCCTCGTCCCGCTGCACGAAGCGGCAACGACACCCGCCCCTACGCTGGCGAGTAGCGTGCGGCGCGGAATCTCTCTTTTCATCGCTGTCTCCTGGCCGGCGTCTCGACGCGCCCGCTTGGGGCGCGCATTGCCTTTAAGCATCAAACGATCTTGGCTCGAAGAGCGCGATCGACCCAAAGGTCGACCCCGCACTTCGACGGTCACCGAGCGTGGAGGTTCAGCGTGCCCTACCGCTCTTTTTCAGCTGACTGCTCGGCGCGCGCGGCCCCAATTGCCGTTTTGACGTGCCTGCGTTCTTCGGGCGGAGGCAACACCGCCTTCATGCCCAGAGACTCTACCCAGAGCTCTCGGCACCACCCCTTGGTGTGATAGAGGTGCTCGTCTTCTTGGTCTTCAATCTCGTCGTAAGCGGTCTTCAGCGCCGCGGCCTGAGGGGCGGGCAAGTGTTCTGCACATTTTCCGATGAGCTCCCAGTCCATGTGATCTTTGGTCTCGGCGAGAACGACACACTCGCAAGCGACCAACTGCGCCGCGGCGCGTTCGCCCGACGATAGGGCCAGTTTCATGGCCGCCACCAACGATTCACCCACGTGTCGCACGACGGAGCGGCCGGGCGTTTGTTTCTTCGCGTCGATAGCGAGCGCCCGGCAGACTGCCTCGAGTTTCGTCACGTGCGATCTCGTCTCTTCGAGGTACTTCTGCCACTCCTTTTTCAGGTCGTCGCGAACGACGCAGGTCAGCGCGGCAGTATAGATCTGTACGCCGCCCATCTCGTGCTCGAGCGACTGCAAGAGGAGTTCTTCGACTTGTTTCACATCCATGGTGCCTCCGTTTGGCGTTGTCGTTGGATCGCGGGACGCAAAGATCGCTCAAACTTCGGGCGGATCCATTTCGCGCTCGTGGTGGCGATGTCTGGCCAAAGCTTTCACGAACGCGGGTAGCGCTTTCTCTACCGTCGCGCGCCTGCCAATCAACATGCCGGAATCGGGCGCGCCTGATGGCAGTGTCGCGGGAGCGCCGGCGTTCTCGACCAGATCAGCGCCTGCGCCGAGGGCCAGGATCGGCTTAGCGTGACGGTACTGGTCTTTGATGAATTCGAGCGCCTGACCGATGTTGCCGAGCGTCTTGGCGGCGAGTTTGCCATCCGGGACGATGAGGCCGTCGAAGAGCACGGAGGGCATGGTCTCCATGGTCACTTCGACCTCGAGCGTGTCTCCCTGCTCCGTCTGCACGGCACCGAGACGCGCGCCGACGTAGCGTGGCACGGCGCCTTGTTCCACCAGGCCGGCGTGCAGTGCTTGCGCCGCTTCACCGTCGATGCCATCCGCCACCAAGATGGCGACACGACGAGCGACGATGCGACCATCCCCCGGCCGGAAGAACAGCGAGAGCGCCGGCGAAACTTGAACTTCGGGTTTGGCCGGCTTCTTCAACACCTTGGGGAGCGGTTCGGGAACCGGCATGCCCAAATCCGCGGCCAGTTTTTCTGCCAGCTCGTCGGCGACGTTGGCGAGCATGGCCACGACGCGCTCGCGCACCGCGGGGACCTGCACCTTCGTCAGCTCGAAGCGAAATCCGCGCAAGATGTGCGCTTTTTCAATGGGGGTCTGACTGTCCCAGAAAAGCATAGCCTGCGTGTAGTGATCCGCGAAGCGCTCGGCCTTCCCGCGGACCTTGTGGTCGTCGATGTGTTCGCGAAAGGAGGTGAAGCCCGCCATTCCTGCTTGGAACGGGCACCCACCCGCCAGCGAGTTGGGCTCGTAGGCGACACGACCGCGGTGGATGGCCTGTCGATGCATGCCGTCGCGCTGGTTGTTGTGCACCTGGGTGACCGGCGCATTGATCGGGATCTCGTGAAAATTCGGCCCCCCCAGCCGCGAGATTTGAGTGTCGTGGTAGGAGTGGATTCGTCCCGCGAGCAGCGGGTCGTTGGAGAAGTCCAAACCGGGAACGATGTTGGCAGTGCAGAAAGCGACCTGCTCTGTTTCGGCGAAGAAGTTATCCGGATTGCGATTGAGCACCATTTTTCCGACGGGAGTCAGCGGCACCAATTCCTCGGGCACGATTTTGGTCGAATCGAGGACGTCGAAGCTGAAGTGCTCCGCCTGTTCCTCCGAAAACAGCTGGAAGCTCAACTCGTATTCGGGAAAGGCGCCCGACTCGATGGCTTCCCAGAGATCACGCCGGTGAAAGTCGGGATCGGCTCCGGAGATCTTGACTGCCTCGTCCCAGTCGAGCGAATGGGTACCTGCCAGCGGCGCCCAATGAAACTTGACGAAGGTCGACTTGCCCTGGTCGTTGATCAACCGAAACGTGTGCACGCCGAACCCCTGCATCATGCGATAGCTTCGCGGCACGGCGCGATCGGACATGGCCCACATCAGCATATGGGTCGACTCCGGCATGAGGGAGACGAAGTCCCAAAACGTATCGTGCGCCGTTGCCGCCTGGGGCATCGCGAAGTGCGGCTCTGGTTTAGCGGCGTGGATGAGATCGGGGAACTTCATCGCGTCTTGGATGAAAAAGACGGGAATGTTATTGCCAACGAGATCCCAATTGCCCTCATCCGTGTAAAATTTGACCGCAAAGCCGCGCACGTCGCGCGGGGTATCGGTCGAGCCGCGCTCGCCAATGACGGTCGAAAATCGGACGAATACCGGGGTCCGCTTGCCGGCCTCGGCGAAGAGCGAAGCGCGCGTGACCCCGTTCATGGACTTGTAACACTCGAAATAACCGTGGGCCGCAGAGCCGCGGGCATGCACGATACGTTCGGGGATGCGCTCGTGATCGAAGTGCGTGATCTTCTCGCGCAGGATGAAATCCTCGAGGAGTGCCGGTCCGCGCAAACCAGCTTTCAGCGAATGCTGGTTGTCCGCGACATCGACGCCCTGGTTCGTCGTGAGCCGTCGCCCCGTTGCGTCGACCCGCGTTCGATCGAGCGGAAGGTTGCCGGGGTTGAAACCGAGGTTGACCTTACCGGTGCCTGCCTTGGCCGACGCTACCGTCTCCGTAAGGGTGCTGCCGGTGACGCGTGGATCGGCGCCGGTCACGGATCTACCCGGCTGCGGCTCCGCCGATGTTTTTCCGTACTCGCCGGCCTTGTTCGCATTGAAAGGCATCGCTGCGGCAAGAGCCGCCGTTCCCTTTGCCTTCTCGGTCGCGGCATCGATCGCGGAGGAGTCGTTGCGCGCCGGGCCAGAGACCGTGGAGCGGGCGCTCGTCGTCGAACCGGAAGCGCGAGGGGACTTTGGAGCGTCAGGGCGCTTGGCGCCTATCTTCGGAACCGTTTTTTTTCCAGCCATCATGAACTCCGTGCTGCGGAGAGGAAAGATTGCGATTAGGGATAAAGGGACAAGACGGAACGCGGCCGCGCGACAGGAAGGCACGCCCGTACGCGCGCCGAGAGTCGCGGGAAGCGGGTCAAAATAGTTAAACGTTCGCCGCGCGCGCGATAGCGAGTAATCGCGAGAGGTCGAGTGGCTTCGGAAGAAGCATTCGACTCATGGAGCCCGGCGAACCCTCGCCCAAAGGAGACCCGCGACCACCGGCCGTGCTGCGCGCGCACGGATGCGCGCTCATGATCGCGACCGGAATCCCTCGCAAGAAAGGATCGACGTCGAGCTCGACGAGCACCTCCCATCCGCTCATGACGGGCATCATGAGGTCGAGAAGAATGAGGCGCGGCGGCTCGGGTTGATTGCGAAGCAGCGAAAGCGCTTCGCGTCCGTTGGCAGCGCCGTGCGTGGGGTGCCCTTCCGACTCGAGAAAGCTCTGCACGCCCTCGCGAATGTCGTCGTCATCGTCGACCACGAGGACCGTCATGGTTTTTTCCCACAGGCAGCGCCGAGCATCTGTATCGAATCGTACTCAGCAGCCTTCGTTACAGAGACGGCCTTAGGTCCCCATTCAGGCCGAAGACCAGTGCCTGCGACCATCGTCGGAGATGGCGGCGACGAGGACAACGTCGTGTCCCCGATAAGCCGTAGGCACAACGCCCAAACGCGCGCGGAGCTGAACGGCTCTACAAGATTGCACAGGACAACCCGTCGGGGCCCTCACCTCACATGCCTCAGTTGATCGCTGTTTCACTCATCGTCATGGGCCTCTCGCACACGATCGCACGCGAGAGAATTTTCGCGTCGCTGCGAGCGCGCTTGGGAGCGCCCGATACTTGGCTCGGTTACTTGGTGTCGTGCCCCTACTGCGCGTCGCACTGGGTTGCCTTCCTGCTCGTGCCGCTCACGGGCACCTACCCCGTCGAGGTGCCGTACCATTGGGGTTTCTTGACGGGCATCGTCCGATGGTTTCTGGCGTCGATTCTGGTGACCGTCATCGCGGCATTTTTTCGCATCGGCTTTTATTTCATCGACGAAGGCCAAGGTCTGATTCGCCGGCGACAACGAGCAACGAGGGTGGACGTGTACGGCGGCGGTCAGGCGTCGCAACCGATTGAGAAACATTGAAAGGAGCGACATGCAAGTCATCGAGCGCCGCGAACCGCGCGATCATCGCGAGCCGCCCCCACGCGGCACTATTGGAATCGACGAAGTCAAGGCGCGACTCCAGCGCGACGTGACCGTGCTGGCGCGGGACATCGGCGAGCGTCACCTCCTCGACGCCGATCATCGACGCGCGCTAGGAGAAGCGCGCGAGTTCGTCGCGGCCGAGCTCGCCGATGCCGGCCACAAAGTGAATCGTCAGAGTTACATCGTGCGCAACGCGGGGGTTCAGAATCTCGAGGTCGAGCTGCCCGGCACGGACAGGCGCGGCGAAATCATCGTCGTGGGCGCCCACTACGACACCGCCGAGACCACCCCCGGCGCCAACGACAACGCCAGCGGCGTGGCCGCGCTCCTCGCGCTCGCCCGCGGCGCCGCCCGACGACCCGCGCGCAGCCGCACGGTGCGCCTGGTGGCATTTTGTACGGAGGAACCGCCCTTCACGCGAACGCCAGCGATGGGCAGTTGGGTTTACGCACGCGCGTGCCGGCGCCGTGGGGACAACATCGTGGCGATGCTCAGCCTCGAAACCATCGGCTATTACGCCGATTCGCACCTCGCTCCCCACGCGCCCTTTCCGCTCAACTACGTTTCGCCTTGGCGTTCGGATTTTCTCGCCGTGTTCGGCAATCTGCGCTCGCGCGACCTCGTGGCGCAAGTCGTAGGCGCGTTCGACGAAGCTGGCGAAGTGCGCTGCAAGGGCGTGGCGTTGCCCGGCGTGCTCCCGGGCGTGCGATCATCCGATCAATGGTCGTTCTGGAAAGAGGGCTATCTCGCGGCCATGCTCACCGACACGGCCTGGCTCCGTTACCGTCACTATCACCGCCCCAGCGACACGCCCGAAAAGCTCGACTATCTACGCATGGCGCAAGTCACCGCAGGCGTCACGCACGCACTCGACCTGCTTGCGCTCGCGTGATCGCCTCCCAACTTATCAGGCGGAACGTAGAGCTCGCGCTTTCGGAGACGCTACGCGGCGTTTTTGGCGGCGGGTGAGGTTGCTGTTCTGTTTGATGCGATTCGCGGCGCCGCGGGTCGATTTTCGGGACGGCTGACCCTTGGAATCTTCGAGCTCGAACGCCGCCTTGGTCGTCCCGGCCGTTTTCCGGTTGCGGGCCGCGCTCGAGCCCGCTCCGGCTTTGCGGTCCGTAGCGCTCGTGCCCGGAAGTGACGTGTCGACACCAACGTCGCGACGAGGTTTGGGCGGTTGCTTGGGCCGATTGGGCTTCGATCGCTCCATCTCATAACGTGCATTTTCCGCTCGTGTTGCCATCCGCCTAGAATGCGAGGTTTGGGCGACTGCCACTATGGGCAATTCGGGCGACGCCGAACGGCGCTGATGGCTCGTCGTTACGTCAGGTCCGGGGTCAGACCTGGCATCGACGTGGCGAACACCGGCCTTCGTCCGGCGCCACGGCAGGTGCCCACGCGCAAATGCCCACCATGCCAAGAGCCCCAGCTGGGCCGCAGCATCGATGAGATAGACCGGTGCGATCCGCCTTTTGGCCACATGTACGATATCGAGGGCGGCGAACGCCGCAGCGCTGCCCATGGCGAGCAGAATCACCTCCGACGGGCGCCTTTTTCGCGATCCCGAGTAGAGGAGAACGGTGCCCATCACTGCCGCCAGCGTTCCGACCGTGTCGCTGGGCCACATTTCCCGCTTGGCACCGGTGACCGTCTGAAAGGTGAGCGGGCTGACGAGTGGCCATACGCCCGTCGTCACGAGGTAGAGACCTTGGACGAGCTCGAGATTGGCGGCCCGATAGCCTCGACTGGGATCGACCACCAGCGGGATGGAACCTGTTTGAACACCTGCGTCGTGCATGCGGAGATACTTTGCTAGAAGCAAACCGACGATCCCCGGACGAAAGGCTTGCGCCGTGTTCCGCCAAAGGCCGATTGCGCTACGGCGAAACACCGCGCATTTCAAAAGCGTTGCGCCTCGGAGGTATCTTCATGAGCGAGCCGGACCGCACCAGCAATCCCGTCGCCACGGATGTTCACGTCGCCGCGCCTGGTCGCCTGAAATCGGTAAGAGGAAGACGAGGGATCGTCCGCGCCTTACTAGCGCGGGGCGAACGAACGGACCGCGATGGCGATCGCTAGACTCGAGGCCGTACTGCTCGATATCGACGGCACCCTCGTCGACAGCAACGACGCCCACGCGCACGCCTGGGTCGATGCGCTCACCGCGGCGGGGCACGACGTCACTTTCGATCGCATTCGATGGCTCATCGGCAAAGGCGGCGACAAGCTGCTGCCCGAGGTCACCGGGATTGACATCGAGTCCGAGCGCGGAAAAGAACTCGCCGAGCAGAGAACCAAAATTTTCAAGCAGAAGTACTTTCCCAAGCTGCAGGCCTTTCCGGGCGCGAAAGCGCTCCTCGCACGCATGCACCGCGACGGCCTGCGCTTGGTCGCCGCGACTTCGGCGAAGGAAGAAGAGATGGGGGCGCTCCTCGAAAAGACGGGCGCGGCCGATCTCTTCTACCGAGCCACTTCGTCCGACGAAGCCGATCGTTCGAAACCCGATCCCGACATCATCCATGCGGCGCTTCACAAAGCGCGATGCCGCGCTGCGGCCGCGATCATGCTGGGCGATACGCCTTATGACATCGACGCCGCGAACGGAGCGAGCGTTCGTGCCGTGGCGCTACGCGCCGGAGGGTGGCCCGATGAGAAACTCCGAGGCGCAATCGCCATTTACGACAATCCTGAGAGCCTGCTCGCGCAATACGACAGCTCGCCTTTCGCGCGATCCGAGGCTTAGCGCGCGAAGGCGCTGAGATCGTCGACAGCGGTCTTGACGGCGGGCTACGCCGCGGATAATAACTGAACCACATGGTTCAGTATCAAGACGCTCTGGATCGCTCGTTCGGAGCGTTGTCCGATCCGACCCGCCGCGCCATTCTCTTGCGCCTCGGTCGATCGGATGCGTCGATCAGTGAGCTCGCCGACGTGTTCGAGATGACACTGACCGGACTCAAAAAGCACGTGCAAGTGCTGGAAGACGCGGGCCTCGTGGCAACGCAAAAGATCGGCCGTGTGCGGCAGGTCAGGATCGGCCCTCGACGCCTCGAGGACGTGACGAAATGGATCGCGTCCTACCGAACCATGCTGGAGCAGCGCCTCGATCACATCGAGCACTTCCTCGAGCGCACGAAAGGAACGCCATGAACCGAGCAGCCAATGAAACAAGCGCGAAGATCTCGACCCCCTCCGACCGGGAGATTCGCACCGAGCGTATCTTCAACGCACCGAGGGTCGAGGGCCGCTATCGCGAGGTGGTCGCTCCGGAGGGCGTCGTGCAGACCTTCGAATGGGACGGGATGCCGGGACATGTCGTGGTCGAGACCATGACCTTGGAAGACCTCGGCGACGGGCGCACCAAGCTCGTGACGGTCTCGCTGTTTCATACGACGATGGAGCGGGATGGGATGCTGCACTCGGGTATGGAAGAGGGAATGAACCAGAGCTATGCAGCGCTCGACAAGCTGCTCGCTTCACTCGGAGGGAGTACACGTTGACGATGAGCCGCAACGCGAGTTGACTAGTAGGGGTGAAAAGCTGCCTACCTTGTGCGACTCGCGCTCCCTCACGTCGTGTGAGTGCCCTTCTGGCCGTGGCCATTTCGCTGCTCGCCGGGTGCAAAGGATCCGGACTCGACGTTCATCTCGTCCGATCGGCCACGGCGAAGCCGGGCAACGTAGCGGTCTACTTCCGGGTAGACCGCTCGGACGGGACGCCGGTCGGCGGGCTCAAAGCGGAGAGCTTCAAGATCTACGAGGACAACAGCCTCATCTCCGAATTCGAAAGCAAACAGACAATCTTGAATCCTACCGTCGCCGCGTCGTACTACACGCTGCTTCTCGTCGACA
This sequence comes from Polyangiaceae bacterium, assembly GCA_035318505.1. Lineage (GTDB taxonomy): Bacteria > Myxococcota_A > Polyangia > Polyangiales > Polyangiaceae > DASWDH01. The sequence continues at coordinate 2,105 of DATHEQ010000291.1, read as the reverse complement.
TGAGCGGGAGCATCTCGAAGTCGGGGCAGGCGCCGGCCGTCGTCGACGCGGCGAGCGAGTTTACGGAGAAGGTCGAGAAATTCCAGAAGGTGGGCGTCTATGCTTTCGACGGCAGCACGGACCTCTATCCGATCGTGCCCTTCACGAGCTCGGGAGGCGCGGCCAAGGGCGGCGTCAAATCCCTCGCGACGTTTCAACCGCGCGACCCTTCTACCAATCTGCACGGTGCCGTCGTGAAGGGGCTCGAGACCCTGAAAACCGAGCTCTCGCACGCCGAGCACCCACTCAGGTTCGGCACGCTCGTCGTCTTTACCGACGGGACCGATCACGCAGGGCGGGTACCGCGCGACGAGATGATGAAGGCCGTTCACGACAGCGAGTACGACATCTTCGCCATCGGGCTCGGCGCCGAGATCTCGGAGCACGACATCGGCGCGATCGGCCGAAACGGCACGGCCATGGCGAAAGATCGGGAGGCCGTCAAGCAAGCCTTCGATCAGATCGCCCAGAAGATTCAGGGCTACTCGGAACGCTACTACCTCCTCTCCTACTGCACGCCGGCGCGCGCTGGAGAACACGACGTGCGCCTCGAGGCGACGGCTTCTTCGAACTCCGGCGAGCGCCGCGGCAACCTGACGTACCGTTTCAAGGCTGACAACTTCGGCCCGGGCTGCGATCCGAAAACGCCGCCGAGCTTCGACGTGACCAAGGGCGATGCCATCGCCGTCAAAGAGCCGAGCGACAAAGAGAAAGAGAACCCCAAACCGGGTGCGTCGCGCCCATCGTCGGTCGGTCGACGCGAGCCCAGCTCAAAGCGACCGCGAGCCTCGGGCAGCGCCACCCCCGCACGCAAACCAGAGCCGTCCGAGGTTTCGCCCGACAAACCCGCCGCGTCACCGGAATCGCCGTCGTCGCCAGCGAATGACAACGAATACAATCCCTGACGGACCGTCAGAGCGGTGTGCCGGAGAAGGTGTCGCACGCGTCGATGTTGCCCGACGTCAGCCCGCGTCGAAACCAGTGCACCCTTTGCTCGGAAGACCCGTGGGTAAACGTCTCGGGATTCACGGTACCGGTCGATTGTCGCTGCAGTCGGTCGTCACCGATGGCGGTGGCGGCCCCGAGCGCCTCGTCGATGTCGCCGCGCTCGAGCAACTCACGGCTTTGCGTGGAATTCGCCCAGACGCCCGCTAGGCAATCAGCCTGCAGCTCGAACTTGACCGATTCCGCCGAGCGCGAATCACGCTTCGTTCGCGCGCCTTCGACATTGCGCGCTCCGCTTCCGAGCAGTCCTTGCACGTGATGTCCCACTTCGTGGGCAATGACATATGCCTGCGCGAAGTCGCCCGGCGCCCCGAATCGCCGCTCGAGCTCTCGATAGAAGCTGAGATCGATGTACACACGCTGATCGGTTGGACAATAGAAGGGGCCTACCGTCGCGGATCCGTAGCCGCACCCCGACGACGTCCGATCCTCGAATAGAACGAGCTTGGCGCGCGCATAGCGCCGGCCACGTTCGGCCAGCTTCTGCTCCCACGTCTTCTGCACGTCGTCGAAAACGAATGACACGAAGGAGGTCATCTCGTCTTGCTGGGACGTCACGGCGCCGCGGCCGTCATGATTCGAAGGGCTCGTCGCCGACAACGGCGTACCGCCGCCGAGGAAGGCGCGACCAGCAAAATACAACCCCACCGCCGCGAGAATGCCCACGATTCCGAACCTCGAACCGATGGCGACGAACGGTCCGAGCAGGCCAGACCCAAGACCCATTCCGCCTCGGCGGTCCACGACGTCGGAGCTCCGGTAGCCACGCTGCCATTTCATGCGCTCTCCTCCATCTGCGTGACGGGTGAAGCAACTTCGCTGCCACGTAGAGCGACGGCGCGTCCACTCGCGCTGGCACGTTCGCTGCTAATCCCTGGACCATACTGCCGGGTGTGCACCGTTTGCCGTCCGGTCCAAGATGACCTGCCGGCATTCGTGGGCCCACGAGTTATTGGAGAAGAGCCTCCGTGTTGGGTGTTGAAATCGACATGCACTGCTTCATGAATTCGGACGGGGTTCGGTAGCCGAGGCTCGAGTGCGGCCGAACCTCGTTGTAGTGA
>DATHEQ010000290.1:0-9019 GCA_035318505.1 Polyangiaceae bacterium | reverse complement strand
GTCCCTTCGTCACCGTTTCAGGCGTGGCGTTGACCACGGCACGAGGGGCCCACGGCAGCGCAGTCATAGGCCACAACGAGTACATTATGGGTGGCAACGGCACCACGGCGCTCGACAGTCTCGAGAGCGCGACATTCAGCTCCAATGGCGACTTGTCGACATTCAACCCGGTCCCAGGGATCACGCTTTTCACCAAACGTCTCGGCTTTGGACTGGCGACCGTCGGACGATGGCTCTACGTCCTCGGGGGAGCGACGGACGTCAGCACCGACGCCGATTCGGCGTTCGGCTATTTGATTAGCTTCGAGCGCGCACCGTTCGATCTGAACGGCCTTCGTGGGACTTTCACGAGTTTGCCCTCAGTTTACCTTGCCGTGGCGCGCTACAGGTTCGCGGCCTTCGCGTTCGGAGCGACCCTCTACGCCATCGGTGGTACCAACGACGTGCTCGGTGCGCTGGCGAGTGTGGACCAGGGCACTATCAATCCCAACGGGGAGGTGACCGGTCCATTTACCGTAAGCAACACCATCACCCTTTCGACTCCCCGCGCCGGCGCGGTTTTCTTGCTCGCGCCCCCCTGGCTCTACGCAATCGGCGGCCACAACAACTCTGGAGATGTGAACACGGTCGAGCGCGCTGGCGTGCAGTAGGGCGTCTCACGGCTGATGGCTGCGCAGCATTTGCAGCAGCTCGGGACTGGCCGCGTAGGGGGCGTGACGGGCGACATCGTTCCCGGTGTCCCAGAGCACCGGGACCATTCTTCTGGAGAGCGCCGCATTTTGCACCGCCGACATCCAGCGAGCGCGTGACTCGGCCTCCTTGTTCTTGGTTGTTACGCCGAATTCGCCGATGAAGGCCGGGACGTCGTTGCGGCTGCAAAAGTCTTTCATCTTGTCGAACAGCTGCTCCAGCTGCTTCACGTCGTCGGGGCTCCCCCATGTCGCCATCATCTTGCCCCAATCGGCGTCTTCAGTCAGCCCACAGAACTGCCAGGGGGTGTAGTAGTGCACGGAGATGAAGAGTCTGCCGGAGACGGTGTCGGTCGGCATCTTGTACGCGCCGCCGCATGTCTGCGCGATGTCGGTCTTGTACCCGGCGACGATGAGCAAACGCTTCGAGTTGTTGCCGCCCGTTCTGCGGACGGTGTCGATGAACATCTGATTCACCCGCGTGAGCGTCGCATAATCCTTATCGGGAGAGCCTTCATTGCTGAAGTTCGTTTCTTCGTTGAGCGCCTCGTAAATCAGCTGTTCGTTCTTTCCTGCGAAGAAGGTCGCGATCTGCTCCCAATACGAACGGAACTTCTTCTCCGCCTGGGGACTGAAGGTGGCGAACGTGTTCGGAAACTTCTCCTTCGATCCTGAATCGATCCAACCGCCGTCCCAATGGATGTTGATCACACAGAACATCCCGGCGCCGGTGATCCAGTCGACCACCTCGCGGACGCGGCTCATTTTATCGGGCCGAATGCGGCCATTGACGGCATAGGTCTCCCAGGCCACCGGCAGGCGGACAGTCTTGAACCCGAGACGAGCCAGGCTCGCAACGAATTCCTTGGTGATGAGGGGATTCCCCCAGCCAGTCTCCCACGAAGTGGTGTTGTCCAGTGTGTTGCCGATGTTGATGCCGGGGCTCATGCGCGCGGTCGCGGACCAGGCGTCGAGCTCCGTCATCTTCTCCACGGCGGGCAGCATCGACGGGTCGGAGGGGATGGCGTCCGACGGGTTAGACGGCGGCGGCGTCAAGCAGGCGAAAAGCTGAAGGACGCAGAGCAGGGCCACCCAGAGGAGTGATGGGGCGAGTCTGCGCCTAGCGCTCTCGTCTCGTTGGGGTTTCATTCTTGCCTCTCGTAGTCGAACCAATCGAACAGGGCGGACGCGGCGTCGGACCGCATCCGGCGCCAGCGCGTACATGCCTACATATTTGCCGAGGAAGCCACCCGGGAGCTAGGGTCGGTTGCGATCGCGCCCCCTAGCGCGCCGCCTTACTCGCGGCGGTAGCACGACAAAAGGTCGGGCGGATAGTCGCCGTCCGCCGGTTTCGGCTCAGCGCGCGCGGAGTCGGTACACGACCTGCTTTACGGCGGTCGACGCCACATCGTCGCTCGACCGGTCCTCGACGAGCTTCTGCAAAGCATCGGCGACGGTCGCGGCGTCCGTCTGCACGGCGTGATCGATGGCGAGCACGGCCGCCGTACGCACATCTTCCCGGCGAAGAGCCGGTAACCGTTTGACGAGCTCCATCGCCGCTTGGGTGCCGCCCAGCATGCCGACCATATGAGCTGCTTTTGCGCCCACGAATCCGTTGCTCGCGTCATCGTCGTTCAATTTGGACAGGTAGCACTCGACGTCCTCTGCGCATGTGCCGAGCAGCTCCGACGCGTCTTGGAAGGCGCGCTTTACTTTTTCGCCACCGATCTTGTCGACGACGAGCTTCACCTTGGTGACGTGCGCCTTCTTCATGACGAGGATGGCAGTCATCAGAGCGGCGCTCGTCGTCTCTTCGTCTTTGTCCTTGGCGACGTTAGCCTGCGTGAGGAGCCAGGGCACGGTTTCGGAGTCGTAGAATCGAGCGGACGCCGTGAGCAGTGCCGGTCGCGCGGGCACGATCGACGGCCACATGCGCGCGGTGGTGGGCACTTTGTCGTAGCCAGCTTGAAATGCTTTGATGGCTTCGGCATTCGGATAGAGCGCCGTGAGCTCGCGCGCGATCACCGCGCGGTTCATCTCGTCGGAAGCCTTGAGCGCTTGAATCATCGATGCTCGCGCGTCGGAACGCCCGATGGCGCCGAGGGCGACAGCCGATGCAGCTACGTACGATTTCGCGTTTCCGCCAGCGTCGGCAGCGTTGTGCTTTGCATACTCGACCATTTGTGCGTCCCGTCCGGCAAGGACGTCAATGAGAACGGGAACGGCGCTTCTGCCTATTTTGACGATGCCGAGAAGCGCCGGCCCCCCGATCTCGGCCTTGTCCTTCTCCATCAGCACTTTGAGAAGGGGAGCGACGGCGGAGGCGTCGCCGAAGGCGCCCAATAGCTCGGCCGACGTTTGCTGCCAAAAAATCTGTGCTTGGTAGCGCGCAAGCTGATCGGCGTCGGCCGAACGTGGCGGCCGATCCATCGGGGCACCGATCTTCTCGAGCAGCAGTGGTTTCCATGCCGCGCTCTTCAGCTGGAGCATCGCTCGCCGGATGCTCTTCGATGCCGCGGCGCCTCCGGGCGTCCCGGCTTTCACCTTGGCGAACGCTTCGCCCAGCGCGGGCGCAGCTTCCTCGAACTTGAGTGCCCCGACGGCGGCGGCCGCATGCTGCACATCCTCTTCATCGGGTCCCCCTGCCGTCGCGAAGCCGTGGAACGCATGAATGAAGGCTCGGCCCGCGCGCGCATCGCGCGTGTCGCCGAGAAACCGAATGAGCAGGACGCGCGTGCTTCGTTCGAGATTCCCCTCGACATAGACCATCGTCAGCGGCTCCACGATCTGATCGAGCACTCCCTTCACCGACGGGTCGTCGGCGCCCTGGTGGGATCGCATGATGGTGTCGGAGTGGAAATGAATGAGCGCCCGAATGGCGACGGGGCGCTTCTTGCATCACCGAGTCGGGCGATCCATGTAGCGGGCAGTTGATCTTCGGGAGATGGTACGGGTTCACCCGGCGCAGCTGCGATCGGGACGCGCGGCCGTCTTCCTCCCGGTTCGCACGTGTTCTGGTAGTCGGCCATGCGGCACGTCATGATGGGCGGCCGGACCACGCGCTGCTGGTTGTAGTAGGCGTCGAGCCCGGCATTGCACGCTCGTAGCGCGGTTTCGCTGCAATCCTGAATGGCAATGCCTTTGCCAATACCTACAACTCGGAATTCACCTCGCACAATCTGAAAGGCGGACTGGCTTTCCGACAACGTCGTGTCCGCTACAGAATTCATCAAAGGCATCGTCATGCGACGGTCGAAGTTCGAGCCGCCGAGGCAATACTTGCCAGTGGAGATGCAATTTCCATCCTCGCTCTCGTTCAAATACGTCTTGGTGGTGATGATGGTGGTCTCGGCTTCGCGCGCGATGTGTGGGACGTCAGCGCCCGCCTCGTCCACGCGCGCGAGATACGTCTCCGAAACGCGCGAAGCCACGAGTTGTCCGAGCGGCGCCGATCCGGGCTCGCAGAGCGTCGTATTGTGACAGCCGAAACCTCCGCCGCAGAGAGGAGCGCCAACACGCCGAGCCCGCCATGACTCCGGTGATGCTTGACCATTGGGGGGTACCTCCCGGCGCCGAGTCCCTACCCCTACCTCACCCGGCCGCCCAATGTCGAAGACACCCCGAGGTGGTCGAAATGTCAAAACCAAGGCGCCGAAAACATCGGCTTGTTGGTCTGCGGCGTGCCTTCATCGAGGTCCTGGTCCGATTGCCCGATGTGCATACCGATACCTCCGGCATGCGTCGCTTCGATCTTCTCGAGGAAGCCGTCCGTCGCGCGGGTGCCCGCCTCTTCCGACTCGGCGCGTCGGCTCGTGCTCACGAACGTCGATGAGGAACCTCGGCCCCCGCTCATCGGATCGCTCGTGATGCTGACGGGTCCACAGCAGTTCTCGACGATGGCTGCCATCGTATCGACCATCGCGAAAAGACGATTGGGGCGCCGCAGGCCCATTTGGAGACACCGCGAACGTGCTATCCGCTATCGGAAATGACCCGGTCGCGAATCTACGCGACGGAGTTGAAAGCCGTGTAAATGCGCTCCGCGCGCGGCTGTTAAGCGAGAGCGGTTGCGATTGGATTATCGCTTGATACCCATTTTTAATGCCCGAAGAAGATCCATGCGAGTTTGGCAAGCCATCAGAGTCGAAACTGCGCCAAGCCGGTGGACCATCTTGGTCGTTTTGCTTGCAGGGCTGGTTAGCGCCATTCCCGCATGTCGGGTAACGGAAGGCGAAGAGACTGCACTCGGCGACGGAGCGGTAATCCCCGAGGCCGCCAAAGCGACCGACGTGAGCATCTCCCCAGATGCATCCCGCGGATGGCGGTCAGCCGCCAGAAGTCGACGGCTCGGTCAACGACGGGACCAGCGTTCCTGAGGCCAACGGTGGCGGCAGCGCTGCCGACACGACCCTCGATGTCGAGATCGAGGACGCGACGACGGAGTCGGCCGATCCCGCCGACGCGGGCACCGAGGATTCCGACGGAGCGGTGCCCGATGCATCGATGCCCGACGCCGACGGCGAGGTGCCCGATGCCGCGGTACCTGACGGAAGCGAACCCATCGTTCCTCTTTTTGCAACCTGCGCGTACATGCCATCCATCCAGCACGCGCCCTACGCGATCATCGAGGCCTCGCCGGCCCCGACCGGCCTCAGCTCATGCCATTGCTCCGGTCACAGCTATGCTCTGGCCTACCGGGTTCTTTGTGGCTCTGCCCGATGCTGCAACGGGGATGTGGCTGCTGCAGCACCGTCCCGTGAGCGATTGGGACGCGCTCCTAGCTGAACAAATTGCGGGGCACGCCGATTCGGGCGGGCACGATTAGACTCGGACTTTGCGTTCTTGGGCCGTCGGCTCGTCGGGCCGAGGTCGACACAAAGTCACTTGACACCGCTCCAGCGCTCGGATTATTGCTCCTGCGAACGCGTCGCTACACCGTTGCCTCGCCCGCATCGCGCTAGATGTGATAATGAATCCGTTGTCTTGGGCCATCGAAGCCCTTTTTTTTGCGATCAAGTTGAAAATGCAAATCAATATCGATATGGTGAGGGCCGAACCAACCCATGGCCGATGAAAAGCGATCCAACCCACCGAAGCGTCTCGAACAACGCGACGCATGCGACTGCAGCTCGCCGCCACGCGATGGTGACGTGCTTCGCTGCGAATGCGGGAACCTCATGGCGCGCTACTTGGGAGTTCGCGTCGAGCTCAAGTGCCGTCGCTGCAAGCGAACGGTGATGTTGCCCCGCGAGACGAAATTGCGAGAGAACCCTTCGACGTAGGTAAGAAGTCATTTCACAGTCATTGCCAACAGCGGCCTGAGACCCCACGCGTCCTGAGCCCCGGCGAAACCCCTCCGAGGGGTACGGGATCAGGACGGATGAACGAACAGCACAAAACCGATACGGCCAGCGACCCAGCGTCCAGCGCCTCGACCCATCAAGCTCGCGTTTCGCGCGAGCGACGGAGTTCGGAGAGCATGACGCATGGAAGCTACGCGAGAATCGCCCGTATTCAATAGCGCCCCGCGATTGGCCGGCGAGACTCTGGACGAGACACGAGCTCGACCGAGCCGAGCGGCTGAAACGTTTCGCCGCAACTACAGCTCGCCCTTCCTTTTGGCGGGATCAGCCGAAGGGTTGAATGAGCTGTCGCGTATGTTGGCCAAGACGACCGACGCGGCGCTCCGCGCGCACCGCTTCGCGGGTCCGTTGCCGGTGGGCTCGAGCGCGGAAGTCTTGGCGAGCGCGGCGTCTCTCTTGGGTCCAGCCGAGCTCCCCAACCACGGCGTCGGTACCGACGCCGCGCTCGCGTCCATTGCGACCGTGCTCGTGGGACACGGGCTCGATCTTTCTCATCCCCATGCCGCGGCTCATCTGCAACCGCCTCCGCTTACCATCGCCGTCGTCGCCGATGCGCTGGCCAGTGCCAGCAACGCGTCGCTCGATACGTACGATTCGGGACCGTCCGCAATCGCCGTCGAACGTTGGCTAATCGGCGTGCTGGCGCGCCTCGCCCGATTGGGGCCGCACGCCGACGGCGTTCTTACGCCGGGGGGATCGATGTCGAACCTGCTCGGCCTCCTCTTGGCGCGCGATACGGCCGCCCTGCGCTGCGGTGTCGACGCACGGCGAGAAGGGGTGGCCGCGCTGCCGAAGCCGCGCGTGTTTTGCTCGGAGCTCGCGCACTTCTCCGTGCATCGCGCGTGCGCAGCACTCGGCCTCGGTGAAGACGCCGTCTGCGCGGTCGCGACCGATGAGCGCCGCCGTATGCGGGCAAGCGCGCTGGAGGATGCACTACGCGCGATGGGGCCCGGCGAGACGCCGCTCGCCGTCGTCGCGACGGCCGGCACGACCGACTTCGGTACGTTCGATCCGCTGCAAGAGATTGCGGCCATCGCCAAAGAGCGCAGCATTTGGCTGCACGTCGACGCAGCTTACGGTTTCGGCGCGCTCTTTTCCGATCGCCTGGCGGCGCACATGGACAACATCGGATTGGCCGATTCCATTACCTTGGATCTGCACAAGCTGGGGTGGCAGCCCGCCGCCGCAAGCGTCCTTTTGGTGGCCGACCATGCGGTCTTCGCGGCCCTGGATCGCGAGGTCGCCTATCTGAATCCACGCGACGACGCCGAAGCGGGGTTGAGCGGTCTCTTGGGGCGCAGTCTGCAGACGACTCGTCGGCCCGACGCCATCAAGATTGCGGCCACACTACTCGCTTACGGACGCCGCGGCCTGGGAGGTATGGTCGACATCTGCCATGAATTGGCGCGCTACGCCGAGCAGCGGATTCGGCGAGAGCCTGATCTCGAGATCGTATCGCCGGCTGAGCTGACGACAGTGGTGTTTCGATACCGGTGCCTCGCCCGCGTCGGCGACGGCGACTTCACCGACCAAATCAACGGTTCGATCCGACGAACACTTCTCGAAACCGGAAGGGCCTTGATCGGCCGCACGGCCGTCCGTTTGGCGAGCGACGGGTCACGCCATCGCGTCTGTCTCAAGCTGACGTTGCTCAATCCGAACGCGACGCGCGAAGACATGGATGCGATCGTCGAGGCCGTCGTGCGGGCCGGCCGCGCGGCGGAACGAGGCGAGGAGCGCGTGGCATGAGCGTTCGCCCTTCCTCGCGTCATGGTACTTGCAACTCCGACGACCTCGGTGCGACGCACGATGCCGTCGCCATCGGCTGCGGGCCGTTCAACCTCGGCCTCGCCGCGTTGGCGTCGACAGCGGCAGGGATCGATCTCGTCGCGTTCGACGCGAGGCCCGAGCTCCGATGGCACCCCGGGCTCATGTTCGACGACGCCAAGCTCCAGCTGAGTTTTCTCGCCGACTTGGTGACGCTCGTTGACCCCACGCATCCGCTTTCGTTCCTCGCGTACCTCCACGACGTCGATCGAATGTACGCCTTTTACATTCGCGAAGAATTTCACCCCACGCGGCGCGAATACGAAGACTACCTACGCTGGGCAGTCGCCAAGCTGCCGTCGGTGCAGTTTTCACATCGTGTTGATAGCGTCGCTTGGGACGCGGCCTCGCAGCGTTTCACGGTGCGGGGGGCTCGCGGAGACGGCTCGTCCTTCTCCGCGCTCGCGCGCGATTTGGTGGTCGGAATCGGCACCGAGCCCGTGGTGCCAGAAGCGTTGGGACCACTGTCCAGCGAGAAGTTGCTTCACTCAGCGGCTTACCTGCATCGAACTATCGACGTGGAACGCGCGCGACACGTCACTGTCGTGGGCTCCGGCCAATCGGGCGCCGAAGTGGTCATCGATCTGCTGCGACGCAATGCGAACGGCGGGCCCGCCGTGAGCTGGCTCACCCGCACCGCCTCCTTCGCGCCGCTCGACTACACGAAGCTCGTCTTGGAAATGACGACGCCGGCTTATGTGCGGTACTTCCACGGGCTGTCCCAGGACGTCAAAGATCGCCTCGTTCGCGAGCAATGGCAGCACTACAAAGGCATCTCTTCGCGAACGTTGGAGGACATCCACGATCTGCTCTACCAGCGAGAGCTCGTCCCCAGCGCGAAACCGGTGGAGCTGCGTTGTGGTGTCACCGTCGAATCCGCGGTGAGAGACCCTTCTGGGCAGATCGTCCTCTCTTGCCACCAGCGCGACACGGGATCATCCTTCGACCACCGCACGGATCTCGTGATTGCGGCCACTGGCTATTGCGAACGCCGGCCGAAGTTCCTCGCCCCGCTCGAGTCCATCATTCGGCGAGACGAGCGGGGCCGGTATGTGGTGCGCGCCGACTACTCGATCGAACTCGATCCCGACGTGACGGGACGAATCTTCGTGGCCAACGCCGATCTCCATAGTCTCGGTG
>DATHEQ010000289.1:0-28938 GCA_035318505.1 Polyangiaceae bacterium | reverse complement strand
GCGATCGGCGCTCGCAGCATCGCTGGCCCCGTCGCCAGCGTCGGTTCCGCCGTCGCTCGTACCCGGTCCCGGCGCGTCCCACGTCACGACGAGTGCGAAATCCTGGCCGCCTTGCACGATGCTGAACGGCGTCACGGTGATGGTGTAGTCACCCGCCGTCGTGCTGGCGATGAGGACCTGTTCGACGTTGTTGCGCCGATCGGCGGTTCCGCCGGTCGACGAAGCGCCGTTGGTGAAGACGTTGCCGAGGTAGGTGCTCGACGCGCCCTCGACGGTCAGGTCGAGATCATTGACGAGGCGCGCCGCGTTCCATGTCGCTGGCTCGTCGAGCGTTGGCTGCGCGGCGGGCGGCGAATCGGGAACGCTGGGATAATCGGTCCACACCAACGTCGCTTTGAGCTGCTGCCCCGCGGCGATGCCCGTCACGGTGTAGGTCACCGGCGTCGTCGCGCCTGCGGCCCAGGTCGCGCGATGATCGTCGACCATCAGCTTGCGCACGCCCCCCGCGAACACGAGCGATCGATCCAGTTGGATGCGGCCCCACCCTTGCTCGTTGGAAGGAATAGGCGAGATCGGGCCACTGGCGTTGTCGCTGCCGGTCATCGACACGCCGGAATTGATCATGGTCGCTTTGACGAGCGCGGCGGTGGGGGTCAGCTGGTCGGCTGCGTTCTTGGCGCCCGAAGGGTAAAACCCTTCCGCGAAATACTGGCGTACGAGCGCGGCGACACCGGTCGCGACAGGTGACGCGTAGGACGTGCCGCCGCCGGTGTTGGTGCCGCAGTTGACTGCGCCGCCCACATTGCCGTTGTTGCCAGCCGATGAGTTGTAACCCGGCGTCATGAGGTCCGGCTTGATCCGGCCGTCCGCCGACCAGCCGCGCGAGGAAAAGGCGGAGATGTTTTCGTCGCTGGGCGTGGTGCTGCTGCGGCGCGCGCTGCCGATAGAAAGTCCGTTCTTCATGGTGGCCGGGCTGCCCACCGAGAAGTCGGTGTTGTTCGCGCCGTAGTTGCCGGCGGCGTTGATGATGAGAAAGTCCTTGTGCGTCCATATGAAGTGGTCGACGTCCACCGTGCGCGCCGTGTAGTTCGATTGAAGATAGGGAGGCATGGCTTCTTCGTTGTCGCCATACGAGTTGTTGTGGGCGCGCGCTCCTTGCGTGAACGACTGTTCGAAGAGCGGCTCGAGGTTGATGACGGGGCACCCGAGCCCAGGAAGCTCGGCACAGGTGTCGAACTGGTAGCCCGCATCCTGCATGACGATCTTCGCGGCCGGCGCGATGGCATCTTCTGCGGCGTAGGTCGCGGGGCTCATGTCGCTGTCCCCCACCATGTTGCCGGCCACGTGCGTGCCGTGCCCCTGCGTGTCCCACAGGGCGAGGTTGGTGGGCGTCTCGCAGTTCATCCCCGCGGGGTACTGGTCGCACGAGTAGAGAAAATCGTACGCCACGATCTTGCGATGGGTCGAACCCGTCAGCGTGCCGTAGCCGCCCAGGGCCGACCAGGTATTGGTGACGGGCAGAGACGTGTCGTTGAAGTAGCAGGAATTGGCGTCGATCCCGGTGTCGATCTCGCCGACAATCTGGTTCTCGCCGCGGATGCCGTGCGCCCAGATCGGCGTTTGGGCGACGTCATGGCCCTGCTGGCCGGACTGCATCGTCCCCACGAGGCGATCGTTGTGCAATCCGAGTCGATGAATGCGCTCGACGAAAAAGAGATCGCTGCGCTCGGCGAGGAGCCGAACCTCGTCGGCCGCGCTCTCGGCAGGCAAGAGAACGGAAAGGCGCCCGAAAGCGCCCGCCTCGCCGTCACCGACGACCTGCCCACCGCGCGCTTGCACCGCCGCGCGAACGGCGGCGCGATCGTGGCCCGGCATGACGTGGACCATCACCGCGACTTCGGGCTGGCCGGCGCGCGCGGTGAGGGCGTCCCGCGTAAGCTCGCGCGAAAGGCGGTCGGCGGAAGTGTAAGGCGCGAAGCCGACCATCCCCGGCACGACGCGATCGGGCGCGCCCGACGGTCGCTCCAAGAGCAGCGCGTCGTAGGGAAGGTACGCCACCTCGCGGTACCCGGAGGCGAGGAGCTCGCGGCGCGCAGCCGGCGCGATGCGGCCGTCGAATTTGGCGATGACGAAGGGCTCACCTTCGAGAGAGAGCGCGGCCGCGGATTCGCCCGCCCTGGCTGCCGCAAAAGAGATGCGCCTTCCGCCCGGCGTTTCGACGAACGCTCGCTCGGGGCTGGCGACCGGTTCGGCGGGAGCGCTGCAAGCGAGCGCGCTAGGAACGATCAACGCGGCAAGGAGCCATCTACCGAGGTACCGCGTCACGGAGCGGACGTTCACCAGCATGCGCATTCTCCTGGAAGGAACGCACCATAGACTCAGCTCACGGAGGACTCAAACCGCTGCTGAACTCGCTACGAGACGCCCCCCTCAGCCTTCAGCTCGGCCAACAATTGCGGCAACGACACCACCGCGACGCCAATGCCACTGTCCGCGTATCCATAAGGGAGCACCAGCTTGTCTTTATCGATGAGCCCACCGCACGTGTAAAGTACGTTGGGCGTGTACCCCTCTCGCTCGGTTTCATCCGGCACGAGGAGCGGCTCGGCGAGGTGACCGATGACTTTGCTGGGATCTTCCAGATCGAGCAAAAGCGCGCTGATCGCGTAGCAGCGCATCGGTCCAACGCCGTGCGTGAGAACGAGCCAACCGGCGTCGGTCTCGAGGGGGGAGCCGCAATTGCCGCTGTGCAAAAGCTCCCAGGGTCGGGACGGCCGGTAAAGCTCGGTGACGTCATTCCAGAAACGCACGTCGTCGGAGACGGCCAGGTGCAGGTTTTCCCGGTCGCGACGCGAGAGCATGACGTACTTGCCGTTGATGAGGCGCGGGAAGAGCGCCATTCCTTTGTTCTGCGCAGCGCGGCCATTCAGCGTCGCGATAGTGAAGGTGACGAAATCGTCGGTCTCGATGAGCTGCGGAACGATCTCGAAGCCGTCATAAGCCGTGTACGTCGCGTAGTATTTGAATGCTCCGCCGTCCTCGGTGAAGCGCACGAAGCGAGCGTCCTCCATGCCGCGCGTCTCGTTGGGGCCGGCGGGAAAGATGACCCGCTCCGAGAGCGCAGAATCGGCGGGAAATGTGGTGACGTAGTTGGATGACGCAAGCACGCGGATGATCTTGACCGTCTCGAACCAAATGGCGTGGGATGGGCCGTTCTTTTCGAGCTCGGCGAGCGATCCTTCCAGATCCGCCAAGCTGAAATTGTTCGACAGCCGGTCGAGGACGCCGCCCGCGATCTCGTTGGCCACACCGAGCTCACCGAGCTTCGCGCTGAACGATTTCTTGTTGTAGCTCCGCGGTGCGGTGCGATGACCCGAAACCAGAAAGTCTCCCGGTGCATCAAAGGTCAATTCTCCGGCGCCGTCGATGAGCCCCGTCCTAAACTCGATTGACGACAGATGTCCTTCGCCGACCGCGCGCAGCGTCATGATGAAGCGGCTCTCGCCAGCCCCGAGCCCGGTCTGGTCGGGCGCGAGCACGATCGACGGATTGAAGAGCGCGGCGGCCTCGACCGCATACTCGTGGGTGAAGTACGCACCGATCAGCAAGCGCCGCTCGAGGGAAAGCAGCTCGACCGCCTCGATATGATGCGCGACGAGCCGAAAATGCTGCTCGAGGATCTCGCGATAACGTCGATGACGCGAATCGAAGCTCGCGACAATTCCGGCGAGCAGTCCGCCCACCTCGGTTTCGGGGATGGCCAGGATGCGCGCCACCAGTTGTCCGGTGCGCGAAGGACCGGGCGCGAGCACTTCTTCGCCAAGGGCATAGGGTCGCGCCAGCACGCGGCGGGCATTCGGCAGGATGCGGTGCCGAGTCCGCGAGACGGCGATGGAATGCATGGATGTTTGCCGCAGCATCGCAGGAGAATCGGGCTTTCGCCAGACCTCCTTGACGGGCGTCGATGTGCGTATCGCGGGCCTTCGACCCCCTAACTGACCGCTTTAGGGGGGAGGTGTCCACTAGACCGGTAAGCCGAGAAACCCGAGGGCGCGGGGTGAACTCTTTGGTTCGGAGGCAATGATGCGAAGGCAGAATCTTTCCTTTTTGTTCATCGGGCTCCTCGTCGCTTCGACGGGGATGATCGACTGCAGCGCCGCGGACGACGTCGATCCAGATGCCAAAGGAGGCTCGGCCGGCACGGCAGGTTCGAGCGGTAGCGCTGGTAAAGACGGAGGCGCTGGTAAAGGGGGCAGCGGTGGCGGCGGCGTCGACTCCGGCTCCGGCAAGGGGGGCGCGGCGGGCACCGGTGGAACCGGGGGCAGCGGCGGAAGCGCAGGTACGGGTGGCGGCGCAGCCACGGGTGGCGGGGGTGGTACAGGCGGAAGCGGGGGCGTGGGCGTCGGGGGAACAGGCGGGAGCGCGGGCGTCGGAGGCGTCGCGGGTTCCGGCGGAAGCGCAGGCAGCGCGGGCGCCGGAGGCAGAGGCGGCGCAGCCGGCAGAGGCGGTGCGGGTGGCGCGGCGGGCAATGCCGGTAAAGGCGGTGCTTCCGGCAGCGCCGGTACGGGGGGCTCCGGTGGCAAGGGCGGCGATGACGGCGGCGCAGGAACTGGCGGAAAAGGCGGCGCGGCCGGAACGGCAGGAAATTCAGGAGCCGGAGGCGCGGCAGGCAACGCCGGTACAGCGGGCGCGGCGGGCACAGGCGGAACGTCGTCAGACGCAGGCGCACGAGATGGGGCAGCGCGCGACGGCGATGGCGACGACGACGACGCCGGCGACGACGGTGGGGACGCCGATGGCGGCGATTCGGATGCCCGCGATGGCGGGAACGACACGGGCAGTGATTCGGATGCCCGCGACGGCGGTGGCGATAGCAGCGGCTGATTTCACGACCGCAGGGTTGTATGATGACCGCGTGCGGCGCCCCAACCTGGTTCTTCTCGGCTTAGCGAACGCGCTCGGCGCATGCGGCGGCTCGTCGAGCCTGCCGCTCGACGTCGAGGTCAAGGACGGCGCCGCAGTCGCCGGCGGCAAGTGGGACGAAATCCAGCTGGTCGTCAAATCGCTTCCTGGTGCCGAGATCCAATTCGGCACCGAGACCAAGAACATGGAAGCGACGCGCGCGGTGGAACAGTTCCGCGTTCCGAAGAGCAGCCTCAAGCTCGGCAAGAATGCCTTCGTCGTCCGCGCCAAGATCACGGCGTTGCTCAGCAAGAGAGAGGCCGAGAAGAAAGTCGAGTGGGACGTCGAGCCGAAAACGCTGCTGCGTTTCGAAGGCTCGCCCAAGGGCGACGCCGAGGCCCTCAGCTGCGTGGGCGCCATGTGCGGACAGCCGACGGTGAAGGCGACGAAGAATGGCCATCTTCCCCTCCAAGTCGAAAGCGCTATCGGCGGCACCTTGACGGTCGGTGCCTCCAAAATCACGCTCTCACCCGGTCAAAAAGCGGAGCTCGATCTGGATCTCTTGCCGCTCGTCGCTGCGCGCAACGTGGGCGAATTGGCACAGCTCACCGTTCCCTTCTCGTTCGAGGCAGGCGGCGCCAAGGCGGACGATGCGTTCGAGCTCGGTGGTGCCGCGCTTTCCGACTTCGTCGCGCGCACGTTCGCGCAAGCCGAGCAGAGTCCATTGACCTTCTCCGGAGAAAAGGCGGCCACGAATCCCAAGCCCGCCATGCTCCTGGTCGTCGGTGCTCCCATCCGCAAGTTCATCGCGGTGGGAACGCCAGCCAAGTTTGCCGACGTCGATCTCGTCGGGGTCGCCAAAAAAGCCGAGCGCCAGGTCGCCTGCGCGGCCGACAGCGAGATCGTCTACAACGATCTCGAAATTCGCGTGGTCGACCGGCGTACGGCCAAAACCATCGGCATGAAGAAGCTACGCGCAGACCGGGTTTCCTGCCCGCCCACGCCCTCCGGCAAGCTCATGGGCGAAGTTCGCGAAGACGATGTCAAGCGCGTGCTGTCGGAGTTCTTGAGCAAGTAGGCGCGACGACGACTCCACTAGGTCGCGCCTGAGAGCCGGCTCGCCACCAAGTTGTTGATCGTGTGCACGACCACGGCGAGCCACACCGAACCGGTCAACCGCGTGATCCATCCGAGCACGAGTGCAAGAAGCAGCAAGCCGATGCTCATCGGTAGGATCTCCCAGCGAGGCCCATGCGCGAACCATCCGGGCCAGTGCACCAAAATGAAGAGCAGCGATTGAAAAAGATTGGCGCGCCAGAACGGCGCGCGCTTTGCGAGCTGCCGAAGGATGAACCCGCGGAACGAGACTTCTTCGATGGTGGCGTTCACCGCAGCGAGAACGAGCCCCGGAAGGATGGGAATGGCCGCATTCTGCGGCCAACCATTGATCATGCCTTGCAGGCCAGCCACGATTGCCAAGAACGCGAATCCGATCGCGCTCGCCTTCCAATAGCGCGCGGGCTCCCCGCGTCTTGTCATACCCAAGGAAGGCGCCACGGGCTCGTGCAGCACGGCTCTCGCCATCAGTGCCGCCGGCAGAACCCAGATGGCGCCCTTGCATGCCAATAGGGCGAGGCCATCGAGCAGGCCTTTCGGCGGTGTGCTGCTCAAGACGGCGCTCATTGCGCGCCACGTCAGGGCGGCGAAGCAATAGTACAGAATCAGCAACCCAGCGCCGTACTTCACGACGCCCGACTGCGTCACAGCTCTTGCAACGCGCGGTGCACGAGCTGCACGCAGATCGAACCCTCACCGACAGCAGAGGCCACGCGCTTCACGCTCGTCGAACGCGCGTCGCCCACGCAGAACACGCCGGGAATGCTGGTCTCCATCAGATGCGGGCGGCGGGTCAGCGACCAATGCGTGCCGGCAAGATCTTCGGGGAGCAGGTCAGCGCCGGTTTTCACGAATTTCTTGTCGTCGAGAAGCAGGCACCCCTCGAGCCAGGAGGTGTTGGGATCCGCGCCCGTCATCAGAAAGAGATTGCGAATGTCCCGCGTCTCGCGCTCACCGGTGTCGAGGTTCCGCCAGCGCACGCGCTCGAGCCCCTTGTCGCCCTCGAGCGCCTCGACTTGGGTGCGGGCGCGCAAGTCGATATTGGGAATGTTCTCGATGCGCTGAATCAAATAGCGCGACATGCTGTCGGCCAGGCCAGTCGCGCGCACCAGCATGTGCACGCGCTTGGACGTCCCCGCGAGGAAGACGGCGGCCTGCCCAGCCGAATTGGCGCCGCCCACGATGGCGACCTCCTCGCCTGCGCATTGCTGACTCTCGAGGTAAGTGGCGCAGTAGTAGACGCCGGCCCCCTCGAAACGCGCGAGCGACGGCAGATCGAGCTTTCTGTATTTCACTCCGCTGGCAATGACGATGGTGCGCGTTCGTATCGTCTGTCCGTCCGACAAATGCAGGGTGTACGGGCGACTATCGCAATCGAGTCGGACGACGGTGCGGCCGATCGTGACCTCGGCGCCAAACTTCTCGGCTTGACTGAGCGCGCGTCCGGCCAGTGCCTGCCCGGAGATCCCGGTGGGAAAGCCGAGATAGTTCTCGATGCGCGAGCTGGTGCCCGCTTGCCCGCCGGGCGCCGTGCTCTCGATGACCAGCACGTCGAGACCTTCGGACGCGCCGTACACGGCCGCCGCGAGCCCGGCCGGTCCTGCCCCGACGATCACGACGTCCCGAATGTCCATCGCGTCGAGATCGGCGCTGAGGCCGAGCGCCGCCGCCAAGGTCTCGATCGACGGATTCTTGAGAACGTGGCCACTCCGGCACACGATCACGGGCACGTCGCCCACGCCCACGTGAAAGCGATCGAGCAAGGCCTGCACGCTGGGGTCGGTCTCGACGTCCTGATACGTGAAGGGTTGCCCGTTGCGGCTCAAAAATTCGCGGATGTGCTGGGTGCTGCCGGAGTGGCGCGATCCGAGGAGCACCAAGTCGTTCAGGTCCTGCGCCATCAGCGCCACGCGTCTCAAGATGAACGCGCGCATCAGAACTTCGCTGAGGTCCGAGTCGCGATGCACCAGAGTGCGCAGATCCTCGCGGTCGACGGCGATAACGGCCCCGTCGCTCGCCGCGCGCGCGCGCACCAGGCTGCGGCGGGCGGACAGCATGTTGATTTCGCCGGTGAACTCGCGAGGGTGGTGCAACGTGACGGGCTCGTCCCGATCGCCGATCGGTCGCACGATCTCGACCGAGCCCGATAGCACCACGAAGAACCGCGTGTTCTGGTCCCCTACATCGAAGAGCACGTCACCGGCGCGCACGTCGCGCCGATGCCCGACCGTCGAAATGCGATCGATCTGCGCCGGCGTCAGCTGGGGGAACATCTGCGCGGCGCGGTCCATGATGGTAGCCACGGCTCTTGCTAGCGCGTTATCGACCCGCCGTCACCGACCGAAGCCTGGGACGGAGGATCTCCGCGTCGGGCGCTCAGGCTGACTTGGCAGCGACTTCGGGAGCGACGAACTCGGCGTCGATTTCGACCTTCACCTTCTCGCCGACGGCGACGCCGCCCGTCTCGAGCAGCGCGTTGTAATTCACGCCGAAGTCCTTGCGGTTCAAGGTGGTCCGCGCCGAGAGGCCGGCGACTGTCTTGCCCCACGGATTCTTGGAGGTGCCGTGGAACTCGACGTCGAATGCGATCGGTTTTTTGACGCCGCGGATCGTGAGATCGCCGCTCACCACGTACTCGCCCTCACCCTTCGGCTCGATGCGTGTGCTCTTGAACGTGATTTTCGGGTGGGTCGGCGCGTTGAAGAAATCGTTGGTGCGCAGGTGGTCATCGCGTTGTCCGTTGCCGGTTTCGATGCTGGCAACGTCGACTTCTCCCTCGAAGGTCGAGCGCGTGAAGTCGGCAGGATCGATCTCGAGCGTACCGCTGTACTTCTTGAACTGACCGCGCACGGTGGTCACCATCATATGCTTTACAGAGAAACCAATGTGGGTATGGACGTCATCGATGAGCCAGGCCATGGGGTACTCCTCGCGTTTGGGACGGAGAGTCTCGCCACGTTCGCGGGATGGAACAAGGCTCGAACAAGTGGCAGGATTAGACCGAAAATGATCCCAATGCGTGAACCGGTCGAAACCACCGAGCTGCTGGCCTTCACCCGAATCGTAGAAGCGAAGTCCCTCTCGCGGGCCGCTGCCGAGCTCGGGGTTCCGCGGGCCACGATCGGGCGGCGCCTCGCTCGCCTCGAAGAACGTCTCGGCATGAGGCTACTCCGACGAACCACGCGCAGCCTGTCTTTGACGGATGCCGGCGACAACTTTTATCGCCATGCACGCATCGTGCTCGATTCGATTGCGCAGGCCGAGGCGAGCGTGCGAATGACCGACAACGTGATGCGCGGCGATCTTCGCGTGTCCGTGCCTCCCATCAGCGAGAGTTCCTTCCTCGACATGGTCATTTCCTTCGCCGAGAAGCACCCTGCCGTCCGCGTACAGATCGACTTCTCTACACGCATCGTCGATCTTCTGCGCGACGGGTACGACGTCGCGTTGCGCGCCTCCGCTGAAATCCAGCCGGGACTCGTCGCTCGCACCGTCGGGCGTCACAAGGTCATCGCCGTCGCCTCGCCCGAGTACCTCGCCAAGAACGGCACGCCGCGCACCGTGAAGGAGCTGCGCAAGCATCGTTGTCTGACGGGGTTCGCGCGGGGCGAGCTTCCGCAGTCCACGTGGCCGGTCGGCCGCGGCGTGCTGCACGTCGAAAGCTCGTTCTCCTCCAACGATCTCACGCTGCTTCGCGAGACTGCCGTTCGCGGGCTCGGCATTGCGCTCTTGCCACGGCTCGTTCTCGCCGACCTTCTCGAAAATGGCACGCTGGTGCACGTGCTGCCCGGGATTGTCGAAGCAGAGAACCGATTGGCTGTCGTCTATCCAGAGCGCGAGTTTCTTCCGCCTCACGTCCGCGCGTTCATCGAAGCTTTGGTCGAATGGGCGCCCGCTTTGCAGCCCTCGAAGCGCACGCGAGCCGCTGCCCCCTCCACGCTGCGCCACCGCCGATGAGTGAACGACTTCTCAGTGCGCTTGCTCTCGTCGCCTACTTCTAAAAGACTCGACCGACGCGTGCCGATGGGTTCGCGCTAGCCGACTGGCGTCGGGCGGATGGAGGTGCCCGGTTTCATCCCGAGCCTGAACTGCGCCTCCTCCCAAGCGTGAAGGGCGTGTGCTTCGTCGAAAGTCGCTTGCTCATGCAGCCATTGGAATGCTGCGGGCACGTCACCTGAATGAAAGGCGTTCAAGCGCAGTTTGGGCATCATCCAGCTGAACGCCGTCACCGCTCCACGCACCATCACGCTGTCGGTGACGACCGCCACCCGTCCCACCTTTTCCAAGCGATTGCGGATTAGAAACTCCTACGCTGCCATGCGCTGGCGGGCATTCGGATAGCTATGGACGGAACAGATCATGCTGACCCTCGTCACGACCCCCATGCGGCGCGACAGGGCCAGCGTTTCCTCCAAGAAGGCGACCCAATCTTTGTCGTCGATTGTCCGCGCCGTCGAGACGTTGACCGTCAGCTGATCGATCTGGCGAAAGTACATCTTGCCGCCGCAAAAAAAGCGCGCGCCCGAATCCACCTTCGACAACAGCGGCCCGCCTACGGATTCCATGTTCCCTCGAAAATGCACCCGCGTTCCCCGCGGCAACGGCAGCGCGAATGAAGCACGCGAACGTCTCGAGCGCCGACGAGCTCGAACATACGCGCAATGTAGCCGCTCAGGTAGATGCAGTTCACCTCATCCGGAACGCCCCATTCGAACAGCGTTCCGCATGCCCCGTTCACGGTGCGTTCGACCGTCCACCGCCCTGTGTTGTGGAACCTCGACCAGTACTCGGAGGCTTTCTCCAATACGAACGCCGGATTGGCGAGTCGCAGGAAAAGGCGGTGAATTCGCCTCAGATCGTGCTCGGCCTCGAAACGCCCGAGATCGACCAGCAGCTTCCTTTCGCCGTTGCCGAGGACTTCGTCGATAGTTCGAAAGAGACGCGCGTCCGCTTCTTGCGGATACCACGTGATCGGCAGAATCCCTTCGAACGTTTGGCGGTCCCCGGGAAGTAAGCGATCGAGAACA
The DNA here is from genome assembly GCA_035318505.1 of Polyangiaceae bacterium. Taxonomy (GTDB): domain Bacteria; phylum Myxococcota_A; class Polyangia; order Polyangiales; family Polyangiaceae; genus DASWDH01. The sequence continues at coordinate 17,893 of DATHEQ010000289.1, read as the reverse complement.
GCTGCCCAGCCGGGCGGGCCGAAACGAGTGACGACGAAGCTTTCGGCGTGAAGAACGATCGTTCCCTTCGAGAGTGACTGTCCCGTCGCCGGAGCGCGGCTCGGCGAGCGCACCTGGAAGTCGTTCGAATTGGCCGTACCTTCCACCGCGGCCGCGACCCGATCGCGGTCCGTTTTTTCGTACGTCACCGGTTTCAATTTGACAGGAGCACCCTCGCGCCGCCAGCAGGTCGGACGCCCGGTTGATCACGCGACAAGATGTGGGTGCCGCGCCGTGGATTGGCGACATCGGGGCGGCCTGCCCGCCGACAAGGGTCGCTACTTGGGTGGGGGGAGGGGAGGCGGTGGTGGCACGGGAGGGGGAGGTGGCGGCACGGAGACGGGCGGTGGCGGCGTGCCGGGCGCGGGCGGCGGCGGTTTCACGGGATCCGAATCGGGCTGCACGCAGGACGAGAGATCGAAAATCATGAACTCGAGCGCCTTTTCCTGGGGGGACAGGGTCTGCGTCGTGCAGCCTGTCGGAAAAGGAACCTTGCCCGAGTCCGTCCCCGCGCCGGCAGAGACGTGCACGTCGCTGAACACCATGCGACCGCACGCCGTGCCTCCGACGGGGGCGTTGAATGAAAAGTACTGGACCATCGGCGTGTTCTTGTCGGCATCGGTGCCGTAGATCCACCGCTGCGCGACCCCTTGGACGACCGAGTCGACCGTGTGCTCGGCGCCGCGAATCTCGATGGTATTGGGCGTCGTGGACGCGCCCACTTTGACGAGCCAGTCGGCGAACGCCTGCCCCTTCGGAAAAGTCGTGTCGATCGTGCCGGTGATGGGCGTCGTGAAGCCATGCGCGCCCGACGCAAACTTCACCACCATGGGAAACGGGGTATTTTCGGGGTTGATCCAGCCGTTGTGCCAATGCGATCCAAAGATGCGCCCGCCCAGATCGGCGTAGGCGCGCACGTTGGCGTACTGGGCGGTGGTCCTGCTGACGTTGTCGCTGCCCTCGCAGGACATGATCATCATGTCGTAGCTCTTCAGCTGCGCGGCGTCGCTCCATAGGCTGTTCGCCGTGGTGAGGGAGGCACCATTGGCCATCGTCGTCGGTGCGGCATAGCCGGCGAAGAGGTTCACCCTGCCGGTTCCGCCGCTGTTGGTGAACTCGGTGTCGGCTATCCCGATCTTGCGCACCAGGCACTCGAGCGCATCGGAGCCCCCCGTCGCAATCGCCATCTTGGGGATGTGCCCCTCGGAGCGGTCGCGGGGAAGGCGGGTGAGGTTTTTGTCGGTGATGGGATTGTCGATGCACGAAGCGACGTTCGCGATGGTGACCTCGCGACGCCATTTGCCGATCTGGATGACGAGCGGAACGTCGGTTCCCGTGGGCGCGCCCACCAGCGTGAAATGGCCGCTCGTATCCGTCAGCGCGGTGGTGATGGGCTTTCCGGAAAGCGAACCGTTGCACCCGTCGCACGACGCGCCTTCCGGCACGGGATCGAGCGCTGTGTTGGGGATATAGACGATGACGTTGTAGAGCGGATTGACGCCGGCCGGATCGTAGACCGTGCCGCTCACGGACGTTTTGACGCCGCCGTCGCAGGCCGCCACTTTGCACGCCAGCCCGGTGCACACCGTGGGAGCGTTGCCGGGGCAGACGTTGGCCACATTGCCGCTACCGCAGGCTTTGCCATCAGGGCACGCGCCGCAATCTTGTGCTCCGCCGCAGCCGTCGCCGATCTTGTCGCAATAGCGCCCACCGCTCGCGGGAGCGCATGGCACCTTGACGCAGCTTGGATCGCCGCCGCAGATGTTGGAGAGCCCGCCGCCGCCGCACGTCTTGGGGCTCGTGCAGTCGCCGCAATCGAGCGTGCCGCCGCACCCGTTGCCCATTTTTCCGCAGAAACTTCCGCCCGCAAAGTCGCATTTGAGCGGCATGCAACCGGGAGGAACGCAGACCCGGCCCGTACAGGTGTCGCCGGCCGCGCAGTCACCACAATCGAGCTCTCTGCCGCAGCCGTCGCCCACTTTGCCGCAGTAACGCGCTCCGGGGACCGTACACGTTGCCGGCTGGCAGCTCGGCCCGCCCACGCAAACGTTCTTCTCGCACGACCAATCTCCGGCGCACATCCCGCAATCGAGCCTGCCGCCGCAGTTGTCGCCGACCACGCCGCAATATTGTCCTCCGGGGGGATCACACCGAGCCGCCGTGCATGACGCTCCGTCCCCGCCTTGCGCGTCGCCGACGATGATGCCGCCGCCTCCGCCGCTGCCGCCACCGCCCGAGCCGTCTTTGTCACCGGTCGAGATCGGCGGAGGGGTGCTCGGTGTGCTCGCATCGCGCTCGAGCGGCCGGACCGCGGGCGCCGAGCTGCAACCGATTCCCGCGCCGACAACGAAGGCGAATGCGGCGAGACGCGCTGCGAACCTCCTCTGCGATGCGTTGGGAGGCTTCATTTTCTTCGCTCCTGGCTTTTTTCGTCCGTCGACGGACGAGAGGGGGCGCGAAAGTGGTCAGACCACTCCCGTCGGGACGTCGCGCTGAGCTCACACATCACCAAGGATGCGAATGGAGCCGCATTTCGATCACGAAAAGGCGATGGCTGGAGCTTAGGGCGGCGCGCTTCCGGGACCGGTGTTGTTGTATTCGTAGAGGCGATTGGCGGGATAGGTCCCGGCTGTGGAGCTGAAGGGTCGGTTGGTCGTCGCGGCGGGGCGCCACGGATCGACCGGTCGAACTTGCGCGTCGAGCACGGACTCGCGGATGACGACTTGTCCGTTGGGGTAGATCCCCGTCATGACGGCGGTCGTGTAGCCCGCGAGATCTCCGGCCCCCTCGTCCCAAGCGCGGCCCAAATACGCCGTTCCGGCGGGGGCCGATTCGGCGGTGAGTTTGCTGTTGATGACGAGGATGCCGTAGCCGTTGCGTGCGTCCGTGCTTGGTGCGACGACGGCCCCGTTGCCGGCTGCCACGCGGCTCGTCAGGTATTTGAGCTCGCAACCGTCGAGCACGAACGTGGCCCGACCAAAGACGAAGTCGACGTCCCCTTCGACGTAGCAGTTCTTGAAGTAAGCGCGCGCCACGACGCCGGGACCGGCCGATTTCACATAGAGGGTGTCCTGGTTGCCGAGCACCCGGACGTTCTCGAACACTTGCTTGTCGCCTTGGGCCATCAAAGCGACGGCTTGAACGGCCGTCGCCGCAGCGACCGCGCTCTCGTCGGTGTCGTTGGAGAGAGTGAGATTCTTCGCCTGGAAATCCTTGGCGTAAGCCGCAAAGGTGGCGCTTCCGCTGGTTCCGTACGTCGTCCCCGTCAGATTGGCGTTACAGGGATTGGCGCTTTCGCCGTTGGCTTTGGGCTTGCCGCTGTAGTTGTCTTTGACGATGACCGTGGCGGCGGCGTCGGGGTTCGTGCCGTAGAGCGTGATGGCAGGCCCAGAAGACGGAACGCAAACCAGTTCCCGGTAAGTGCCGGGCGCGACGGAGATGTAAGCGCGCGTCGTAGCGCCCGCCGCAACGGCGGCATCAACGGCGGCCTGAATCGATGTGTGCGTGCCGCCGCTCGCAGCTACCGTGTATTGCGGCGTGAAAGTGGTCACGTCGCCGATGCCTGCGGTCGGGTCCCAGTTGTCGATGACCGGGGCAGCGACGTCGCCTGCTCGCTCGAGATACTTGAGGATGGTGTACTCGGCGGCCTGTTCCTTCGTCAGTTGGGGACGCGTCGGCGTACCGCCAAGGGGCCCGATGCTTCCGCTGTCGGGCGGTATTCCCCCGGAATCGCCCTGTCCCGCATCGGCGCTGCCGCCGGTTCCGCCAGTGCCCGCCGCGCCGGTTCCGCCAGTGCCCGCCGCGCCGGCCGTGGCACTGCCGCCAGTGCCCGCCGCGCCGGCCGTGGCACTGCCGCCATTACCGCCGCTACCGCCCGATCCTGCGGGTGAAGGGTTGTCCGTTTCGGTGCAGCCAGCTATGCCCGAGAGGGCCACGATGACCGCGGCGAAAAGCCATTTCTCTGGCCCATGCACGGGCGCGAAAATACCGGCAGGGCGGGCAGGGCGGGCGATGCAGCAAGCCCTATTTGTATGCACGTCACGATATGCGGAGGTGGTCATCGAGACATCGTCTGGGCGGTTGCTGGTTGAAATAAGGAGAGCGGGCGGATCTCATAGCAACCTTTCGAAGCGTTTGCGCGCGCGAGATCGCGGGCGGCTTCGAGCGCTTCTTCGAACGTCGCGCAATCGACGATGAAGAAGCCGAGGAGGACTTCCTTCGTCTCGGCAAAGGGGCCATCGGTGAAATGGGACGCGCCGCCTTTGCGCAGTGTTTTGGCTCGACTGGTCGGCATCAACCGAGCGACAGGCCCGAGTTTGCCCTCCTTGGTGAGCCTCTCCTGAACGACCCCGAGCCTGGACATCACGGCGTCGTCCTCCTCCTTGGTCCAGGAGCCGACGTCCTCTTCGGAGTCGTAGCAAAGAATGGCATAATGCATGCTGTCTCTCCTTGTTGCTGCGCTAGTCGAGGCGAATTGCCGATGGGATGGCCGAGCGAGCGGCGGTAAACTGCGCGCGCGATGAACGAAACACAACAATATTTCGCGACTGAAATCGCCCTCGATCACGCCGACGGGCTCATCCCGCGGCGCGAAGCGCTGCGCCGGCTCGTGCTCATCGGCCTCACCGTCGCATCGGCGTCATCGCTTCTCGCCGCCTGCGAAAGCGAGAAAGCGGCGGGTGTTTCGTCGACGAAAGACGGGTCGAGCGACGTGCCCGCGTCGACGACGCCGCCGCCCGCTGTGACCGTGCAACCAGATGCGGCCTTGGCGACGGAATCGATCACGTTTCCCGGTATCGAGGGGCGAACGCTGCAGGCGGGGTGGGCGACGGCGCCAAGCCCCCTCGGCGCTGTGCTCGTCATCCACGAAAACCGCGGACTCACGGATCATATCCGCAATGTAGCCGGGCGTTTTGCAGCGGCGGGTTACGCCGCCTTGGCACTCGACCTCCTGTCCGAAGAAGGCGGGACCGGGTCTTTTGCGGACGCGGGTGAGGTCACCGGTGCGCTCGGACAAATCATGCCCGCCCGCTTCGTGGAGGACATGCGCTCAGCGCTCGATGAGCTGGCGCGGCGCGCGCCTGGCAAAAAGCTGGGCGCGATAGGGTTCTGCTTCGGCGGAGGTATGATGTGGCGTCTCCTTGGATCCAAGGATCCTCGCCTCTCCGCGGCGGCGCCGTTTTACGGGCCTCTCCCGAGCGGCGTCGACTTTGTGGGCGCGCAGGCAGCGGTGCTGGGCGTCTACGCCGAGCTCGATACGAACGTGAACGGGTCGCGCGATGCCGCCACATCGCTGCTCGAAGCGGCGGGGCTGACGCACGAAATCGTCACTTTGCCCGGTGCCAACCACGCATTTTTCAACGATACCGGGGCACGTTACCATCCCGAAGCCGCGTCGGCGGCGTGGGCCAGGGTGCTCGCGTGGTTCGGACAATACCTGGCCTAGACACGCGCGCTCGCCGTGCGAGCTATTCGTAATAGAGCGCGGTCCAGGCGTGGTAGGCAGCTAGCGCGACCAGCAACACCGAAAGTGCAATGTGCACGATCGTCCACGCCGACAGTATCGATTTGATCCGCGGAAAGGCTGACGGATTCGCGAGTCCCACCAGGTTGTTGGCGAGATAAACCGCGCAGAGGACGACCAAATAACCGAAGCCAAGGCGCGTCGAATGGAGGAACAGCAACGCCGGCGCAAGAGCCCCGAGGGTCTGATGCCAGGGGTAGAGTGCCTTGGCGGTCCGCATCCACCCGCTGACCCGACACACCGCCAAAAACCATTGAAACGAAAGAAAAACGCCCAAAAGGGCGCCGGTGGCGATTTTGTAGGGAAAGCGATCTTGCCACGCCCGAATGATCGGCCAGTCGAGGCCGAGCCCCCATTGCTCGAGAAAGAGCACCCATAAAATGGCACCGACCACTGCCGTCGAGAGGGCGCGCTGGCGCGAGCCTCCCCAGCTGGAAGGGTAGCCGCTGCGGAAGGACGTCAGCGGTGGGAGAGCAGGCGATCGAGCGTCATTCGCGACGCTCGCCGTTCCGCTTCCTCCATGAAGCTGTCCGGGTCGGGCAGACAATGTCCTTCGCTCGGCCATTTTTTACCAATCTCGGGTGGTGCGGAAAACGTTTTGGCCTTTTCGATGTAAGCCACGTAAGCATCACGGAAGCTCCTTCGAAGTGCAGCAATCGTGTCGATTGCTTCGCTGACGGAAAGGGTGCTCGAAGCCAGCGTCCAAGTGGTCGCGCCCATCACATCGCCCACTTTCCAGTCGCGTTTGGGGCTATCGACGTGCCGGTTGTGGCAATCGACACAACCTTTCGTCACGGCGACATCGGGAAACATCGCGGCATTGGCCTTGACGTCGTCCATAAAGAAATGCCGCGGCGAACGGTCGCGGCGCATTTGCAGGAATGCGTCCGCCTGTAGCCCAGAGAATTGGTTGGCCTTGTTGATGGGCGAGTCGGAGCCCAGAAAAAGCCCAAGTCGCGTGGGCCCCTTGGCCAGGTTTTTCGCCGTTTCGCGTAGGAATAGGGCCGGCAGTGGACCTGCATCGACGTTGGTTTCACGCCATTTCTCGTCGAATTTCAGACCCGCCTTGAGCCCCGACTCGACGATGTTTTTGGTGTAGAGCTCGCGAATCACCGCGTTTTCGGCCGCGCAGATCTCGAGAACCTCTTGCGCACTGAACTTCTTCCCTCCCGAGACCACCCCGTCGGGGAGCGCTTGCGGCGCGTTCACGAAGAGATAAATTCCGGCCACGAGCGCAAGGAGAATGACCGCCAAGAGAGCCCTAATCGTCACGGTCGGCTCGCTGCTTTCGCGCTGGTTTACGCAGCTGTGACGGATAGGGGGAGGCGCCTCCTTCGAAATACAGTTGAACTTGCCGAGCCGCGGCGCCGTCGGCGAGCCGTTTCCCGCTGTCCATAATGTGGTTGCCGTGGAAATCGTGGCAGCCGAGACACGTTAGCCAGCGCCCTTCGCGCACCAGTTGCACGTGGGGAACGTTGAGAGGATCGTTTTTCATCTCGAGCGCGTCGTGACAGCGAACGCAATAGCCGGCCTGCACGGTTACGCGGGCACCCGAATGTTCGCCATGGCAGCTCAGACAACGGTGCGGCGCCAGTGTTTTGCGCACTTCCGCGAAACGAGGCTCGGTGAAGCGAAAGACGGGATGACGATCGAATGGCCGCTCGTGACAAGCCAAACAATCCTCGTTGCTCACGCCTCGCAGGCCGAAATCGGCAGGGGCATCGCGCAAGCCGAGCAAATATCGGGCGTCTGCCTGCAGCTGCTGGCGAGCGGTGCCCGGAGCCCGGCGATGGCAGTTCACGCAGGCCAGCTTCTCGTGCCCGGTATTCATCGTTCCGGGTGCCGTAAGGTGCTCCTGACCCGGAAAAAGGAAGAAACCCATGGCGAAGGCCGCCAGGAACAAACCCGCGAGGACGCCGACGCGCCGACGTCGCCCGGCCGCCCGGACGGCTGGACGGCGGGGCACGCCTGGACGAGGCGGTGCCGACTCCAACGAAACGGGAATCGTGGAGTTGCTTTCGTGCACAACCTTGTTCGGAGGGCCCGAGTGCTTCATGGGTTCCCTGCTGTTGCTTTGACATTGCGCCTATCCGCAATGTCGATACGCGTCGGGTCGAGTTCCGGATCGGAGCCCATTTTCATCAAATTCGAGGCGGAATCCGGTGAATTCGTGCGGGCGTGAGGCTTCCCCTCCCATAGGATGCGCCCGTAACGCTCAAACAATAGCACCTCCTCGACCGTTGTTCCAATGCGTTTTGATACCGCATAGTCGACCCAATCAGGGTGCGGCAAATTGTCGCCTCGATGTGAGGTTACATTTATTATCGGCATGTGTTTTTTACGTGACCAAAGACACAATGCGGTGCGCGGGATCACGCGATGGTGAGAGCGCGGGTGCAGCGACAGCACGAGAGGAATGCTTCCCCGCTGCTGTCGTCGCTGGTGAAATCCAGCGCAACGGATCGTGCACGGCGCGATTGTCGTGCCCGTCGTTGTCATAAGGGGGTGCGGAGACTATCGGATTGATCACTCCGCAAGTCGGTTTTCGTCGCCCATCGACGCGAACGTGCCCCGGCCACCGAAACAATGGATCTTGCACCGTCCGGCGCGGGTGGAGCCTATCCACCGACAAGGTGCACCTTGGCGGAGACATGGGGTGAAAGGGTCGGTCAGAGCCGGCCCACGGACGCCATTGCGTCCGACGAACGCGCGGGCGACGTAGGCCGCTTTTTTGAGGATTCCTCGATTGATGCGAGTATTCGCCCGGTACGGAACGCACGCGCAGCGCGCGCGACCGCGCGTGACGACATCACGTTGCTCAGTTTGCGATGAGGGCCGCGGGGGTGTATCTGCGTAGTTATGGATCTTGCGCTCCCTCGGTGGAGCGCGTCGCGCGGGGGGGACGCCTTTGGCGATCCAGCAAACAGCACCGTCATCAGCGATAGGATCGAGGTTCGGGGCGTACGAGATCGTGTCGCATCACGGCTCGGGCGGCATGGCCGACATCTGGGTGGCGCGAAAGATCGCCGCAGTGGGATCCCCGCGCCCCGAGTCGGAGAGCAGTGCGTCGCGCTTCGCCATCAAGACGCTATTGAAACGACGTTTGCCTCACCCGGAATACGTCGATCGATTCGAACAGGAAACGGAGGTACATCGCCTGCTCGACCATCCCAACATCGTTCCGTTGCTGGAGACGGATGTCGAGTCGGGGGTCCGCTACATGGTCCTCGAGTTCGTGGAGGGCCTCAATCTTCGTCAGATGATTCATGCGGCCAAGCGTCAGCTGCCCCGCAGCGTCGTTTACGACATCATCGCCAGCGTTTGCGACGCCCTCCATTACTTACACGAGCTCGCCGGCGAAAGCGGCCCACTCGGTCTCGTCCATAGCGATGTGAGTCCTGAGAATGTGATGATCGGACTTGATGGCAAGATCAAGCTGATCGACTTTGGCGTGGCAACTTCGACCCTGATTCCAGCACAATCGCGACCATCAGCGGCTGTGCTCGAAACGTCGGTGCTGCGCCCGGGTCGCCATGTGCCGCCCGGTCGTCTGCAGTACCTCGCCCCGGAGCGGGTGGACGGTGGGGGCTTGGATCGACGCAGCGATGTTTATTCGGTCGGCGCGATGCTCTTCGAACTCGTGCACGGGGTGCGGCCCTTCCAGGCCGACGCCACTTACGAGCTTTTGACGCGAATTTGCCAAGGGGCGACCGTCGCCGGTGACTCGACGGTCGACGCGGAAGCGCGTGATCTCATCGAGCGGGCCATGGCCGTGGCGCCCGAAGATCGAATCGAGACGGCCAAACACCTGGGGGAGGCCCTCCGCTTGTCACGCGATCTCATCGATCCCGACGAACCGAGCGTCGGTGCCTACGTGCGTCGCTTGTTCGGCCTGGAAGAGGCGGAAGAAGCGGAAGAAATCGATCTTCTTTGGACCGATGAAAAGGGCACCGCCGACATTCTTTGCCTCGACGCACCCTGCGACACGCCGCTTCTCGAGGAAGGCACAGCACTCGATATTCAAGTGCGCGAGCTTTTGCGGCAAACGTCGGCATTGTCGAGGAAGGCCGAGGTGCAGGCTGACCGGCGCACGGGCGATTCGACCGGCTCGCCCCCGTCCGGCTTCCCCGAGCGCAGGTCGCGACCGCCATCCTCGCTGCCCGATGTATTCGCTTCCGTGGCCCGCTCCGATCCTACCAATGTCGACGTATTCGATGCCTACGGAAAGCGTCAGCAGCGAGCTCCGGCATCGGGGACTTTCCTGGCCACTCGGGAGGACGCTGCGCGCCCTCGTGAGGAAACGAGAGTGAAACCTGCCCGCGCTGCAGCCGCCCATTTCGACGCGGGGTGGAACCATCTGCGCGAAGGCAAAGTGGGTGATGCCCTGACCGAGTGGGAGGCGGCCATGCAGCTCGATCCAAGCAACCGCAGCTATGCGGTCAACGTCCAGAAGCTTCGCCTAAAACTGCAGCGCTGAAAGGGAGGCATGCGTGCCGACACTATCCGAAAAAATCAACGAAGCGCTCCGCGCCTTGCGAACGAGCACGCCGGACATCATTGGATCGCTCGTGGTGAGTACGGAGGGGTTCGTCGTCTCTTCCTTGCTTCCCGCGGAAGTGGACGAGGAGCTCGTGAGCGGCATGGCAGCATCGCTCCTCGGGGTGGGCGAGAGGATCTCGACGGACTTGATGCGCTCGGACATGGAGCAGGTCTACGTGCGATCGCCGAAGGGATACATCATCCTCAACGCGGTCACGAACGACACGGTGCTGGTGCTTTTGGTGACGCGAGAAGCGAAGCTCGGCCTGATTTTCCTCGAGCTGCGGCGCGTCCTTGCCGAGCTCAATAAGGCGATGTGAGATGTCGCCCCGCGCCCTTCGCATCATCTTCGGCTCGTGTCTCACGCTCGGCCTTGTCGATCTGGCGTGGCTGGATGCGAACGCGGCCCGGTTGAGTAGCGAAGGGTCATGGGAGCTTTTGACCCATCCTCCGCCCGGGGTTTCGGCCGAGCCCCGGCCGGCGATCGCCCATGCAGAGCCGCCTCCAGTGGTTGCGCGCGAGGTGGCGCCGGCGAGCCCCTCCCTGACCCCCGACGCTCCAGAGCCGGCGACGAGCTGGATCATCCAATTCGAGCGGTCGGCCTCCGTGATTCCTTCCGATCAAATGGCGAGTCTCACGGCCATCGCCGAAGCCGTGAAGACCCATCCGCGTGCGATCGTACGCATTGCGGGGCACGCCGATCGGATGATCTGGAAAGCCAATCGGGGCAACAACTTGAGCCTCAGCGAAGAGCGCGCGGGCGCGGTGGCGCGTGCTTTGGGCAACCTGGGAGTCGCGCCCGACCATATACGCCGCACCGCGTTCGGCGACACGCGGCCGCTCGATGGGCGAGCGACGGAAGATGCGTACCGACGCAATCGGCGCGTCGACGTGCGCGTCGAGCTACCGGGAGAGCGCTGATGGAAGTCTCGCACCTTTTCTCCATTCTTTCGGTGATCGGGGCGGTCCTCTTTTTCTCGGCGGGTTTTTCACTGGCATTGCTGACGAGCAAGAGGGCAGAGGCGGGCGCGGGGGTGACCTTGGAGCAGGATTGGGCAGTGCGCGAGGCGGCCCTGCGCGAGAACATTTTGCGCGAATCGGCGGCGCGCGAGGCCGTTTTGCGCGAGAGCGTTTTGCGCGAATCGGCGGCGCGCGAGCAGGCGGCCGAAGTTGCCGCGCGCGAAAGCGCCGGGCGGTCCGGCGAGTCTGACGCGCACCTCAAACGCGCCGCTTCGCTCGATGCAGAGTGCACTCGTTTGCGCTCCGACACCAAAGCCGCCGCGGCGGAGATCGCGCGCCTCAAAGCAGTCCTAGCCGAGCTCGAGCACCGACCAGCCAAAAATGCCGTTTCCTTGCCGCCGGCGCAGCTCGATGGGATCGCGGGATCCACCTCGTTTCAAGGCATTCTCGGGCGCTTGAGCAAGATCAAAGGAATGCGCGCGGCCGTGCTGGGCGATGCCTTAGGCTTGCCGGTCGCCTCGTTCGGTGAACAGTCCGAGTCGCTGGCCGGTTTTTGCGGGTTCATCTCGCAAGCGGCCAGCAAGGCCAGGGATTTTCTTCAAATCGAAAGCATTCGTCGCATCGTCATCGAGGATGAGCGCCTGGCCACCGTGACTGCCTGCAGCATCACCGGATCGGACATTTTTCTAGCAACACTCACTTCGGGACCTGGTCCCGATTTTGTTCGAATGATTCAGGTCTTGAACGAGGTCAAATCGTTCATGTCTCAAAGGAGTCGAGCATGACTGTCGCAACCGCACCCCCCATCGTTGGCGAAAAACGCCAAGCCATCGACGTCGCCAATGTCCTCAAGATTGCACGCCCAACGCTCGGCAACGACGCGGGCGTTGCCTTGTTCCGATTGTTACGCCTGGTCGCACTGGAGGACATCATCGGCCGCGGAGCTGCTGGCACGGCTTACGTGGCAGGCAAGAAGCTGGGTCTCGCGCTCGGGATCACCAAGCTCGAAGATTTTCTGGCGCTCTGTACAGAGCTCAAGATCGGCGTCATCAAGGTACCGAAGATCACCGCTTCGAAGTTGCGCGTCGACGTCTACGAATGCGTCACGTGCGCCGGCATGACTCGCGTGGGCCGGACGCTGTGCCACCTCGAGGGTGGGATGATTGCCGGTGTGGTCGAGTCGGTGACCAAGAAGAAAGCGCGCGCGCTCGAGGTGACCTGTATCGGCGGTTTGGGCGACGAGGCCTGCGGATTCGACGTCACCATCGGATAACCTCCGCGGCTGACGGCGCATCAGTGGCACCGTTATCAAATCGTTTCATCACACGCGCTTGCCGCCGAGCGACGGCGAAATGGCACGCTCGCGATCCACGTACGTGGCGAAATCGGGCCCGGCGGCGCTCGCTTCGAGCTCTCGCGCTTGGCGATCGAGCTCGCGAATGGCGTTCAAGCGCTCGTCGTTACCGAGCTTGGCTCGGTCCACGGCACTGCGCAGCACGCGGATCGTTTCGTCGTACACGCGGAGAGGAACGGGAAACGGGTGTCCATCCTTTCCGCCGTGGGCAAGAGAAAAGCGCGCCGGATCGGTGAAGCGACAGGGCGCGCCATGCACGATTTCTGCGACGTGCGCCAGGGCTTCCACCGTTCGTGCCCCGACTCCGGGCACGAGCAGCAGTTCTGGAAAATCTCGAGGGGCGCGATCGGCCGCCGCGGCGAGCGTTCCGCGTAGACGGCGGATGACGACGTCGTCTTCTCGCACCTCGTGGTGCGCCGGTAGCACCAAGTGCGGCAGCACGCGCTGCGCGGGCTCGGGCAGGGGGCGCGCTTTTCGCAGCACGGCGAGCACGGCGTCGGGGCCTCGCTCGACGAGCGCGAGCTGGTCGCGACGATTCTGCTCCGCGCGGGCGTCAGCCAGGTTGACGATCGTGCCGCGGTTCTCCCCTTCGACGGCGGTGTGCGGATCACTGACGAAGCTCGTCAGGCCTTCGCTGGTCCAATGGTAGCGGCGGGCGAGACGACGTTCCTCCATCATGCCCTGCTGGACGACGGTCCAGCGCCCCTCGCGGGTGACGATGAAACTGTGGAGATAAAGCGCGAATCCATCTTGCACCGCGGCCGAGTCCACCTTGGCGACGAGACGACTGGTCGTTGCGAGACCCTGGCCGTCGACGCCGGTGCGCTCGGCGACGGCGAGAAGCTCGTCCGGCGTGCGGCGCGAATGGCGCCCTCGACCGCCGCACACAAAGACGCCGAGCTCGTCTTCGATCGGTGAAAGGCCGCGCTTGAGCGCTCCGAGCACGCTCGTGGTGATGCCGCTCGAATGCCAGTCCATGCCCATGACGGCCCCGAATGACTGGAACCAAAAAGGGTGGGCGAGCCGCACGAGCAGCTCATCGCGGCCGTAGTGATGGACGATCGCTTCGGCAACGACGCGGCCGAGCCGCGCCATCCGCGCCGAGAGCCAGCTCGGCACGCGCCCGCCGTGCAGCGGGAGATCGGCAAATCCAGCACGCCGCGCCACGGCCGCCATCCTAGCGCTTGGCGCGAACATACGCTCGGCGGCGTGGGGGATGACCTCGTCCCTCAAGTGGACTATCGCTTTTCTCAGGCGACTGGGAGCACCTAATGGACGAAGCCACGAGTTCGACGGAGCCGCTCGGTAGAGACCGCGCTGAAGCAAGGCTTCCCCCCGGGCCGCGCCTTCCGACGCTCGTGCAGACGGCGATGTTCGGGCGCGATCCTTACGCATTTCTCGAACGCTGCGCGCGCCGCTATGGAAACCCTGTCACGGTTCGCCTGGTCGAGAACCTACCGATGATCCTTTTTTCGGATCCTGCGGCGAACAAGGAGATCTACACGGCCGATCCCAGGGAAACGCCCGCTGGTGAGGCCATCATCGGTGTGCTCGGACCGCTCATGGGTCCAAGGTCCGTCATGGTGCTCGACGGCGCGCCACACCTTCGCGAACGCCGCCTACTGCTTCCGCAGTTTCATGGGCAGCGCATGCCTCTTTACGCGGAAACGATGCGGGAAATGGCCGACCAGCGCTTGCAGCGATGGAAAGTGGGCACCCCCTTCGCCATCCACCACGAGATGCAGGCCATCACCCTCGAGGTGATCCTGCGCACTGTGTTCGGCTTTTCGGAGGGGGGAAAGCTCGATCGACTGCGCGCCTGTTTGCTGCGCGGGCTCGAGGTCGTCGACTCGCCGACGGCGGCGCTCCTCGCGGTTCCCGCCCTGCGCGTCGATCTCGGTCCGTGGTGGCCTTGGAGCCGCCTTTTGCGGGATAAGCGCGAGCTTCGAGCGATCCTTTTCGAAGCGATCACCGAGCGGCGTGCCGAAGGCCCGGCCGGCCGAACCGACGTCCTTTCCCTGCTGCTCGAGGCCAAGGACGAGCAAGGACAGGCCATGACCGACGACGAGCTCTACGACGAGATGTTCACGCTGCTCATTGCCGGCCACGAGACCACCGCCACTTCGCTCGCTTGGATCTTCTATCGCGTTCTGCAAAATCCAGACGTGGTGGCGCGCCTTCGCCAGGAAATCGCCGAGGTGACGGGCGGCGCGTTGGTCACGCCCCAACACTTGCCCGAGCTCCGGTACCTCGAAGCGGTCACCAACGAAGCGCTTCGGCTTCATCCCGTCTCGATGTACGGCATCCGCCGGCTGCGTCGACCCAAGCGCATTGGGGGCTGGGACTTGCCGGCGGGGGTCAATGTCGCTCCCTGCGAGTACCTGGCGCACCGTCGCCCGGACGTGTGGACCGAGCCCGACCAATTTCTACCCGAGCGGTTTCTCGGCACGAAAATAACGCCCTACTCGTTCTTTCCGTTCGGCGGGGGCGTGCGAAAATGCATCGGCGCTGCATTCGCCAATTTCGAAATGAAGATCGTCGTCGCGCATATCGTAGCGCGGGCGGACCTGCGTCTCCCGAGTGACTACCGCATGCGGCCGATGATGCGTGCCGTCACCGTCGCACCTTCGCGTGGCGTCCCGGCGGTGATGGGACGGCGCATCGCCTAACCGCCGTGAGCCGTAACCCCCGCACTCGGAGCCCGTTTACGGTGCGGCGAGCGCCCAGAACCCGATCTGCGAACCGACGTTGTCGTTCATCGTCCAGTTCAGCGTAAAGCCGGTCGGATCAAAGCTGGTGAGGTCGGCTTCGGCGTCTTCGGGCGCGGTGTTCATCTTAACGAAGACTTTGCTGGTCTTGTCGACGCCGTCGACGGAGGTGGGCGAATTGTTGTTCGTCGACACGAACGCCGAGCTCCCTTGGTGGGTGCCGTCGCTCGCTCCCATGCCATAGCTGCAGGTGGGCTCGCTGATGCTCGCGCTCTGGGGGCCCATTTGGTAGCTCGAAAGGAGCACGGCGCCGGGCTTGAATCCGACGGAGGCGATCCCTTGACTCGCCGGCGCGCCGCCGGTGACTTTATTGAAGCTGCCGACCGTAGCTCTCACGCCCGAGAGCGCGAGCGAGCAAATGAGCCCCGCGTTGGAATTGGCGGCTTTGAAATTCAACGTGAAGCCGTCGCTATCCATGGTTGCAAAGGATGCTTCTTTGGTCACGGCGGACTGCGATCCGTCGGCGTACATGTAAATGGCGGCGTCGGTCTGTTGTCCGCGCGTGGCCATACTCGGATTGTTGGCGTCCCAGTCCGATACTTGCGAGGCCCATTGGTTGCCGTTCTTGTCCATGGCGCCCATCCCGAAGATGCCGTTGAAGCTGCTCGACGGCGAAGCGGTGAGCGCGGCGCCGCCGTAGAAGTGCAGCACGGTTTCCGGACGAAAACCGATTCCCGTGATCGCCTTGTTGCCGGTCGTTGTGGGTGACGTCCACATCACGACCTTGGCGGCGACTTGAGGGCCGCCGATGGCGAGGTAGTGGATGACGAGCGGCTGGTTGTCGTTGGTCGTCCAGTTCAACGCGAAGTTCGACGCGGTGCGGGAAGTGAGGTCGGCTTCCGCGATGAGAACTTCACCGGCTTGCACGAGCGTGATCGCTTTCGGCGCCATGCGGCGACTGGTGACCGAGCTGGCGACGTTGTCTTGCGTGCTGATCCCCACGGCATAACTCTCCGCGCTGTCCGACACGCCCATGCCATGGAGAAATCCGGCGCTCAGCGTCTCGTTCGTCTTGCCCACGGTCCAGAGGATCAGCGCTTTGGGCGCTTGCCCGAGCGTGTGCGTGACGGTCTGGGTGCCGGTGGCGGTCGCCTTGGTAAACGAACCCACGGCGAACACGGCTCCGGGCGGTGGCGGAAGGTCTGGTCCGGCGTCCACGGTCGCGCCGGCGCTGCCCGAAGATCCACCCTTGCCCGAGGATCCCGCGCCGCCACCCGTGCCACCTGTGCCCGAAGTTCCGCCGGTACCGGCGGTGCCCGCGCTTGCTCCTGTACCCGTCGCGGCGCCCGTGCCTGCGGCACCGCCGGCCGCATCGACGCCGCCGGTGCCGCTCGTCCCTGCGCCGCCGATGCCGGCATTACCGCCGGATCCAGTTGCGCCAGCGCCTCCGCCGCTCCCGCCTCCATCCGCGCCGCCGCCGCCGCCGGGGCCTGCCCCAGCCCCGCCGACCCCTGCGCCGCCGTCGCTGCCTGCTCCGCCACTACCGGCGCCGCTGCTCCCGCCACCGCCCGCGCTACCGTCCACGGATCCACCGCGGCCGCTCGCGGATCCTGCGCCGCCGCTACTATCCGCATTGGCACCGCCGCTGCCTGACGCGCCGGCGCCTGCGCCGCCCGCGCCGCCATCGAGCATCGTGCCGCCGCTTCCGCTGCCGCCGACGGACGTCGCGGCATCGCCGCCAAGATCAGCGTCGTACACCGTGCAGCTCGCCGTGACGGCGATGCACCACGCGGCAAAAAGCGAGCGCCGGCTGACTCTGCCGCTGCATCGAACTTGCGCCTTCACCACCCATCATCATAGCGCTTGCCAGCGATGGCGTCGTTAATGCGGCGCCTCTCGTGGATGTGCGATCAAGCGACATCGTCGCCGCCTGTGATGAACGCTGCGCGTGTCGAAAGTGCATCGATGTGCGCGCGGCGCGCGACTCCAATCTGTCGCACCTACATTGCCGCCTTGTTCTTCTCGCGTTTTTCGGCTGAAGGTTGCGACCAAATCTCAATCGATAGCGAGCAGAAGCGCACTGTGCGCATCAAGTCGATCGCCCTCGACTGTTCCCCACGCCAGAAGAACGCGTGCATCAGCCGGTTTGGCGAAGACCCCTGCCTCGTCGCCGAAATTGAGGAGCAGCCTGCGCGTCCCGGCGCCGTGTCGACGAACTACCTCGAGGATCTCGCCGCGCGCGATCGCTTCGACGTCGCCCCAGCCACATGGCTCGGAGATTACAGGATCATCGCGACGCAGCGCGAGCATCGCGCGGTGCAGCTCGAGCACGTGGCTGTGCGGCTCGGAGCGGCGCTCTTCCCAACGGAGCTTGGACCGCTCGAAGCTTTCGGTCGACTGGGGATCGGGGATCTTTTCGGAAGCGTGTGCATTTCGGAAGGCCGCGAAACCTTCGAACTCCTTGCGCCGTCCTTTCGTTACGGCTTCGCCGAGCTCGCCCTCGTGGTCGGTGAAGAAAAGGAAGGGCGATGTTGCGGCCCATTCCTGGCCCATGAACAAGAGTGGCGTCATCGGCAAGAAGAGAATGAGCATCGTGGCCAGGGCGAAACGCTCGATGCCGGCGTCGTGCGACAAGCGCGTTCCGAACGCGCGGTTTCCGACTTGATCGTGATTCTGAACGCACGTGACGAGCTGCTCGGGGCGGAGCGCGATCGGCAGGGCACCCCGCTTGCGTCCTTTCCAAGGCGCGTAGGGCTGACCTGTGTAGGT
>DATHEQ010000288.1:0-10162 GCA_035318505.1 Polyangiaceae bacterium | reverse complement strand
CGCCCACCGCTCCGAGCCCACGAGCAGTTTTCGATCGGCGCCCGAGAGCACGGGCACCTCGACACGCTCGACCTTCGGCGCCTTGACGATGGTGGTGGCGGGCGCAACCTTCGCCTTCACCTCCCGCTCGAGCTCGGCGATTCGGCCGCGTAGCGCCTTGGGATCGTCGGCCTTCTGCCGCTCGATCGCGGCGGACATCTTCGACTTGAGCTCATCGAGATCGGGCTTCGCGAGCCGCTTCGGTTCCTTACGCCGCTGCCCGACCTTCGGTGTCGCGGAGGAATCGAACGTCTCTCGACGCCGCACCGGATACACGCCGAAGATCTTGAGATCGGGATGTCCGCTCGCGAAAACGGCGGTACCGGTGGGCAATCCCGACAGCTGCCCCATCACTTCGTCGCGTTGCACCTTCGTCGTGTTGGCGTCGAGCCAATCTTTGACGCGGTCCTGATCGAGCGGTCCCGGCGTGCGGAACGCGACCAGCATGTCGCAAAGTTCGCTCACTTCCTTGTTCAGGCCCGATCCCCGCTGCGTCAGGAGAACTGGCCCGACGCCATGTTTGCGGCCGAGCTTCACGATATCTTCGACGGCGCCGAGACACTTGGCAGTGTCCGGATCGATCATCCGGCCTTGGGGTGCATACCGCTGTGCCTCGTCCAGAATGAGCAGCAATGGATCGCGGTTGCGGTCGTAGAGCGCTTCAAAGAACGCCGCGAGAAACCTGACCTGCTTGCCCTTCGAGAAGTGCTCTAGGTCGAGCACGCAGCTTTGCCCTAGCCCGGCAACCGTCTCGCCGACGAACGCGCCAGCGCCGTCTTCGAGCGGTACGTCTTGATGCTCACCGCCGAAGATGACGACAGGGATGCCGTCGCCCTTCCCGTCGGCGGTGCTCTTCAGGCCGTAGAGGTCTCCCTTGAGATCGATGGCACAGAAGCGCTGGCCCGCCTTCGAGACTTCCTCGGCGAAGACGGCGGCGAGAGAAGTCTTCCCCGAACCGCGCGAGCCGTAGATGACGGTCGCGAGCGTCATCCAGTCCACGGGGAGAAAAAGACGTTCGGAGATTCTTAGCCTCATGCCGCGGCCTCACTCGTCTCGAACTTTGTCGAGGTCTTCGATCTCATCGCGCGAGGAGGCAATTGCCGAAGCCCTCGCCATCGGCGTCGAGCCTGTCCCAGTGCTTGCAGTCGCAACAATTACCCATCGTCGCGTTCTACCTCGGGCTCGAAGGGCTTACCCGTTTTGGGGTCGATGAGCTTGCCGCCCGTGCCATTGCACACGCGACACGCGACGATGCCGTGGATCTTACCCTCATCGTCTTCGATGGTGGTCCGGCCGGTTCCACTACATGTCACGCAACGAAGATCAGGCTCGATGAGCGCGAGTTCGAGTTTGACCGCGATGCGCTCGAGCACCCCAGCGATGCGCTCGAGCACGTTCGCGATTCGTTGGATGGCTTCCTCTTCGTCGCTCATTGCTCGACCTTCCCATCGACGATCTTTGGCTCCGGCCCCCCCGCCTTGAATTCACGGAACCGCGTGCCGATAGCGACAAGCGCCGGTTTGACCCGCTCTCGAAAACACGGCCCACAAAAGTCCGCGATGGCCACTTCGCGCACGTCGCCATCGTCCTCCGGATAAACGTCGCCGACGCGCGCCTCGATCGTAACTTCGTTGCGTTCGTAGGGTGCGCTGTTCGTCTTCTTTCCGCACACGTCGCACATCGTATAAAGCTCTTGCGAGTACTCCTCGACGTGCCTCGGGACGCGTTTGAAAACTCTCACCGCTCACCGCCGTGGCGCGTTTCAGCTCTGACGGCAACCATCGGCATGCCGCATTTGGTGCACATGGGATGATCTCCGGGCGCAACCTCACCCGCCTTGATCTCTCGCGTGCTCTTGCATCCGATGCAGCGAGCCTCTACGGCCACTTTTTGCGCACGAAACGCATTGAGCTCAGCTTGGTACGATCGCCCACTCTGTGCTGCGCGTTCTCGAATCATTCGCTTGAAGTCCTTGTTTTTTGTCATCGTTCCTCTGGTCCGAAGTAGCCAACCGGCCATTGCGGTTGATTGGCCGCCTCCGCCTTGATCTCTCGTGTTGCTTTGCACTGCACACAACGCACTTTGACCGAGATCATCATCATTGCTTTCTCCAGACTCTCAACACGCGAGGGCGCACCCGGTACGATGACGCCCGTGATGCTGGTTTCCGCACTTGCAGCCGGTCGCCTTGCGCGCTTGCGCGGTTTCATTTCGTAGCCGCTCGAGCCGCACATAGTAGGACGGCGGGCGCGCCCCCGGCTCGCGCGGCGTCCTCGGCGTTGCAAGCCTCGGAGCGCGCGCCTTTTTCTCGGCGAGCGGCGGTGACTCGGGAGGCGGGAGGACGAGCCACAGGTTCACGCCGGCCGCGTCGCGTTCGTGCGCATCGCTGTCAGCCCCACCCGAGCGCCCTCGCCACGGTGTGGTCTCCGGAGGCCACCCCCTGATCCTCGATGCCACGGCCTCGGGGATGAGCTCGGCCCCGGCGCCGCCGCGCTTACGTCGACCCGCCACGCGCGCACGCCACGTCGATGCGCTCACGCGGTGGACTTCGATGCCCGCCGCTTCCGCGCGCTCTCCTATGAGAATGTCGAGCCACGCTGTTCGGATGAGGCTCGTGGCGATCGAGCTCGCCGCGCCCGGGTTCTTCGCCTCTATGTGAACCGCTTCCACGTGCTCGATCGCGAGTCTCGTCACCCGATACTCGAGCAGTCGCGACACGATCTTGTCCGCGAGCGCCTTCGCCATCGGCGCGGTGAGCGAGTGCCGCGTGGTCAAGGTGATCGTCTCTTCGCCGCGCTTGATCTTGCGGGGGCGCTTGAGCGCGACCCTTTCCCCCACCGGCAAGGTCACCTTGTGGATGAGCTGCACGGGCACCGTCGTGCCCTCGGTGATCACGAGGCCGAGGTAGCCCGCTCCGGGATCGATGCCGGCGGTCCTCGGAAGTAGCACCACCGGCGCCGCGGGTTTCTTCTTCTGCCCCCTACGCTTGAGCGAGGTTTCCCCCGGCGTTACCGGCGCCGCCTCGAGTTTTGTCTCGAGGTTCGGGACATGGCTCTCCTCCTTCAGGATCGTCGGAAACTGTGCAGGTCTGTCCGGCGCGATCGATTCTAGCAGCATGACGCCGCAGTCTCGCGACACGTTGAAGGTGTCCGAAGGCCATCCCTGATAGCCCTCGAGAATGCGACGCGACACCCACGCTCGGTGCTCCGTCGTGTTCCACAGACGCCAGCGCTTAGCGTAGGAGCACGCGATGTCGTTGGTGAAGCAAGCTTGCTTGATGGCTTGGGCGAGCGCGTGAGCCTTCGACGTCTTCGAAGTGGCCCATTCGATCACCACCGATTCGGCCCGAAGTTCGATGAAGCGTTGCATCGCACGGCGGACCGCAAGATCCACATCCGCTTCGTTCCACTCGCGGCGTTTCGCCCCGAGCTCGTCATCCACGAGTCGACCCACCTCGAAGGACTCGGCCAAGATGGGGCGAAGCGTCGGCGCGTCGCTATCGTCGGCGACAACGATAGCGGTCCAACCTCCGGGGATGATGGCGGCACGGCGAGACATCGGACTCTCTAGTTTGCGGCGTGGTAGAGCTTGCAGGCCGGTACGTGGCGACTCTTGCACGTGCAGCCGGCCGCAAGGCGGACCGCGGCCCGTTTCTCTGCCCTGGCGCGACTCCGCGGGTGCAGGGTCTCTGCCTCGGACGTCTTCGACGCTCGTACCTTGCGCGCCACCTTCCCGTTGCGTGCCACCTTCCCGTTGATCGGCTTCGGTGTCGTTCCGAGCTTGATGCCCTCACGGATCGCCAGCGCCTCGATGCCCGCATCGATCACCGCCCGAATCACCATCGAGCGCGGTGGTGGGCCGACGGGGTGCGGCGGCAAGTTCGCGATAAGCGCGTCGAGCAGCTCCGTCGTTTTCTGAGGAAGCCGAATCGAGATGAGGGGGGAGTTACCTTCGCCGTTGTCCAATCGTTTCATGATTACCAATGGTAACCATTGGCGGTCGTTGCTGCAACTGTTTTCGGTGGTTACAGTTGCGGCGTTTTTGGACTTACTATTCTTCCGGCCACTTGGGCAGCAAACGGCCGCTCATGGTCATGACTCCCGTGCTCGACGGGGGCTGCGCGGCCGGCAAAGCTCTTGCCACGCCGTGACGGTTGCGTGCTACTCGGGAAACGCCAAAATGAGTGAACGACGCAGTACCGCTGAGATCATCGGCGACGGGCTGAGAGAAGCCGGCGTGCTCGTCGCTGTCTTCGGCATGCTTGACAAATTCGTCCACGGGGAGGGGCCCTCGACCGCTTGGACGACTGTCGTTCTCACCGTCAGCTTGTTCTTGTTTGGTGTCGGGGCCATAATCGAAGCACGGAGACGCTGATGGGCGAATA
The DNA here is from genome assembly GCA_035318505.1 of Polyangiaceae bacterium. Lineage (GTDB taxonomy): Bacteria > Myxococcota_A > Polyangia > Polyangiales > Polyangiaceae > DASWDH01. Next base: position 5,739 of record DATHEQ010000288.1, on the reverse strand, counting down.
CACCTACCTCGTGGGCCTGGTTATCTGGGGCGTGATCCTTGGGACGATCGGCCTTGTCGCCGCATCTCGAGAACGCCGCTCGCACGGTAACCGGCCGACCGCCTGAATGCGCGACTACACCGTACCTTCTCGGGCTGGTGAAGGTTCACGGAGCCGAATTGTTTGAAGGGGAGGGGCGATGATGGTTGCTGTCATCCTGATTTGCGTCGCTTTGATTTTGGTTGGTGCTATCGAACCGAAACCCTACGGATGGGTCGTTTTGGTGCTTGCTGTTCTTGCGCTGCTTTTGACGGTGGTTGGGCCGCACGTCTTTCGATAGGACCGTAGGCCACTCCTCTCGGCGCGCGTCATCGGGTGGGATCTTCTTCGTCGAGCGTGATGTCGAGGCCCGTCCCATAGGCTTGCAGGCGCGATGCCCGGATGACGATGGTGACTTTTTCCTGCGCGATCGCAACTCTCCTCGATGTTGAACGTCTCCCACTTGCCCTCTCGGAACTCGCGAGCGAGGCGTTCGAGCACCATCAGCGCAAGGAATTCCTCGCGCGTAGGCACGGCCGGCATCAAAGCACCAACCGAAGCGAGATGGCCTGCACGGCGGGCGACGGCGCTCGGTGCGTCTGCAATTGCCGCTCGAACTCCTCGTGGTGTTTCTGCTGCTCTTCGACCGCCACCCGCGTGACATAGACATGGATCGGGATCCCGCTCTCCGTCGCCCCTTCCCAGATCCTCGCGGGTACCCCGTTCACTTCGACGACCTTGGTCGTGCTCTCTAGCGTGATGCGCATCGGTTTCTTCCTTTCACGGTGATGGACGCCACTTCGGCGTTCATGCGATCGAGACGAGCGCGCGCGGTTACCACGGCGATCTCGCTCGAGTCGAACCCGATCGCTTGGCGCCCAAGGCGAGCCGCCACGGCAATCGTCGTTCCCGATCCGCACATCGGATCGAGCACGCCGTTGCCTTCGTTCGTCAACGCCAAGACGAGGCGTTCCAAGAGCTTCTCTGGCTTTTGCGTCGGGTAACCCGTTCGTTCCTTGCTCGCCGCGGCCGGGATCGGAATCTCCCACACGTCGGACATCGCCGCGCCAGGGCTCGCTTCCTCACCGACGCTCGAGCGAGCTCGACGCGCGTGGGAGTCGCGCGGGTTCTCCCGAAGGATCGCCCGCTGGCGCTTGTGCCCCCACGTTTCGATCGTCGACTGCGAAAGAGGCTCGTAGAGCTGGCGGAAGATGGGAGGCGCGCCGGGCTTCACGTAGCGTAAAAGCACATCGTGCATCCGCTGGAAAGCCCGCTGGGGTGTCGGCCATCTGCGGTACCGCCAGATGATCTCGTTCGCAAAGTTCTTGCGGTCGAGCGCGGCGTCGAGCGCCACCTTGACGTGATGGCTCGTCGTCGGATCGAGGTGCACCACGAGCGAGCCGCCGGGGACGAGCTTCGCAAAACAGAGCACCGCTCGGCTCACCACGTAATCGAGGAAGTCGTGCATCGAGTTCCACCGATCCTCAAAGGCAACCTCTCCCGATCGGAGCTTGAACGTCTCGCCCTTGAAGAACGGTGGATCCATGTAGACCAGATGGAGCGGCGACTCGATGGCGTTGACGAGCAACGCGCAATCGCCGAACTCGATGCACCACGAACCTCCCACGGTCTACCTTCGATGCTTGGGCGAGCTTCGAGTTTCGGCGTGTGGCTCAGATGCCCCCGAGCTCGCCCCACTCTCGACCTCCCCGGGGGTGATGGGTGAATGCGTGCGTTGCTGAGGCGAAAGCGCGGGTGACGGTGCGCGCGTGACGCCCAGTCCGCTTCTGTCGATCTCCCCGGCCGCGCCGATGGGTGAATGCGGTGCGCCCCCGATGCCCACCCCGGTCTCGACCTCCCCTGCGGAGGCGGCCTGCCCTGCGGTGACCGAACCCACCGACGGCGTGATCGACGGCGCGGCCAGCGATGCGTGCGATGCGGTCGACGGCGCGGATGCGGCGGCGGCCTGCGCTGCGAGCGGCAATGCGACATCAGGAGGACGCACCTTGACTCCGACCCACGACGCCCCGCCGTCTTCGGACTTGGCGATGATGAGCCCTTGCGTGTGGGCGTCATGTCGTGCGGCGTAATCGCGAAGTGCGGCTTGCTCGTCGTCGTTGCACTCGAAGACAATTTGCGGCGGAGTTAGCGCGGGGTTCAGAATTCTGTAGACGGTGTTGCTCATGGGTGTCTGCCTTTCTTGGCGCTCTCGGGCGCATCCCATGTTTCTACCACCTCACCCCTTCTTTTCGATGAGCCTCAAGAGCAGCTCTGCCGCCGCCCTTCTCGCTTCGGGCGTTGCATCGTGCGAGACCGCCTCGATAACTTACAAAGCACGTCGTCGAAGGCGTTCGCGAGCTGATAGCCCTCGTCAGCGACTCGCTCGAACTCTTCGAGGCGCGAGATGTCGCCGCCATCTATGGCTACTCGAAGCGCTTCGAGCTTGTTCGACATGTCAACCAGACGGTCGGTGAACGGTAGCGCTCTCGGCTCGCACACATCACATAGTCTCTTCACTTTTCAACCGCTCTCCCTCCGGAGTGACATCCGGAACGTCGAACATCTCGTGCGCGTCGGGGATCTCGAACCATCGTTGAAGACCACGGCACGGTGTGAATGGGAGCCGCCGCACGTTGCGCAGCACGAACCCATATTGCTCTGGCATGTGCCAGCGCAGCTCTGCGGTTGTTGCCTTGATGATCAGGGGCCACTGCTTGGTCGTCGGAGGAACGACGTCGACAATCTCGGCGTAACCGCAGATACCGCCGCGGTCGAGGTTGTCATAGCCGCGCCAACGTGAGTCGTACTGCCAATCGATACCGGTCATCGTGCGGATCTGCCGGACGGCATCGCCGCACTCGACGACCGTGCACCCCTTCGCGGCGTGCAGAAGGATCGGGCCGCGGTACTTCGTGTTCCACCTGCGATTCTCGATCGTCTTGCCGAGCTCGAGCACCGCCCATAGCCACGGCTGTCGAAGAGAGAGAGCTTTCATCCGGGTCGGGGCCTCACGTTCGCTTGACGGATCTTGTTTTCTGCGGCGGCAAGATGGCGCGCCGAGTCTGCCAAGACATCGCTCCACGGTCGGCGCTCGGCTTTCGTAGGCCACTCCTGCCAGAAGAGATCGACGATGCGTGGCCGAACGCGTTCGAAGAGATCAGGATCGGTCACGAAGAGCCGAAAGAGCTCGGCGAACCATTCGTTGTCGTTCGGGCAATAGGAGGTGAGCGGCGCCGCGTCGAGCGGGCGCCAAAGATGGGAGAGCACCCCGCCCGCGGGGCCGTGCTGGCGATCCACATGGTGGCCGAGCTCGTGAGCAAGAACGCCGTAGGGCGTCCGATCCACCACGTAGCCTGGATAGGACCATTGTCGGCCGACGCGCCCGATCGCCGCGCAGCTCTGCACCCAGATCTCGATCTCGCCGTCGCGGTAGTAGGCGCACACGCCAAAGTCCGGGGAACCGCGGCGCGGGTTCACGCGTGGCATCTCCACGGCGTTCAGCTCACACCATCTCGCGATGTGCGCTTTGCCCATCTCGAAGAGATCGGACTTGCTCGATCCAATGCAAGGCGGCACGCGCGATTGCCCCCTTTCTCGGCCTCCCAGCGGCTTCCTAGAAGTCGAGGCCCAGTTCGGGGTCAGAATCGGTCCTCTTCGGCTCGGTGGTCGCTTGGGCGGGTTCCTGTAGCGAACCAACCGCGGTTTTGGCGAGCTGCGCCAACGCAAAGTGGACCAATGCCGAAAGGCTCGTGATGCCCGTGCTCGCCAAGAGGTTCGAGGCGATCTCGAGCTGGCTCTGCGTGAAACGCACCGGGTACCGATAGACCATGGCCTGTTTTCGTTTTCGGTCGGTGTGAGCCATGCGCGTGCGGGGGATGGCCTATCAGGCGCGGAATCCGGCGTCAATTAGACGCCTTCTAGGCACCGCCTAAATTCGAGGGTGCCTAAAAGGCGTCTAATTGGCACCGCTTTTTTGGAGGGCGTCCAGCCGGTTTGAAGCGGTGTAGACCTCATAAGTAGCGAGTATGACGGTTGTTTAGGCGCTTTTCGTAGGCCACGGACCTCCGGTGGGAGACCTCCAAAAGTGCTGGGCATGCTGGGCTTTGCTGGGGATGTTGTACTCCAGACGCTAGCTCGACAACTGGGGTCGGAATTGGAATTTGACAGTGTGGGTGCGTAAAAGGCATGTGCTCTGGCCGTGTGATCGAGTGGGGAATGCCCAGCAAAGCCCAGCATGCCCAGCAGTCGCGGAACCGCCGATCCCCGCTGCGGCGGTTCACGAGCGCAACTCTGCATGCTAAAGTGTATGCATGAGTCTAAACATTCGGATTGATGAGACAACTCACGCAACGCTGCGTGAACTCGCCGAGAAGGACGATACGAGCTTGCAAGAGGAGGCGCGTCGCGCGGTTGAGGCGTATCGGCGCCAGCGATTCTTCGAAGAGATGGCCGCTGCGCATGCGTCGCTCACGCCCGAGCAGCTGGCCGAGGATGCGGCAGAGCTCGCCATTTGGGACCGGGCTGAGAGCGAAGACCTGGACAAGGACTGGACAGAATGAAGCGCGGCGAAGTTTGGGACGTGCGCTATGAGCCCGTGGGAAGCACCGTCGGTCGCGAGCAGGCGGGCACCAGGCCGGCGCTCGTCGTCTCGACAAACGACTTTCTGCTTTCGGGGCGCGAGCTCGTGCACGTCTGCCCCATCACTTCGACCCTCGCCCCTTACCCCTCGCGCATCCTTGTGCGGCCGCCGGAAGGTGGCATCGTCAAACCGAGCGCGATCATCGCCGAGCAGGTGCGCACGTTCTCCGTCGAACGTTTCACCCGTCGGCGCGGCGCGGTTTCACCCGAGACCATGAGCAAAGTCGAGGACGTCCTTCGCATGCTGCTTGGTCTCTAATTGCTTTGTCCCTACAGACCTACAGACCTACAGACCTATAGACCCACAGACCTACAGACCTACAGACCTAGCCAGACGCGCAGCGCTTCGGTGGCAGCGTCGCTCACACTTCTCCGCTCCGCCGCACACTTCATCCGGAGTGCTTTCGCGAGCTCCTCGGGCACATACACGGCGACCCGTTCGCCGAGCTCGGCGCGACGTAGCTTCGACTCCGGTTTTGCTGGCGGAGTGTCGCGCTTCGCAGGTCGAGAGAATCCCTTAGCTAGGGCGCTTTTGGACTTTGCCATCTTTCTTTCCCAGTGCCGCTAGGACCGCGGCGGTTAGTTCCCTGACCTCAGTTGCCGACTGACTAGCCGGTGCGTAGTCCACGACCGTCTGGCCGGCCAACATCGCCTCCCCGATGGCCACTCGTGCTCCAAGAACGGCGGGCAGCACCGATGCCAGTTCTGTAATTGCCTCGCGAGTCAGTCCGGTCAGCGTCGTTCGATCGGCCCGGTTCAGAATCACGGCTGCGCGGAGCTTAGGGCGGTCGTTCCTGACCTCCTCAAGCGCTTCCAAGGTTTCAGCTAGGGCCCACGTGTCGGCCGCTCCAGGCGTCACAGGAAGCAGGACTAGGTTCGCAACCCTCATGGCGTCCCGAGTCTCACCGGCGAGGCGTGGCGGGCAGTCGATGACAACGACATCGAAGCTCGACGTAACGCGCGCCAAGTCGCGGCGTAGTGACTTTGCATCCAGCCCGATGACTGGAGGCCCATCGTGTTGGAGTTCGGACGCCTTGGCGGCCCACATACGTAAGGTCCCCTGCCCCACGTCGGTGTCCACGA
>DATHEQ010000287.1:0-21452 GCA_035318505.1 Polyangiaceae bacterium | reverse complement strand
GAGATCGTCAAGGCGCGCATCGAGTCGGTGGCGCCGATGCCCGACACGCTCTCGCGGCTCATCGCGCAGGCGAGTGTCGTCGTCGGTCGCGGCACGCTCGTCCCATCGAGCGGGTTTCTCTGGGTCGAGGACGCCAACGTTCGCGAGATGCTGCGCAGCCGCCGCCAAACGGCCGATCTTTTCATCGATCCCAGCCCTCCTGGCGGGTTACTCGTCCATCCGTCGGTCGACCTCGAGCGGTTGGCGCGGCGCTGCCGCGCGCTCGGCATCGAAATCGCGAGCGATGGGCAGGTGGTCCGCAGTCGTTCGACGATCCCGCCCCCTTCACCGGGCCCGCCCCCTTCGACCAGGCGCTCTTCGCCTCGCCCGCCGCGCGACGGGGAGTAGCGCCGTTCTCGCGGGACGACGGGGGAGCTCGCCGGCCAACCGCGCGAGCACGCTCAAGCGTGCTTTCCCAATCGCGACGCGATCCACGCTTCGTTCTCCCGCCTCGGAAACACTTCGACCACGCGCCCGCCGCTCACGAACACTTCGGCCGGCAAAGAGCGGCCATTGTAGTTGCTTGCCATGGTGAAGCCATACGCGCCGCTGTCGCGAATGACCACGCGCTCGGGCGGAGGCTCGACCGGAAGATCGTAAGAGCCGAAATCGTCGGAGCTCTCGCAGATGGGCCCGACCACGCGCACCGCGAGTCGAGCGGCGCCGCGGTCGGAAAGGGGCTCGATACGGTGGCGCGCTTGGTAGAGCGCCGGGCGGAGAAGATCGTTCATTCCCGCGTCGATCATGAGCCAGCGCCGGCCGCTCGATCGCGAAGCCTTCGTCTGAATGACGCTCGCCACCAGCACGCCGAAAGGCCCCACCAGCGCACGTCCAGGCTCGACGACGAGCTTGAGGTGCGAAGCGTCCGCTTCTTTTTGGATCGCGCGCAGCGCTCGCGCGAAGTCGGCCGGTGATACGGGACAGCCGTTGCCATAGTCGATACCGAACCCACCGCCGGCGTCGACGAATTCGAGAGGTCCGTTTGCAGCTTCGCGGGCGCGGGCGATGTCGAAGAGAACGCGTGCCGCCGCTTCGTAGGGCGCCGTGCTCGTCTGGGTCGAACCGATATGCGAGGAAACGCCGACCAGAGCGATATCACGTCGAGCGTCGACGGCGGCAAAGGCTTCCCCGAGATCGGCGCGCGCGATGCCGAACTTCGCCTCGTCGTGACCGGTAGCGACGTGAGCGTGGGTGTCGATGGCAATGCCGGGGTTCACGCGCAGCGAAACGCGGGCGCGCCGTCCGACCGCGGCGGCGCGGGCACCGATGCGCGCGATTTCCTCCACGCTCTCGGCCTGGATGGCGTAGATGCCCGTGTCGCCGGCACGGATCGCGCGTTCGATTTCGTCGTCTTGTTTCGCGACGCCGCTGAAAACGATCTTGTTCGCGGAGAGCCCCGCCCGTTGAACGAGCGCGAGCTCGGCGCCGGACACGACATCAGCACCGCACCCCTCGGCAAAGAGGGCCCGGAGTACGGGACCGGCTGAGTTCGCTTTGGCGGCGAACGCCACGAGGGAAGACCCCTCGCCGAGCCCCGCCAGGAGGGAGCTTGCGGCGGCGCGCACGCTGTCGAGGTCATAGAGGTAGGCAGGAGTCCCACATCCGGCCGCTTCGAGGAGGGTGCCCAGTGGGGTGCCCCCCAGCGTGGCGGCCCCGTGCTCATTCCGGCTGAACATGGGGTGCGTGTTTAGCACTACTTCCGGTGCTTTGTGGCATTCTGGGCTCATGCTCGCGCGTCGAACGAAAATCGTGTGCACGATCGGTCCGGCCAGCGAGACGAAAGAGGCGCTCGAGCAACTCATCCATGCAGGGATGGACGTCGCGCGCCTCAATTTCTCCCACGGGAGTACCGATGATCACGCGCGCCGGCTGGCGACCCTGCGCGCGGCAGCGAACAAATGCGGTAAGCCTGTCGCGGCTTTACAAGATCTGTGCGGTCCCAAGATCCGAACCGGTTCGTTTCCACGTGGCGCGTACGTCGTAGCCGCCGACAGCGAAGTTCTCTTGGTCGAGGGGTCGAGCGCGCCGCCGGAATCCAACACCATTCCCATTCAATACGAGGGGCTCGCCGAGGACGTCGTGCTAGGCGACGTGATCTTGATCGACGACGGCCGCGTCGCGCTGCGCGTGCGCAAGATCGACGGCGGCACGGTGTATTGCGTCGTGGAACAGCCCGGCGTCGTGCGCGACCAAGCCGGTGTGCACCTCCCGTCGCGCAGCCTTCGCGTGAGTGCCCTGACCGAAAAAGACAAGGCCGATCTCGCCTTCGGTCTTTCGATCGGCGTCGACTACGTCGCGCTTTCCTTCGTGCGCCGATCGGAGGATGTGCGGTTGGTGCGCGATATCTGCGAAGCGTGGGGCAAACCGACGCCGATCGTTGCCAAAATCGAGACCCCGGCGGCGGTCGAGGATCTGGAAGGGATCATTGCCGCCTCTGACGCCATCATGATTGCGCGCGGCGATCTCGGCGTCGAGTTTCCGCCCGAGCACGTGCCGGTGTTGCAAAAGCAGATCGTCGGACTTTCGCGCATTCATCGCCGCCCCGTCATCGTGGCCACGGAAATGCTGCAGTCGATGGTGCACGCTACCCGCCCCACGCGCGCCGAAGCGAGCGACGTCGCCAACGCGGTCTTCGACGGTACGGATGCCGTCATGCTCTCCGCCGAATCCGCCACGGGGGATCACCCGTCCGTCGCCTGCGCCATGATGGCGCGCATCATCGCCAAGGCCGAGTCGAGCCCTTTTTACGCGCCGTCGTCATGGGATCCCACGGAAAAGACGTCGATCGCGGAAGGGGTCGCGCGCGCGGCCGTGGCGGTGTCGAAAGAGGTGGGCGCCAAGCTTCTCGTTGCGTTCACGGCGAGCGGCTCGACAGCGCGCTTCGTTTCCAAGGCGCGCCCGCGCGTTCCCATCGTCGCCTTTTCTCCCAACGAGACGACGCTGCGCAAGCTCTCGCTCTATTGGGGCGTGCTGCCCCGTCACATCGAGCAGCTGAGGGACACCGACGCCATGGTGGAGCGCGCCAACGACTTCGTCATCGCCAACGGTCTCGGCTCGCCGGGGGACAAAATCGTGGCCGTCTTCGGTGCTCCGGCGGGGGTCGCGGGGGGCACCAATTCGATTCGCGTTCGGGTACTTGAATGAGCCGAGTGACCGAAGCCGAGTCCCTCCCGCGGCTCGACAAGTACGAAGTTTTGGAAGAGCTCGGGCACGGGGGGATGGCGACGGTGTACCGCGCGCGCGATCTGCGGCTCGACCGCGAAGTGGCGGTCAAAATCATTCACAAACATCTGCGCGAGAACATGGAGATCGCGGCCCGCTTCGATGCGGAAGCGCGTGCGGTCGCCAAGCTGAAGCATCCCAACATCGTCGAGGTTTATGACGTCTCGGCGCCTGACGAGCCCGACAAATACATCGTCGTCGAGCTTTCGCGCGGCATCACCCTGCGCCGCGCGCTCACGCAATTTCATGACATGCCTCCCGAGGTCGCCGCCGCGCTCGGGCTCGACCTCGCATCCGCGCTCGGCCACGCGCACGGCGCGGGCGTCATCCACCGCGATCTCAAGCCGGAGAACGTGCTCATCGAAATGGGCGACCAGGTCGAGGTCAAGCTTACCGATTTTGGTATTGCCAAGATCCTCGACGCGCAAGGGGTGACGTCGACCGGTCAAGTCTTGGGATCGCCGGCGCACATGGCCCCCGAGCAGATCGAAGGGGGCGAGGTCGACGCGCGGGCCGACGTGTTTGGCCTGGGGGTGCTGCTCTATGAATGCATGGTGGGCCACCTCCCGTTCGAGGGGAAAAACCCGGCCCAAGTGCTGCGCCGCGTTCTCGAGGGTTCGTACGCGCCGGCCGATCGTGAGAAACCGACGGTTGGCGGCCGATGGGGGAAGATCTTGGCCCGAGCCCTGGCCAAAGACGCCGTCGATAGATACCCCGACACGCGGGCACTCGCCGAGGCTCTCGAGGCCGAGCTCGCGGCGCTGAAGATTGTCGATCCCCGCGCCGAGCTACGCGCGTTTTTTCTCGATGCCGACGCGTACCGTGCGGAGCACGCGGCGCGCATCGTGCCGATTCTCACCGAGCGGGGCGGGCTGGGTCGTAAATCGCGCGATTTGCCGGGCGTCGCGGCCGACTACAACCGCGCGCTCGCCTATGCTCCGCAAGACCCGACGCTCCTTCGTCTCATCGGTCGAATGCAGCGTGGGCGCGCGGCGCGCGGGGCAATTTTGACGGCATTTTCGGTCGCCGCTGGAGCGGCGGCCGTCGGGGCTGCGGTCATGGCTTTTCAAAAGCCTGCTCCGAGCCGCCATCCGGTATCGTCGCAAGCGCCCCTCGGGCCCGCTTTGCAGGCGGAACCGTCGGCCGCATCGGCTGCCGTCACCGTGCCGGTCCCGCCTGGCACCGCCGCTGCGATCAAGAACGCTCCCGAGCGACCGACGCGGCACCCGGTCGAAGCGAACCCGCCGGCACCGATCCAGTACCGGGAGGTCTCCTTCCGCGTCCGCCCCCCGAGTGCGCTCGTGAGCATCGATGGCGGCCCACTCGAAGAGCGCTTTATGAAGGGGCCGCTGAAACTCCAGGTCGGTACCCGTATCATCCATGCCGAGGGCCCCCCGCGCAGCAAATGCTGCAAGGAGGTCAACCGAAAAGAGGAAATCAAGCCCGACGACGGCTCGGGTGTGCCGCAGGAGATTTCGATTTCGCTGCCCTTCAACGAGGCTCGGATTTCCTCGAGCGCGGCGCCCGAGGGGGCGGAGCTCACCTGCCCCGTCCTCAAGATCGCCGGACGGGCATCCCTGGTCTACCCAGTGCCCATGTCGAGCTCGGAGCAGGACGTGAATTGCGCGATCGGCATACCGGGGGTTCCAACACGCGAAAGTTCGGTTACGCTGCGGGCGGGTGAACTCACCGACGTGCCATGGACCGCCCCGTAACTCGACTTTGTTCGTGTGTTGCCTGCGCAACGTCGGGGGGGCCTGGTAACCGCCTCCTCGATGCCGAAGCTTCGTAGCGTTTTCATCTTCCTCGTGGTTCTCGCGGCGAGCCTTGCCGCGGCGCCGGGTCGCGCGGATGACGCGAGTGAACTCGAACGCGCCAAGGCATCGTACGACGCCGGACGTTATGCCGAGGGGGTCGAACGCTTCCGGGAGCTGCTGAACCCGGCCGCTCCCAATGCGCTGCACGAGTCCCCCGCCATCGAGCGCGCGCGCGCTTACTACGCGGCCTGTCTCATTGCGCTCGGGCGCTCCGACGAAGCCGACGCCGAGATCGAAAAGGTCATCCGGGCTAACCCCGTCTATTCGCCGGATCCCGTGGCATTCCCAGGCAAGGTCGTCGACCGCTTCATCGAGATCAAATCACGCTTGAAGCACGAGCTCGAGTCGGCGTCGCGCGCTCGCGCCGCCGCTGAGCAAGCCGCAAAAGCAACGGTCGAACGACAACGGCGCGAGTACATCGAATCTTTGCAGCGGCTCGCCAGCCAAGAAACCGTGGTGGTGCGGCACTCGCGTTGGATAGCGATGATTCCGTTTGGCGCCGGGCAGTTCCAGAACGACCAGGAAGGCCTTGGCTATGCGCTCTTCGTCACGGAGGCGGCCCTTGCCGTGACCAGTGTCGCGAGCAACATCATCGATCAGAGCCTCGTCGCTGGTTACGTCGACCCCAACACGGTAGGCACGCCCGACTACAATAAATTCAAGTCGAACCATGAAACCGCCACCATGGTCAATCACTACGCGACCGGAGCGCTCGCCGTCATCGCTCTCGCGGGGATCATTCACGCTCAAGCGACGTTCGTGCCCGAGGTCCAGGAGATCCGCGTCCGCCCGCTCCCCCCACCGCCCCCCGCGCTGACCCCTAAAGTCGGGGCGGGGCCGACGGGTTTTTTTCTAGGGCTGAGCGGCCGGTTTTAAGCTTGCGCGAACGCGGCCCCGGTGGGCACGCGGGCGCCCCAGCGATCACGCTTTGGTGATAGCAGCCAACCAGAAGCCGCCGAAGACCGACAGTGGCGAATCGGCGAGCGCCCATTCGCCGACGGTGAGTGCTTTACGGAGCCAAGGCACGCGAAACGCGAACGCGGCCGGCGTCAGAATGCGTACGCCGCGGGAAGCGGCAACGCGCCACCCCGGCGGGAGGAGTTTCGGCACGTCGAAGGGCGAATCGAACCGCGTATAGACGGCGCTTTCGTTGGTCGATGCGCTGATGGCCCCGGCCGGTCCGAAGCGCTTCACGAGCGCCCGCAAGCTGTACGGATTGTAAAAATCGGCGATGACAGCGCCGGTCGGTCGCGTGACGCGGATCATCTCGGCGAGCGCGCGCTCGATGTCCTCGACGTGTGCCAGCATTTTGAACGAGCACGTGACGTCGAAGGAAGCGTCAGGGAAGGGGAGCTCGAGCACCGTTCCCGTCGTGACGTCGAGCCCCCGCGCGCGCGCGGTTTCGAGCATCCCGGGAGAGAGGTCGATACCGCGTGCGCTTTTCGTCAGCTTGGACAGCCGCCGGAGCAGAAGGCCCGTCCCGCAGCCGACTTCCAGCAAATCGCCGCCCGCGGCGTAGCGGGCCGCGAAGTCGACTTGGAGGTCATCGATGAGCTCGTGGTAGCCGCCGGGGTCGTTGTCACCCCGGTTTTTCTCATAAGCCTTGGAAAACTCGTCGTAATAGGCTTGAGTATTGGAATGGTGCAATGTTTCCGCTCCGGGGCGCGGGTCTTGGGCGGACATGCGGCTTTTATAGCAGCCCACGCAGGCTAGGGGTTCGAGGCGATGGGGGTCTGGGGAGCACACGAGGGGTCATGACTGACGCGCGCAAGCCGCCGGGAGGGCGCCCACCTTCGTTCGTGGACGACTTCGAAGAAGAAATCACGTCCGTTTCCAAGCTGCCCGCACTCGACGCTCGACCCAAGGCCACCCCCGCCGTTCGCGATCGTGCGACGTTTACCATCGTGTCGGGGCCGAACGCGGGCGCCATCCATTCTCTGGTGAGCGCCGAAAACCTCATCGGGCGAGGCAAGGAGTGCTCGGTCCGCATCATCGACGCGGGGATCAGCCGGCGGCATGCCCGTATTTTGCGACTGGCGGCGGGCCAATACGTCGCCGAAGATCTCGGCTCGAGCAACGGCACGTTCGTCGGCGGGGTGCGCATCGCCGGGCAGCATCCTCTCATCGAAGGGGACCGCCTCGGCGTCGGGCCCAACATCGAGCTGCGCTTCGGCTTCACCGACGAGGCGGAAGAGGGGGCGCTGCGGCGTCTTTATGAGTCGAGCGTTCTCGATGCACTGACGGGCGCGTACAACCGAAAACATTTCGAAGAGCGGCTGGCATCGGAGGTTGCGTACACCAAAAGGCACAGTACGCCCCTGGCGCTCCTCATGTTCGACCTCGATCATTTCAAGCGCGTGAACGACAACTTCGGTCACCTCGGGGGCGATCACGTCCTTCGCACGGTGGGTGGACTCGTCAAGCGAACGCTCCGGGTGGAAGACATCTTCGCGCGTTATGGAGGCGAAGAGTTTGCCGTTATCGCGCGCGGGATCGATGTCGATAAGGGATACCTTTTCGCCGAGCGCGTGCGGATCACCGTCGAGACAGGCAAGATCGAGTTCAATCGATTGCAGGTTCCCGTGACCATCAGCTTGGGCGTCGCGTCGCTCGCCTGCTGCGGCGACGGCGCGACCGCGGAGGCCTTGATCGGCAAGGCGGACGAGCGGCTCTACGTCGCCAAAGGGACCGGGCGCAATCGGACGGTCAGCGGGTCGCGCGGTCGCTGAGTGCTCCGCCATTCTGGCGAGGGTAGCGACCAAGTCGCGGAGCGTTTCTCCGTGCGGGCGGGCGCAAGGGGTGTAAAAAGACCCCACGATGTCGGACCGCTTCTACATCACGACGCCCATCTATTACATCAACTCCGCCCCGCACCTCGGGACGGCGTACACGACCATCGCGGCCGACGTTCTCACGCGCTACCACCGCGTGCGCGGCCAAGCGGGTTTCATGCTGACGGGGACCGACGAGCACGGCCTCAAGATCGAGCGCGTCGCCAAGGAACGGAACGTCTCGGTGCGCACGTTTGCCGACCCGATGAGCGCGCCGTTCCGCGAGATGTGGCCGAAGCTCGATTGCACCTACGACTATTTCGTTCGCACCACCGATGCCGACCACGAGAAGCGCCTCGGCGAGATTTGGGAGCGCATCCAAAAGAATGGCGACCTTTATCTCGGTTCGTACGAAGGTTGGTACTGCGTGGGCTGCGAGGCGTATTACACGGAAAAAGAGCTCGAGCCGGGCGGCATTTGTCCGATCCACAAGACCGCCGCGGAACTCATCCGGGAGCCGACGTACTTCTTCAAGCTCGCCAAATACCAAGATAGGTTGCTCGAGCTCTACGAGCGGCGCCCGTCGTTCGTACAGCCGATCACGCGGCTCAACGAAGTGAAGAGCTTCGTCCGATCCGGTCTCGAGGATCTCTCGGTGTCGCGCACCACGTTCTCGTGGGGCGTTCCCGTGCCGAACGCCCCCGGACACGTGATGTACGTGTGGTTCGACGCGCTCTTCAGCTACTTGACGCCGATGCTGGCCACGGCCGAGCGCCGCGCGTTTTGGCCGGCCAACGTGCATCTCATCGGTAAGGACATCCTCCGGTTCCACGCCGTGTATTGGCCGGCATTTCTCCTTTCGGCGGGAATGTCGGACGATGAGCTGCCGCGCGCGATCTTTGCGCACGGGTTTCTCACGGTGAACGGCGACAAAATGTCGAAAAGCCGCGGCAACACCATCAATCCGCTCGCCCTCGCCGAAGCCTTCGGAGTGGACACGCTTCGGTACTACCTCATGCGCGCGTTCGCCTTCGGGCAAGACGGCGATTTCAAGGTCGAGGAGCTGATTGGGCGTTACAACACCGATCTCGGCAACGCCCTCGGCAATCTCTGCAACCGCGTGCTGAAGCAGACGGAGACGGTGAGCCAGGGGAAATTCCCGGAGAGGGGAGAGATCGAGGACCTCGAACGGGTGCTCTTGGAGGAGCTCGCGCTGGGGGCGCGTACGACGGCCGACGCGTTCGAAGCGATGCAGCCGCATCGCGCGCTCGAAGCCATTTGGCAAGTGGTGGGAGCAGCCAACCAATACATCGATAAAGCCGCGCCCTGGGCAGCCAACAAACGCGGCGACATCCGCCGCGCATCCACCATTTTGGCGACGGCACTCGAGGTGCTTGGCGCGGTGAGCACGATGGTGTGGCCCGTCATCCCACGCAGCGCCGATGCCATGCGTGCCCAGATCGGTCTCCCTCCCGTCACCCCAGGCGGCAACGATGCGTGGCCCTTCGCAGTGACGCCACGCCGCGCTGGCGAGTCGCTCGGTGTCGCGGCCCCCATTTTTCCGCGCATCGACGCGGAAAGAGAAAAACAGCTCCTTGCGGATTTCGGCCCCATCCCGGACCCGGAGAAAGCGGTCGCTGCCCCGGCCGCGGATGCGAAACCCGCGGCCGATGGCGTCGGCTCCGACGTCAAGGCACAAGCGAGCTCGGAGGGCGGAGCTGGAGCCCCAGCGACGATCAGTTACGACGATTTTGCCAAGCTCGATCTGCGGGTCGGCGTCGTGCTTCGGGCGGAGCGGGTGGCCGGCAAGGACAAGCTCCTCTCTCTCAGCGTCGATGTCGGTGAACCCGAACCACGGCCACTCGTCGCGGGGCTCGCACTATCGTTCAAGCCAGAAGAGCTCGTGGGGACTCGCGTCATCGTCGTGGCCAACCTCGAACCACGAAAATTCGGCAAGGGACTCGTTTCGCACGGGATGCTCCTCGCGGCCGGGCCAAGCGAAGCGCTCAGCTTGATGACGGTGGACGAGAAAGCCGCCCCCGGCACGAAGGTCAAATGACGCACTAGCAGTCGAGATCCGTCGGTTGCCCCGGGCTCACGACACCGAGACCGCTTGCAAACTGGATGTAAGCGTCGACCCGCTCGGTCACGCCGGCGATCGATCCGTACCCGCCCATGTTGCACTCCTGCCCGCCGTTGATGGTGCGGATCGTTTCGCCGAACCCGCCGCCCGTCGTCATCGCGTCGTGGCACGTCCCGGATCCCGCGCCACCGCTCGTCATCCAGAACCAAATGGCTGTCTTCCAGGCCAGCTCGGGCGTGGTGGCCACCAAGCCGGGGTTGCTCAGAATATCGACGCCGAGGGCGGCGCCCGCAGAGCAATAGTTGTAGTTCCAGCTCAGCTGAATCGCGCCGCGGCCGTAGTACCACTTGCTCTGATCCGTCGTGGTGGCGTCGCAGGTGCAGCCAGTTCGGCTAGAGCAATAGCTCTCCTTGGCGATCTGCTCGGCGTACCTGAGGCTGCCGGTTTCGCGTTTCACGTTGGCGAGGAACGCTGCGGCCTCGCGGCGGCACGTATCTAGGGTGCCGGTATTGACGAAACCTGGGTAGCCGGCGGCGGCCGCGACCAACCCCTCATAGGTATAGACGGCGTGACGGCTCGCGAGCGGGAAGATGGAATCGAAATAGCCCTTGCTGACGACGTTGGCAAAACCGCAGTTCGTGGCGGCGTCGACGCTGGCGTCGATCGGCCCGCCCTCATGCACGTCGCCGGAGCTCGTGTCCACCGTGCGGCCGTCGCTCGCGTCGATGCGACTGCCATCGGTGGGCGCGTCGGTAGAACCGCTGGCGTCAACCTGGCCGGCGTCGGCGCCGCCCGCAGTGCCGCCACGACCTGCGTTTCCTCCGGTGCCGGCGGTGGCGCCCGCGCCCGCCGCTCCCCCTGATCCGCCGGTCGTGCTTCCCCCCGCTCCGCCGGTCGCGGACCCGCCCGAGCCTCCCGTGGCCGCGCCGGCCGCTCCGCCGGTCGCGGATCCACCTGATCCACTGGACCCGCCGGATCCGCCCGATCCACTCGTCGTGGATCCGCCGGATCCACTTGGCCCACCCCCGCCGCCGCCGAACCCCGCGGATCCACCGGCGCCCGCGGTCGAGCCCCCCGCTGGCCTGCCGCTGTCCGTTCGCCCAGGCTCGTCTCCCGCGTCACCGCAGCCTGGGACGCAGAGGAGGCCGGCGAGAATGCCGCGAGTCAGCCAGCGAACGCCCAAAAACGCCCTTTTCGGGGGGCGGATGCCTCGCAACAAGCTGCTCATCACCTGCGCATAGCAAAGAGCGTGCGACCGAGACCCGGCACAAATCCAAAATCGTCTAGCGTACGTAGGAGGCGTTGCACCGATCACCCCACGGAGGACGTCACCATGGCCGATACGATCCACATTACCGCATCGCTTCGCATGGAGCGTCCCGTCGACGAGGTGCGCGCTCAGTACCGCGACATCGATCACCACATTCGCAACAACGTTCACCCGAGCATTCACTACCAATGGGAGCAGGGCGCCCCGGGGGAACGGAAGATCAAGACCACGTTTCGCATCCTCGGCGTCCCGCAGTTCGACATATCGCTCTTGGAAGACGCCGCCGATGGCTCCTTCGTCATTCGGTACCTCGAAGGATCGAACGCGGGGATGGTCCTCGTCCACAAGTTCGTTCCGCTCGGTCCCCATGCCACCGACGTGCAGCTCTTTGCCGACGCGCCGTCTTCGCTCGGTCGCAAGCTCCTCGGGCCGCTCTTCGTCGCCGGCGCTCGGCAAGTCATGAAAAAGGCGCTGGCGGAGGACAAACGCGATCTCGAACGGGGGGCTTTCCAAGCAGGTATCGCCGCCGGCAATCTGGAAGCGGCGCTTTCGTCCATTCAGCCGATCGCGCTGCGCGATACAGCTACGAAACGACTGGTGCTGGAGGCGGCGTGCCTTCTCTCGGCCGTGGACGGGGAAGTCGATCCGGCCGAGCGCGACGCGCTCTTGCGCCTCGCCAAACTGATGGGCGCCGAAAACGATAGGCCATGGATCATGAGCCGACTCGAAGATCTCCTCAAGTTGGCCGCCTCCAGCGGCATTGCCAGCGAGGCCGAGCGCCTCGGTGCGTCGCTGAAGACGAACGAGGTGGCCATGCCAGCTCTCGTCGCGGCGACCGTCGTCGCGCTCGTGAGTCAGGGTATGTCGCTCGGTGAGCTGGCCTTGCTCCGTCGGCTGGGCGAGGCGTCGGGGATTGCCGAAGACCAGCTGGGACCCGTGGTCGACGCCGCTGATCTGGCGCTCTCGAGGAGCGCGTAGTCGACAGACGTCAACCGCGGCCGCGCGCCGTGATGCGCTCGATGACGAGGGGCTTTTTCGGCGGCGGTCTCGGTCCTACCGAAAATGAGCGCGCGACGCGTTCGGCGATCTCGGGCCGAGCCGTCCGCAGGTGGAGGCGCGCCAAAGGTGCGCCGCGCGCGACGGCGTCGCCCGGTTTCGCCAACAGTTCGATGCCAACGGCGGGATCGATTTTTTGTTCCGCGCGCAAACGTCCGGCCCCCATGGCGACCGCGCAAAGGCCGATCTCGAGGGCGTCGATGCCGGTCACGAAACCGCGCGTGGCAGCGAGCACTTCGGTCGCCATGGGGGCCGTCGGTAAGAGGCTCGGGTCGGAAACGACGCGTGGGTCGCCGCCCTGCGCGCCGATGAGACGTTCCATCGTACGTGCGGCCGAGCCGTCGCGGATAGCGGCCACGAGCTTCGCCTCGGCCTCGCGTTGGGTCTTGGCAGCCCGTCCGAGAAGCAGCATCTCGCGCCCGAGCGCGAGCGTGCATTCCACGAGATCGGCGGCCCCTTGTCCGCGCAACACCTCGATGGCTTCCCGAATTTCGAGCGCGTTGCCCACGCATCGACCGAGTGGGCTCTGCATCGCGGTGAGCAGCGCGACCACCTTTTTGCCGGCGCGGGTCCCGACGCGCACGAGCGCTTGGGCCAGCTTTCGCGCGCTCTTCGCGTCTTTCATGAAGGCGCCGCGGCCCACTTTGACGTCGAGAACCAGCCCGTCGATGCCCTCGGCGAGCTTTTTCGACAAGATGCTGGCCACGATGAGCGGAATCGACTCGACTGTCCCCGTCACGTCGCGCAAAGCGTAGATGCGCTTGTCGGCTGGCGCGATTTCATCCGTCTGACCGATGAGGCAGGCGCCGGTGTCGCGCACGATGCGTTCGAACTCGCTCTCATCGAGATCGGTGCGAAAGCCGGGAATGCTCTGCAGCTTGTCCACCGTTCCGCCGGTGTGTCCGAGGCCGCGCCCCGACACCATGGGTACGAACACGCCGCACGCGGCGACGAGCGGCGCGAGGCAAATGGATACTTTGTCGCCCACGCCGCCGGTCGAGTGCTTGTCTATCTTCGGTCCCGTGACGCCCGGGAGGGTGAGAACCTTCCCCGAGTGGAGCATGCAATCCATGAGGGCGACGGTTTCCTCGTCGGACATGCCGCGCAGGAACATGGCCATGAGCATGGCGCTCATCTGGTAGTCGGCGATCTCGCCTGCCACGAAGCGCGTGACGAAGCTGCCGATTTCGGCCGCGCTGAGAGCGCCGCCGTCTCGCTTTTTTTGTATGAGCTCTACGGGAGTCATGCCTACCTTGAGCCATACGTCCCTCAGCGTCTCGCTGCCAGCCGTTTTCGAGCTCCGATGCTTCGCTCCGTGCGCCCCGTTCGAAAAGACATCGCCTCTCAGGGACCGGTCGGTAGGCCGCGCGGCCGTTTCACGCAACACCGACGGCTCGACAAGCTGCGCCTGCTGCTCGGCCAGCATCCCAAAGGCCTGACGATCTACGAGCTGGCCGACGCCATCGGCGTGACGCCGCGCTCGATGCGACGGTACCTGAAGGAGGTCTCGCACGAGCTCGAGCTCGAGCCGCTGCCCACGCGCGCCGGGGGCGCCCTGCGCTGGCGCGTGCGCTCGGGCGAGCTGCCGCGCAAAATCGAGCTCCGCCGCACCCAGGCTTACGCCATTCTGGCGGCGCGCAAGCTGTTCGAGCCGATGCGCGGGTCGACCCTCTTCGACGAAATCGAAATGGCGACGGAGCGGCTTCTCACCTTGGCCCAGCGCCCGGGGCGTGGTCCGAATGCCGGGGTCGCCGATGCGCGCCTCGAGCAACGATTTCTCTATTTGCCGGTCGCGCCGAAAGACTACGGCGCGCGAACCGAAGAGCTCGACGATCTCTTCCAGGCCGTCGCCGATCTGCGTCCTTTGCGCTGCCGGTATCGGAGCGGCGCCAAAGACGACGAAGAGACCATCGTCATTCACCCTTACGCCATGGTGCTCTACAAAGATTCCATCTACTGCGTGGGTCTTCACACCGGTCGCGGCGAGATCCGCACGTTCTTGCTCGATCGCATGCGCGACACCGAGTCGAGCGCGCTCGAACGCTTCGAGCTGCCCGCCGATTTCAAAGTCGACGATTATTTTCAGGGCGGGTTCGGCATCTGGCGCGGCACCAAGAAAATCAAAGTCGTCATCGATTTCGACGCCTCGGTGGCGGAGCTGGTGCGTTCGCGACGCGTTCACGAGACGCAAAAACTCGCCACCCTACCGGACGGCACGCTGCGCCTGTCGATGACGGTGGGGGACACGACCGAGCTTGCCTCGTGGGTGCTCGGATGGGGGCGAAAGGCAACTGTGGTCGAACCGGAGGCGCTGGTGCGCGACGTCGCCGGCGAGTTGGCGCAGGCGCTCGCCCGTTACCCGGCCCAGGCGACGCCCACGCCAGCGCACATCAAGCCGCGAGCATCGAAGTCATCGTCCGCTCGGGCGCGAGGCCGGAAGGCGTAAGCGTCGGGCGAGCCGTTGTCATAAATCGTACGTCATGGGACATTGGGAGAGAGCCATGGATCTCGTGACCCTGAAGCGTGACAAAGGGGAAGACGCGGCCGAGGAGCTCACGGCGCAGAAGCCCCCCGTCGACCCGGCCACGCTCGTGCACGCCGAGCTTCGCTCGGGCGCTTTCTGGCAGCGCATTCCCGCCTATGCCAGCGTTGCCGAAGAGACGTTTCGCGACCACGCGTGGCAGAGCAAGCATTCCATCACCAAGGTCGAAAAGTTGCTCGAAAGCCTGAAGGGCGTCGTGTCCGACGAATTCATCAAGGACGCCGCCATCGGTTTTCAGCGCGCACCGATGAGCGTGCGGGTCACGCCGTACATCATGTCGCTCATCGATTGGAGCCAGCCTTACACCGACCCGCTGCGCATCCAATTCATTCCGCTCGGGTCGCGCCTCTTGCCCGATCATCCCAAGCTCGGGCTCGACTCGCTCCACGAGCAGGCCGACGCGCCGGTGCCCGGCCTCACCCACCGCTATCCCGACAAGGCCCTCTTTCTGCCGCTCAACACTTGCCCCGTTTACTGCCGGTTCTGCACGCGCAGCTACGCCGTCGGCGTCGATACGGAAGAGGTCGAAAAAGTCGAGCTGCGCGTCAGCCTCGAGCGCTGGCAACAAGCGTTTCGCTACATCGCGTCGCGCCCCGAGCTCGAGGACATCGTCATCTCCGGTGGGGATGCCTACAATCTACGCGCCGCTCAAATCACGGAAATCGGCGAGACGCTCTTGGCGATGCCCAACATCCGGCGACTGCGGTTCGCCACCAAGGGCCCCGCGGTGATGCCGCAGAAGATTCTCACCGACATGGCTTGGACCGACGCGCTCACGCAGATCGTGGAGCGCGGCCGCAAGCTGCACAAAGAGGTCGTTCTCCATACGCACTTCAATCATCCCACCGAGATCACGGCCATCACCGAGGAGTCCATGAACCTCCTCTTCGAGCGCGGCATCACGGTGCGCAATCAGAGCGTGCTCCAGCGCGGCGTGAACGACACCGCACCCGTGATGATGCTTCTCGTCAAGCGGCTTGGGCACCTCAACGTGCACCCCTATTACGTCTACATGCACGACCTCGTGCAGGGCGTCGAAGATCTGCGCACCTCGCTCGATACGGCGCTCATCATCGAAAAGCACGTGCGCGGCACGACCGCGGGGTTCAATACGCCCACCTTCGTCGTCGACGCGCCCGGCGGGGGCGGAAAGCGCGACGTGCATTCGTTCGAGCACTACGACCGAGAGACGGGGATCAGCGTTTTCACGAGCCCGAGCGTGCACACGGGCGCGCATTACTTCTACTTCGACCCGTTGCATTTGCTTTCGCCCGAAGTACAAAAGCGCTGGAAGAGCCCGATCGAGCAGGAGGCCATGATGGCCACTGCGCTCGCCCAGGCCAAAAAGCAGGTGCGAGCCAGTCTGCCTCCGCCGCCGATCGCCCGCTAACGTGCCGTAGCAGAACTCTGCCCAACCATCGTCATAGCCGACAGCCTTCGGACGATGTGCCGGGTGCGCCGCGCTACGACGCGTTGAGTTACGAAACCTTGTGGTACGGAGAAATCCGCGCCGTAGTATAGAGGCCCCAATGGAACACCAGGCTGCCCCGGCGCGGGTACAATTCGAAACAGAACCAGGGCGTTACCGGCACTGGAAGCTCTCCTTTCCCGAGACCTACGGCGGCGATATCGCCGAGCTCGCCCTCGACGTTCAAGAGGAAGGAGGGCTCGTTCCGGGCTATCCGCTCAAACTGAATTCCTACGACCTTGGCGTCGATATCGAGCTCGCGGACGCGCTGACGCGCATTCGATTCGAGAACCCGAAGACGCGCGCCATCGTCTTCACCAGCAAAAAGCCGCGGGTCTTCTCCTCGGGCGCGAACATTTACATGCTCGCCAGCTCGACCCACGCCTTCAAGGTGAACTTCTGCAAGTTCACCAACGAGACTCGGCTCTACCTCGAAGAGATGAGCGCCGAGAGCGGCATCCCCAGCTTGGCGGCCTTGAATGCCACCGCTTCGGGCGGAGGGTACGAGCTTGCGCTGGCGTGCGACGAGATCGTGCTCGTCGATGACGGTTCCAGCGTGGTGAGCCTGCCCGAAGCGCCGTCGCTCGGCGTCTTGCCGGGCACGGGAGGCCTGACGCGCCTCTCCGACAAGCGCAAGGTGCGCCGCGATCTCGCCGACGTGTTTTCGACGCTGGCCGAGGGCGTGCGCGGCAAGCGGGCGACGGAATGGCGCCTCATCGACGAGTCCGCAGAAAAGAGCCAGTTCGAAAAAGCCGTGCAGCGCCGTGTCGAGGCGATGAAGAAGCGTTCCCATAAGTCGGGCAAGGAGAAGGGCATCGCGTGGAAGCCGCTCAAGGCCGAGCGCGACGCGTCTGGTGCGCGTTACACGCACCTGACGCTCGACGTCGATGTGCCGCGCCGTGTCGCCCGTATCACCGTCGAAGGGCCGGGCGATCGCGAGCCGACCACGGTCGAGGCGATTCACGCCGCCGGCGTCGATCAATGGGCGCTGCGCGCGTTTCGCGAGCTCGACGACGCGCTGCTTCACCTTCGTTTCAACTATCCCACCGTGGGTCTCTTGCTCGTCGAGACGAAGGGGGACATCGAACGGGTCGTCTCGCTCGATCGCGCACTCTTCGCATTGAAGAACGATTGGCTGGTGCGCGAAATTCTTCTGCACATGCGCCGCGTCTTGCGCCGGATCGACATGAGCGCGCGCAGCGTGTTTGCCCTGGCCAAGGAAGGCTCGTGTTTTGCGGGGTCGCTCCTCGAGCTCGCGCTCGCCGCCGACCGCCTTTACATGCTCGACGGCGACTCGGGTCCGAAGCTGGCGCTCTCGCCGCTCAACGGCGGAATCCTCCCGACTTTCGCGGGCGTTTCGCGGCTCGAGGCGCGATTCTGGGGCGAGCCGGAGCGCGCCAAACAGCTCGCCGAGACGATGCCCACGCTCACGACGAGCGAAGCGGTCAAAAATGGGCTCGTCACTTTCGCGCCCGACGACATCGATTGGGACGACGAGATCCGCGTCGTCGTCGAGGAGCGAACCAGTTATTCGCCCGACGCCTTGACCGGTATGGAGCAGAACTTGCGTTTTCCCGGTCCCGAGACAATGGCGACCAAGATCTTCGGCCGCCTATCGGCATGGCAGAATTGGATTTTCCAGCGGCCCAACGCAGTCGGCGCCGGTGGCGCCCTCACGCGGTACGGCAAACCGGAACGACCCGAGTTCGATTTCGGCAGGACCTAGCGAGCGGGCGGCAGGATTGGCATCGGCGGATCACGATCGGCAGATTCGGCAGCGAGAAGAACGAAGCATCTGAAAGGGCGAGCGATGTCGCAAGTCATCAACGACGAAAAGATTCCCAACAACGTCAACCTTGCCAGCGACAAAAAGCTGCAGCGCGCGCTCGAGCAGTGGCAGCCGAAGTACCTGGAGTGGTGGCGCGAGATGGGGCCCGAAGGTTTTCAGAACCACGACGTTTACTTGCGCACCGCGATCTCGGTTCAGTCCGACGGCTGGGCCCACTTCGACTACGTGAAAATGCCCGACTACCGGTGGGGCATCTTTCTGGCCGATCCCACCCCCAACCGCACCATCGGTTTCGGCGATCACTTTGGGGAACCGGTATGGCAAGAGGTTCCCGGCGAGCACCGCAACACGCTGCGACGTCTCATCGTGACGCAAGGCGATACCGAGCCGGCCAGTGTCGAACAGCAGCGTGCTTTAGGGCAGAGCTGTCCCAGCATGTACGATCTTCGCAACCTCTTCCAAGTGAACGTGGAAGAGGGGCGCCATCTATGGGCGATGGCGTACCTGCTGCATTCGTCGTTTGGGCGCGATGGGCGTGAAGAAGCCGAGGGGCTGCTCGAGCGGCGCAGCGGCAATGCCGATAAACCGCGCATCCTCGGGGCCTTCAACGAGCCCTGTACCGATTGGCTTTCGTTTTTCATGTTCACGTTCTTTGCCGATCGCGACGGCAAATTCCAACTGTTGGCCCTCGCCGAGTCGAGCTTCGACCCGCTGGCGCGCACGACACGCTTCATGCTGACGGAAGAAGCGCACCACATGTTCGTGGGCGAAATGGGCGTCGGTCGCGTCGTCAAACGCACCGCCGAGCTCATGACGCAAAACAAGAGTGACGACGTGCGCAAGTTCGGCGGCGTCGATCTGCCGACCATGCAGAAGTATTTGAACCTCTGGTACTCGCTTTCCCTCGACCTTTTTGGCGGCGAAGTGTCGTCCAACGCCGCTTCGTTCTTTGCCGATGGGCTGAAGGGCCGCGCCAAAGAGGCAAACTTCGAAGATCACATCGCCCTCGAAGCGACGTACAAGATCGAGCAGGCCAAAGAAGGCAAGCTCGTCACCGAAGACGTGCCCATGCGCAACGCCATGAACGAAGTACTGCGCGACGCGTATGTCGCCGACTGCCAGCGCGGCATCGACAAATGGAACAAGATCCTCGGCGAAGCGGGCGTTGACCATCGCTTGGTTCTGCCGAGCCGCCGATTCAATCGCCAAATCGGCATTCACGCCAACGTCTACTCCGATCCCCAGGGTCGCCTCATCTCGCAAGACGAGTTCAATCGACATCGCGACGAATGGCTGCCTTCCGCGTCCGACCAGGCTTACGTGAAGAGCCTCATGGTCAAACCGGTGACGACGCCGGGTCACATGGCCAATTGGATCGCCGCGCCCGCGCAGGGCATCAAGGGGCGCCCCATCGATTTCGAATACGTGCGGACGAGCGAGGCATAGCACCGACCTCACGCTCGACCGGCGCATGCTGCCCCGACCGAACGCGGCTAGGCAGGGGAGGAGCCGTTACTCGATAGCGCCGCTGCTCGCGGCTACGGTGTCGCGGGTATCGCGGTAGCGCCGGTAATAGGCGAGCACTTTGACGACGTAGTCTTCCGTCTCGTCGAAGGGCGGGATGCCGCCGTGCTTGACGACGGCGTTCTCGCCCGCGTTGTAACCGGCCAACGTGAGCTGAAGGTTGCCGTTGAACATGTTGGCGAGCACCCGCAAGTAGCGGACCCCGCCCAGGATGTTTTCGCGCGGGTCCATCGCGTCGCGGACTTGCATGCGCTGAGCGGTCTCGGGCATGAGCTGCATGAGCCCTTGCGCGCCGACTCTCGAGACGGCGCGCGGGTCGTAGTCGCTCTCGACCTTGATGACGGCGCGCACCAGCTCCTCGGGGATTTGGTACAGCGTGGCCGCTTCGCGGATGACCTCATTGTAACGGCTGAACCGTTCCGGCGACGCATCGCTCGGCGCCACGGCCATACCACGCCGTCGTGCCCCGTCCCGCGAGCGCATGTACAGGCGATACCGAGCGTCGCCCGCGGGGATGTTGGTGAAATGGACGGTCCCGTCGCGATCGACGTAGCTGTAAATGTCGGCGGATGACCGCGACGCCAGGAGAAAAAGAACGGCGCCCCCGAGGGCGGCGCCAAGGAATCTATGCATCGAGGGCACGAGCTTTCAGCCTAGCACGGGCTTTTCGCACGTCGTTCGGCCGAAGCATAGCGGTCACGTGTAGGATGGTATCTGCGGCACTTTTCGAGGGACAACTTTGTCATGCTCGGGTCCTGGCAACATTTCCTCGTGGTTGGCATCGCGCTGGTGTTCGCCGCGTTTCTCTTGTGGAAATACCGGCCTTCCCCCGGTCTCGGCGAGCCTCTCGCACGTTCTTACGGCTGGCGACGGCGCCATTCCGCGCCGGTGGAGACCAAAATTCGCGAGGCGCTCGGCCGTGCCCGCCAGGCGACGACGCCCCGCGAGCGGGCCGAGGCGCTCGTGACAGCGGCCGAAGCGGCGGCGCTCGCGCCGGACGGGATTACCTCGGCGATGGGGTTCTACCTGCGCGCCATGCGCGCCGACGTCACGTTCTCTCTGCCGGTAGAGGGCATCGCGGCGCTCCTCGCCGCCGAACGTCCGGAGCTGCTCGAGCACGTCTTGTGGCGGCGCCTCGCGCACCTCGACTGGTCGCGTCAAACGAGCGCCGCGAAGACCACGCTCGAGGCCCTCATCGGCCTTTACCAAGGCGAACGGGGGCAAAAGGATCGCGCCCGCGCCCTGCAGAAAATCGCCGCCCGGCTCTGATCCTCATCCCGGGGGCCAGAAGACGTGCGGCAGCGCGTTTCGGTGCGAAAGCGCGAGCCAATCCATGGTCAGCGCGACCGTCGCGTGCACCAGAAAACCCGCGTAGATGCTCTTGGTGCGCATGGAGAGGCTGCCGAGCACGATGCCGGCGATGATGGCGCCGTTGGCTTCGAGGTAGGGCTTGCCAAAATGGATCATGCAATAAGGCACGCACATCGAGAAAATCGCGCCCGAGCCGAGCGAACGCCTTAGCGCTCCCAGCCACAGACCGCGAAAAAAGAGCTCGAGTCCGAGAAACTGACCGAAGTAGATCGCTTCCCACAGGAACAAGTCGAAATAGCTGCGCGACGCCCCTTTGTAGAAGGGATAGTAATTGCCGAAATCGGGCTGTCGCGAAACGAGCCACAGCGCGGGCAGCACGATGGAGAGGCAAAGGAAATAGATCCATGCGTGGGCCGCGAACCCGCGGGTGCGCAGCCCCATGTCGAGAAGCCTGTCGTGCCGGAAAATCAGCTTGTAGATAGGGAAGGGGATGAGCACGTAACCAGCGACGCGGGCGAAGCCCCACCACGCGTAGCTGTAGAGCTCGTCGTACTTGATGA
>DATHEQ010000286.1:0-11174 GCA_035318505.1 Polyangiaceae bacterium | reverse complement strand
CCCCCGCAATGACAACCGACGCCACTCCCGTCGTTCTGGTCGCCGATGACGAGCCGAGCATGCTCGCGCTCGTCGGCCAACACATCAAAACCATGGGCTATGAAGTGCTCGAAGCGTCCGACGGCGAACAAGCGTGGGCGCTGGCGCAAGAGCATCTGCCCGATTTGGTGATCCTCGACGTGATGATGCCGGGCATGAGCGGATGGGAGGTTTGTCGCAAGATCCGCGAGGACGTCGCGCTCGCTCACACCGCGATCATCATGCTGACGGGCATCGGCGAGAATTTGAACGAGCTCACGTCGCCGCTCTACGGGGCCGACTCCTACATCGACAAACCGTTCGCGTTTCCGGAGCTCGACGAGAAGGTGCGAGGGGCGCTGACCATACGGCAAGCGTCGCGTCCGGGGCTCGCGCGAACCGCGCCGGCGGACGGGCTCGAGCTCGTAAGAAACGGCAACGGCGGTGGGCACCACGACCATCCCCACGGATTGCTCTCGCCGGAAACCGAAACGGAATCCGATCCCCCCCACGCCGAAGCCGTGGACGAGGCGTGGAGCTCGGACGAAGACGAAGGGCACGAAATCACCAACGGTGCCGATGAATCGATCATGTTGGTCGATGCGAGCTCGGTGACACGCATGCCTTCGCGACGGCAGCATGCCGGCAAGCCACCATCCCGTGGCGAGAAGGCCGCACGCGGCGCACCGCGCAAGCCGGTGAAAGGTCGCGCTTCGTCCGCCGCCAAGAGCAAATCGAAGTCTGCGAAGCGGGTCGCAGCGGTCAAGGGCAAGGCACGCCCCGCGGCCCTCGGCGCCAAGCGAAAAGCAAAGCCGGCCGTCTTGGCCGCGAAGCGAAAGACAAGCCCGACCACGAACCAAAAGGGCCCCACCGCGGCCAAGGCGAAGCTCGCCCCGAAGAAGAAGGCCGGCAAAAGCGCGCGCCTCCAAGCGAAATCGACCCCACGGCGCGCCCCCTCGGCGGCGAAGACGCTCAGTGTCATCGCCAAGAAAGTGGTGGCCAAAGGAAAGAGTGCCCTCCGTGCCGTCACGCGGGGCAAGTCGTCGAAGACCGCTTCCACCAAAACACAACCGAAGAAGAAGAGCCGTCGCTGACGACGGGGCGCTTTCTCGCGCAATCCCCGAGCCGTCGCCGGCGCGCCCCTGATGCGGACCATGGGAACATCAGGAGGACCTACCATCACCGAAGTGCGTGACGAACAGGGCCGGCGCCGACCGGCGCCAGCCGTCCGCCTCAGTTCGCCTTGGCCGTCAGATCGAGGGAAATCTGCACCGTGTCGTCAATTTTCTGACCGACCTTCTCGAGCGCGCCGGAGAGGAACTTGCCGGCGAGATCGCGGGGCTTTACGTCGTGCTCTTTGAGCGACAATTTGAGCGGCTGCGATGTGACGATGCGAATCGCGGTCGGCGCTTCGGGAGGGCCGTCGAGCGTGAGCGCGACGTTGACTTTCTTGCTCGAAGAGACCCCGTGGAGCCAAAGATCGCCGGTGGCCTGCAGGGTGACGCCGCGCTGGCCGTTCTTCGCTTCGGCAGCGGCGAGCTTGGTGGGGTTCGCGTCGTCGATGGCGTTGATGGTAAAGCGCACCCAGCGGTTTTCTTCGCGGCGCTTTGCCTGCACGTCGGGGCCGATCTCGAGCCAGTTTTTGGCGTGCCCCGTTTGCGACGTGTCCTTGTCGCCGTCGCCGAAGGTCTCGGTCTTGAGGTCATCGAGATCGACTTCGATCCGCCCTTTGCCGGTTTTGAGGTTGGCCGGGTCGACGTCGAGATTCCCGCGCACCTTGGTCGATCGTCCTTTGATCTTCTCGAGGGGCGCGTCGATGAGAAAGGTGGCGGTGCCGCTGGCGACCTCGAAACGCTTTTGTCCGGCGGCCGCCGCTGCCGGGGCGGCTGCGCTCGCCGTCGGGGGCGCGGTGCGCGGGGCGGCCGGTTCGTCTTTGGAGCAAGCGGCCAACACGGTAGCGAGGGGGAGAACTCCGAGGC
Organism: Polyangiaceae bacterium; assembly: GCA_035318505.1. Classification (GTDB taxonomy): domain Bacteria; phylum Myxococcota_A; class Polyangia; order Polyangiales; family Polyangiaceae; genus DASWDH01. Next base: position 9,177 of record DATHEQ010000286.1, on the reverse strand, counting down.
ACAGCGTACGGCACACGCGGGTCTTCATGATGTCTCCTTGGGAACGAGCGATCCGAGCAGCACGCCGCGTTCGATGAGGTCGGCCAGCAGGGTACTCAGAGCTTCGACAAAAGCGATATCGACCGTTACGCCTACCGACTCGGCTGCGTTTCGCACGATCTCGGTGAGCGTCGAAGACCGGCCTTGCATCAAGGACAGCATGGACGCCGTCACCGGCGTGAGCTCGAGGACCGCGACGTCGTGCGACGCGCGCTCACGGTAGAGGCAGAGCGAGAACGGCGCGGCCCGCATCGCTTCGTCAGACCCATCGGTGCTGATGCGATGGACCGGATAGGAGACGTCGATCAGGCGGTGCGCGGGGGATAGAACCGGCACGAGGTTCATGTCGAACGGTCCGATGGGCGCTGCGCTCCGCTCCCCGAAGCTGTAAGCGGTTTCGAGCTCGGCCCACTCGTAGCGCGCGAGGTCGAGCGCGTACGCGGGCAGAGCGTACGCGCTCGCGAGCGCAGCCTGATTTCGCTCGAAAAACTGGAGAAATTCTTGCGGAACCTCGCGAAGGTAATGTGTGCGCGGGGGCGACTCGGCAAGAAATCGCTCTACGATCTCGCGAAAGCGGTCGTCGCCCACGGCCGCGTGGAGACGCTGAAAGCCGTGCTCGATGCTTTCGGCAAACCGCGAGCGCACCATACGCCGGTACACCTTCCAGCGCTCCGGGTTCGGGCCGAGCGCCGCCGAGGGGGTCACGGCCGCGTCGCTCGCGAAAAGAGCGTCGCGCAGCTCGGCCTGGTAGGAAAGGAAGCTCACGGCGCGCCTTTGCGCGGGTGCCGCGCGAGCTCGCGCCCGGAAAGCCACGCGTTCTCGCTTGCGTCGCGCGGCGCCGTCGACTCGCGCAAGATGGCGTCGAGCTTGGCAAGCTCCGCACAGAGCTCGTCCCAGGAAGGGAAATTGTCGTCTCTCTCCAGCAAGACGGGGACATTTCCCGTCCGGCGCAGCGTAAAGGCGAGAAGGTCGTAGACCTCGTCGCGAACCGCCTCGGCGTGCGTGTCGAGAACGAGAGACGGGTCCGACGTATCGTGGCCGGCGACGTGGATCTGCAGGACCTTGTCGAGCGGCATCTTGGCGATCATCGCCTGCGCATCGAAACCGTGGTTTTGGGCATTCACGTAGACGTTGTTGACGTCGAGAAGGAGCGAGCACCCTGCGCGCGCCACGACCGCCGCCGCAAAATCGGCTTCGTCCATCTCCGGCGCGCCCGGGTGCGCGTAGTAAGAGATGTTCTCGACCGCCATGGGAATGCCGAGCGCGTCCTGGGCGCGCATCACTCGGACGGCAACGTGTTCGACCGCCTCCGCCGTGAAGGGAAGCGGCAAGAGCTCGTGCGTGACGACTCCCCCCGCGACGGTGAAGCAGAGGTGATCGCTGTGCCACGGCGTCGACACGCGGCGCACAAAAGAAGCGAGCGTCGCGAGGTACTCGGCCGGCAATGGATCGACGCCGCCGAGCGACATCGTGAGACCGTGCGTCACGATGGGCCAGCGCTGGGCGCACGCGTTCAGCGAGGCTAGATAAAGCCCCCCGCGACGCATGTAATTCTCAGGAGCGACTTCGAGGAAGGAAAGCTCGGGGGGAGGGCGCTCGATGATGTTCTCAACGAGCGCCGATCTGAGCCCGAGCCCGACCCCACGAAGCTGCATGAAGCGGTGCTACTTCTTGGCCGCGCAGGAGCCTGCGCCGCAGCCACCTTCGCTGCCGGGCTTCTTCTTGCCCGCAGGCGTCGCGCCAGGTTTTGCTCCCGGGGCGGGCGCCGCACCGGGCTTGGAAGCCGTGGTCGGAGTCGCCGGCGGGGGCGGCGTTGCGGGCGCCGGAGACGCCATCGTCGGCGGAGAAGGAGCCGCCGGTGCCGTGGCAGGCGACGCGGGCATCGCAGGTGTGGAAGTGTCGGCAGCTGGCGTCATCGGTGCGGCGGGCGCCGGCGTAGCCGGCGTCGTCGAAGCGGGGGTGCTCGGTTCCGGAGCCGATCCACCGCAAGCTGCCACCCCCAATGCTGCCGCAGCCAATCCGAAAATCTTGTTTCTTAGCGTGATATCCATCGCATTTCCTCCAAGTCTTTTTCGAATGCGCGTGCCCTTTGATAGCAGAGTCAGCGCGCTCCGTCCGCACGTTTGATAGGTACTACGCGCTTCGGCGAGGCTCGGTTTTGCCGCGCCGACGATTTTTCCCCAAACTCTCCCGAGGCGACCTTGACCTAGGAGGTGCGACCTTGACCATCGAGATCCTTTATTTCGCTGCCGTCCGCGACCTCGCGGGAAAGAGTCAAGAAACGGTGACGCTTTCGCCGGACGTGCGCACCATCGGCGCTCTTCGCGCCTGGCTCGAGCTCGCAGTCCCCGCGCTCGCCGGACGTCTCGCTGCCGTTCGCTGGGCCAAGAACGAGGTTTTCGTAGGCATCGACACGACGCTCGACGACGGAGATGTCGTCGCGCTGATTCCGCCGGTGGCCGGCGGATAAGGATTGGCATCGCTGCCCACTCTGAGTCTAATGGGCGCGGTGCAGCGCTTCCGACTCGGCGTCGACGAGAATGGTCTCGGCCCGCGACTCGGTCCACTCGTCGTCACGGCCGTTCTCGCACGAGTGACCGGCGACGGACATGCCGTCGCCTCGCGTCGCGCCAAAGGCTCGCTGGCCAAGCGCCTCGGCGATTCCAAAGCCATGATCGCACACGGCGACGTCGCGCTCGGCGAAGCTTGGGCCCGCGCCGTCGGCCACCGCATCGGCGTGATGGCGACCACCCCCGACGATCTCATTCATGGTTTGGTCCTCGATTCGAAATCCGAGCTTCGTCGGCATTGCCCCTCCCACGTCGAGCCGCAATGTTGGAGCACGGAAGGGGAAACGTTCGAAGCTGACGACAAGCTCGTCGGCCGCATCACCGCCGATCTCGAACGGCTCGCCGTGCAGGGCGTCGAGATCGTGCACCTTCGCTCCACCGTCGTCTGCACGCGCAGCATCAACGATGCCCGCGCCGGCGGACGATCGCGCTTCGAGGTCGATCTGCACGCCATGGAGCGAATGGTGCTCGATGCGCGCGAGCGCTACTCGGGTGAGCTCGAAGCCGTGTGCGGCAAAGTCGGCGGGTACGCGCGCTATTCCAGCGCCTTTGGCCCCCTCGCCGGGCGTTTGCACGCCATCGTCGAGGAAGGAGCGAAGCGCAGCACCTACAGCTTCCCCGGCCTCGGAACCATCGCCTTCGTGCGCGATGCGGATCAGAGCCACCTGCTCGTGGGGATGGCGTCGATGGTCGGAAAGTGGATCCGTGAAGTCATGATGACCCGCATCGTGCGCCATTACGGATATGGCGGAGACGCGGCCTCCCTGGCGAGCGGATACCACGATCCTGTCACCGATCGCTTCGTGAAAGCCACGGCGCTCGTGCGGCAAAGACGCAACGTGCCCGATACCTGCTTCGAGCGCACGCCAGCCGATGCGGCTCCCTTGGAACCGCGCAGAAAACATCGGGAGTCCACGCTCTTTTCATGAGCTCGCGCGAGGCGAGCGATCGCATCGTCAGCGGACCGCTCGCCAGCACGCTGGCCCGTTTCGGCGCGCCACTGGCGCTCGGCATGGCGCTGCAAACGACATTCAACCTGGTCGACGCGTACCTGATCTCACGGCTCGATCCCGAGATCGCCGGACCGAGCCTCGGCGCGATCGGGATCTGCGACCAGATCGCGGCCGTAGGATCCATCGTCAGCTACGGCATCTCCACCGCCACGGCCGCTCTCGTGGCGCAATACGAAGGGCGCGGCGATCGCGAATCCGCTCGTCGCGTCGCCTGGCAATCGATGTTGATGGTCAGCTTGTGGTCGGCGCTGTTCGGCGTGCTCGGTCTCGGCGCCGCGGGATTCATCATGCGCGACGTGGTGGGCGCCAAAGGTCAGGTCGCGGAACTCGGCACCGAATACCTGCGCGTCATCCTGGGCGGAAGCTTCTCGATCTTCTTTCTTTTGCAAGTGACGACCATCCAGCGCGCCCTCGGCTCGAGCAAAACGCCGGTGGCGATGCTTCTTTTCTCGAACGTCTTGAACCTCGTCCTGGCGGTATTGCTCGTGTACGGCCCGGGAGAGGCCCCGCCGATTTTCAGCTGGGGGCCGCCCATTGCCGAGGCGCTCCATCTGCCGCGCCTGCGGCTACTCGGGGCGGCGTGGGCCACGATTCTCGCGCGCATGCTCACGCTCTGTCCTTTGCTCTACCTCGTCATCCGACGATTCGGTTTGTTTCGTCGCGGCGCGCGGGGCGGCGTCGATCGCAAGACGGCGCGCGAAATTTTCACCATTGCCTGGCCGTCGAGCACGCAACTGGTGCTGCGGATCCTCGCCATGCTCGTCGTGCACGCGCTTGTGGCGCGTCACTTCACGACGCAAAACGATCAGTCGGCGACCACCGCTCTCGGCATCGTGTTCCGACTCGAAACCATGGCGCTCTTCGTCGGGCTCGGCTGGGGCAGCGCGGCGCAGACGTTCATGGGGCAGAATTTGGGGGCCGGGCAAGAGCGCCGGGCCGCTCGAAGCGGATGGTTGGCCGCCATCTACAACCTGACGGCCATGACGCTGCTCGTGCTCATTTACCGGCGATTCGGCGCACCCCTCGTCATGTTCTTCGACGAGGACTTGCGCGTTGTCAACGTCGCCATCGGTTACCTCGATGTGGTCGCGCCGAGTTATACCGCCCTCGGACTCGGAATCGTTCTCGGCAGCGCCATGACGGGCGCAGGCGCGACGCGTGTGACGATGCTCATCGATCTCGCGGTGATCTGTGGATTTCAACTTCCGTTTGCGCTCGCGGCGACGTCGTGGGGCGTGACGTCGGAGCTGCGCCTATGGTGGGTGGTCGCGGCCACGAACGTCCTCAGCGCCGCCGTGTATATCATCAGCTACAACAGAGGAACCTTCTTGCAGCGCGCCTACACAGTGTGACCACGTAACGCGGCTCGCGACGTGGATTGGTTTTTGCGTTTACCTCCGTGGGCGTCCGGAGTAGCGCTTCCGAACGCGTTCCACATGCGCAAGGTAAACACGTTGTCCGCCGTTGGTCCGAGCCTCAGCGCCATGGTCGTGCTGACGGCGTTGGCGTGCGCCGGGTGTGAGGCGTTGCTTGGGGCGGATTTCGGCGACTATGAACGCGAGACCGACGGAGCCACGAGCGACGTCGGTTCGCGTGGGAACGACGCGCGCGGGTCTCCTGATCGAAGCTCCGACAGCGCGTCAACCGGCGGGACCACGGGAGCCGGAGGCGGCGGCAACGGCGGCGGCGGTGCAACCGGCGGATCCACGGGGACCGGTGCTGGCGGCGCGACCGGCGGCAGTACGGGAAGCGGCGGCGCGGGCATGACCGGCGGCACCACGGGGACCGGCGGATCAGGGACGACGGGCGGCACGACGGGAACCGGTGGGGCGGGCATGACCGGCGGCACCACGGGAACCGGTGGCATCGCGGGAGGCGGCCCTGCAGGAAGCTCCGGTGCGGGCGGCGGTCCCGCCGTGGACGCGGGCCGCGGCGGAAGCGTTCCTCCCAACGACGCAGCTTCCGATTCACGGGTGACCGATGTGACCGCGCAAGATGCTGCCGGCGGCACGGGGCCGGGCACGCCCCCCGCCGACGCCGCTGCAGACAGCCCTCCCTCACCTCCACGCGACGGAGGAACGGTGGGGGGAATGTGCACGCCGGGCCAGGTGAACCACATCGCCACCTGCGGAAACTGCGGCAATTATCTGCAGACCTGCAACGCGCAGGGCCTTTGGGATCCGCCTGTTTGCCAGCAGGATCCGGCCGCCTGCGCGCCGGGGTCGACCGAACACCGCGGCTGCGACGCCAATGGAACGCAGGTCGCAACTTGTACGAGTACCTGCACGTGGTCGCTCGGCGAATGTGTTCACCCCGTTTGCACCGCAGGGCAGATGGAATCGCAACCCTGTTCGCTCTGCGGAACGCAGACGCGAACGTGCCAGACGACCGATGCCGGTGCGCAGTGGGGCGCGTTTTCCGCGTGCGGCGGCCAGGGGGCGTGCGCGGCAGGAACGAGCGACGTAGCGACGTGCGGAAATTGCGGAACGCAGTCGCGAGTCTGCACTGCTGCCTGCGCTTGGGATGCGTGGGGCGCGTGCCAAGGCGAGGGGTCGTGTGCACCGGGCGACACTCAGACGGAAGCTTGCCTTCTCCTTTTGACGCGCATGCGCGCATGCACGTCGAGCTGTCAGTGGGGTCCGTGGGGAACCTGCCTCTAAAATTCGCCGGACAAGCGTAAACCGACGAGCGCCGGGCCGCCTGCCGCCGCGACGCGTGCCGTCATGGGAGCGTCCTTCTTCGTGAGCAGCAGATAACTACCCACCGCGAGGCTCGCTCCACCCAGGATGAACGACGCCGTGCTCACCGCCGCCAGCGTGCCGCCCGTGCTGCTCGCGCGAACGCCTTCGTCGGTGCGACACCGATTTTCTTCGATGATGCAGTCGCGTTCCACGATGTCGCGCTTGCTCATCGCCATGAGACCGGTCACCACGCCCGTGCCGACCACCGCGAGCCCGCCGCCTGCCAAGCCCCAACCAAGCATCACCGAGGGGTTCGGCTGCGCGTTTTCACTGCCCGCAGGGCCATCGCTCGAGCCGGCGTTCTTGGAGGCTGCGCCGCTGCGCGGAGGTCCCGGCTCGACCGTCACCTCGAGCGTCGTCCCTTCGGCAAGCGTCACTTCGTAGCGACGGTCCTCACGCCCCGGCGCCCGCATGTCGATGATGCGCGTGCCGGGATCGCCGAGAACGCCGCGCGAGAACGCGCTCGCGTCCAAAACGGCGCCGTCCATCGTGGTCGTGGCTCCTGGAGGAAGCGCCGACGTCAGCCGAAGCCGGAGCAAGGGAGCACGCTTCGTGAGCGATTCGATGTGCTTGACCATGCCCGCGCGTTTGGGATGGTTCGGGGGGAGCGTCTGATCGGCGAGCCGGAGCAACTCGAGCGCGGTGGCCGACCGCCCTACCTTTTCTTCGCACAAAGCCCAATTGATCAACGTGCCCGGAGCGGGGTCGACCGCATAACTCTCCGTGAACTTGTCGCGTGCCCGCACGCAATCGCCGCCGTGTGCCAGCTTCAAACCCTCGTTGAAGAGGCGTTCTGCGCTGGGAGACAACGGCTCGGTCGCGGCAGCCACGCCGGGAAATAGATCGAGCGCGAGCAAGAGCGGCAAGGCGACGAGCACGCGGCGCAGCGCTTTGGTTCGGCAGGCGGGAGCGGCAACGGAGGTTTGCATGGCTCAGCGTCGCGTTTCGACGAAGTCGAAGTTGTCGCCGGAGGAAGCTCGCGGTGGGCGTTTGGGCGTCGATCCGGGCAGCGCCGAGGGCGGTAGAGCGATCACGGGCGGCGGGGCCGCAGCTCGCGCGTCGCCGCCTTGCCCATGGGTGAGCGGGCGCGCTGGTGCACGGACGGTCGCGGGAGGCGGAGCGCTGGGCGCCGCGCTCTTCGGCTTCGGTACGACGACTGCCGGTGGCATCGGCACGATCGCCGCCGGCGAAAGATCGGCCTCGACCAGGGGCAAAGGTGCTGCAGCGTTCTCGAGCGGTGCCGGCTCGGCTTGCGCCGGCGCGGCGTGGCTCGGCTCGATGGCACTCGCCGTCGGCGCCGGGGGCGAAACGAGCGCGGTCGGGGGGGCAACGAGGGTCGCTTCCTCGACCGGTGCGGCAGCAGAAGAGTCGCGATCCGACGCGAAGTATCCCACGGCAATCCCGCCCAGCGCGAAGAAAGCCGTCGCCACCGCCGCCGCGTCCCACCGGTCGAGCCAAGCGGCGCGCCGTGGTGTCTTCGCGCGTCGCGTGATGACCGTCGTGCCCGTGGTCACGCGCAAGGTGGGCGTCGAGCTCGCAACGGTGCTTTCCCCGATGGGACGCTTCGCGCTGAGGTTGCATCCCATCGTCAGGCGGTACGCCGCGGCGATCGCTTGCCGCATCTCAGCTGCAGATGCGAAACGTTGCTCGGGCATGAAGGCCAGCGCGCGATCGATGAGCCGCGCCACGGCATCCGGCACGCTCGGATCGATCGCGCGCACCGGCGGCACTGGCTCCATCGAGACGCGCAGGAGATGAGCCGCGGTCTGCTGCTCTTCGTGAACGAGCCGACCGGTGAGCAGAGCATAGAGCGTGGCGCCCACCGCCCAGATGTCGGTTCGCGCGCCGACGATTTCCCATTCGCCTCGCGCTTGCTCAGGAGCGGTGAAGCCGGGTGTGCCGAGCACGATGCCGCGCACCGTGCCCGAGCCGACGCCGCCCATGCGGGCGATACCAAAATCGAGAACCTTGAGCCCACCCGCCGCCGTCAAAAAGAGATTTTCTGGTTTGACGTCACGATGCACGACACCGCACGCGTGCGCCGCTTCGAGCACCGCCAAAAGGCGGTCGGCGATCCAGAGTGCCTCCGGCGGCGGCAAGCGATAGCCGGCCGCCTTCCAGCGCGCGACGAGCGGCTCTCCATCGAGGAGCTCCATCACGAGGAAGGGGTTTCCCTCCTCGTCGACGTCTTCGTCGAGCACGCGCACGACGTCGGGATGATCGACCTTGTTGGCGAAGTACCCTTCGCGCGTGAAGCGCTCTCGCTCGACGGGCATCGTCGAAAAATGCTGGTGCAGCACTTTGACCGCTACGCGGTTTCCGTTGCGATGGGTGGCGGCATAGACCGTCGCCGTGCCACCGCTGCCGAGGATGGCGTCGAGCCGCCACTTTCCCTTGATCGTACGACCGACGCGCGCGAGGCCGCTCTCCTGGACGGGTTCACCGTCAGGCGCGGCGCTCTGCGCGTGCGGGGGTTCGGGGGGCAGCGAAAGGTTCAGCATCTCTCGGATTCGACGAGGTTAGTCGTCGTCGGGTGAGAAAAAGTGCGACGATCCAGGTCCAAGTCCCGCAAGATCCGATCCGTCGACGGGCTGAGTGAAGTGGAACCTTAAGGCTCACCTTTTCGTCGCGCACGTCAGCGCGGATGGAGTCTGTCCTCAACGGCTCGTATATGTGGACGTATGGGACCGCCCCTCGCCCGCTCGCTGGCTTTCGTGCTGGTTCTTTGGTCCGGCCGATGCGTGATGGCTCAGTCCACCACGGAGCCCGACACATCCCCACGAGCACTAGCACCAGCACCAGCACCAGCACCAG
>DATHEQ010000285.1:0-77214 GCA_035318505.1 Polyangiaceae bacterium | reverse complement strand
ATGGGCTCGTCGCGCATCCGTTTTTTGGTGCCCTGGTGCTCGAGCCAATAGTCCTGGAGCCGGCACTCGCCCGCTTGATCGCAGATCGGGCAATCGACGGGGTGATTCAAGAGGAGCAGCTCCTGCACCGTGGCGCGGGCTTTCTCGACCTCGGGGGACGACTCGCTCTTCACGTCCATGTTCTCGGCGACGGACACCTGGCACGCCGGCTGGAGCTTCGGCTTTTGCACGACCACGTAATCGTTCTTCTCGGTATCCCAGCGCAAGATATCGAGCGCGAGCGGACGCTGACCGGGCGGGGGCGCGATCTCGACGAGGCACATGCGGCAGTTGGCCGCCACGCTGAGCCCGGGGTGCCAGCAATAGTGGGGAATATCGATCCCCATCCGATGAGCGGCCCGAATGATCGTGTCCCCTTTTTCGAAAGGAATCTCGCGCCCATCCAACTTGAAAGTAGGCATCTCGTTCTCGCTATGCTCCGCCAACCGCGATAAGGCCTTGAGACGAAGAAGAAGAATTCACAGGGAGGCGCGGAGGCGGGGAGAAGAAAAAGACTGATGGATCGCCCGTTTTCACACGCGACCCCCGCACCCGGGCGCGGCCCCCGCGTTCAAGCGCGCGCCGATCGTCACTCGCCGCCATCTGCAGCCCGTCCACCGCCCAGCTCCGCACCAACCCCAAAATTCTGGCTCTTCTCCCCGCCTCCCCGCCTCCCTGTAAAAATTCCGAGCGGTCCCCGCGGTGCATGGACGTTATCAAGTGGTCAATGGTCACACTCGCCTCCGATCATGTTGAGGGAGCCGAAGGTGGGGACGACGTCGGGGATCATGAGGTTGGTGATGAGGCCGCCGAGCCCCTGCGTGATCGCGAAACAAGGGGGGCGGATGCGCACGCGGTAAGGTGTGCCGCTGCCATCGGAGACGATGTAAAAGCCGAGCTCGCCGTTGCCGCCTTCCGTATACCCGTACGCTTCGCCAGCGGGCACCTTGATGCCCTCCATCACGATCTTGAAGTGCTGAATCGTGCCTTCGATGGTCGTGTACACGTCGTTTTTGGGTGGCAGCACGATGCGGGGATCATCGATGTTGATCGCCCCCTTGTCCGGCATTTGCTCGACGGCTTGCTCGATGATGCGCGCGCTCTGACGAAGCTCTTCGAGACGCACCATGAACCTGTCCCAGTTGTCGCCCTCTTGACCGACCGGCACGTCGAAATCGAAGCGATCGTAGACGAGGTAGGGGTGCGCCTTGCGCACGTCATAGGCGACGCCCGTCGAACGGAGACACGGTCCCGTCCAGCCGAGCGCGATGGCGTCGGCTTGCGAGATCTTTCCGACGCCCTGCAGACGGTCCATGAAGATTCGATTCTGCAAAAGGAGCGCCTCGGCTTCGCCGATGATCGAGCGAATGCGCGGAATGACGGCGCTCACCATGGCTTTGAAATTGTCGGTGGGCGGCTGGGCCATCCCCCCCACGCGACCGAAGCTGTGGGTGAGCCGCGCGCCGGTCTCCTCCTCCATGATGTCGTAGATCATCTCGCGCCCCTTCATGAACCAGAGCAGGGGCGTGAACGCGCCGAGCTCCATGGCCATGGCGCCAGTGCAAGTGAGATGGTCGGCAATGCGTGAAAGCTCGCCGAGGATGACGCGGTAATATTGGCAGCGTTCGGGGACAGTGACGTCGAGCAGCTTTTCGACCGCCAGCGCGTAGCCGACGTTGTTGAGCATCGGCGAGGCGTAATTGCAGCGGTCGACGTAGGGAAAGACCTGGGAGTAGCTGCCCCGCTCGCACATCTTTTCGAACCCGCGGTGCAGGTACCCGATCTGAACGTCGGTCTTGATGATGGTCTCGCCCGACAGCTCCATCACGATGCGGATGGTGCCGTGCATGGCGGGATGCGACGGCCCCATGTTGAGCGTCATGGGCTGACTCGGCAGCTCGAGCTCGCCTTCTTCCAGCTCTTGATCGATAGGCTCCATTCAATCGACCTTTCCCGAACGAAATACCTGGCGCCCGAAGCTCATGCCTTCGAAATCATCGAAGGGAGGGAGCTTCTCGTACCCCTCGCGGAACGGAACGAGAGGCTGCGTCTTGTCGGCCGGGTAGTCTTTACGCAAAGGATGCCCCTCGAATTCGGGGTAAAGAAGGATGCGGCGCAGATCGGGGTGACCCTCGAAGTCGATGCCCATGAGATCGTAGGTCTCGCGCTCGAACCAATTGGCCCCCGACCAGAGGGGAACGACGCTTTTGATCCTCGCCTCGTCTCCGTCGCGATCGCCGACGCGCGCCTTGAGGCGCAGGCGGTGCTTCAGCCGGATCGAATGGAGGTGCATCACGACTTCGAAGCGGGGCTCTCGGTCGAGAAAGTCGACGCCGCAGAGATCGACCATCATTTGCATGTCGCAGCGCGCATCGTCGCGCAGAAACTGCGCCACATCGAACCAGGCCGACGCTTCGACGACGACGGTCTCGTCCTTGTGCTCGCTCTTCGTCTCGAGCACGACGCTGCCGAACTTCTCTTTGACGATGTCGACGACCTTCTGACTCATGCGAGGACTTTCGCCTTCGTGCGAAGCTCGACCAGGCCGGCCGCCGGGTCTTGCCGCGGTTTGACGATGCCGGGGGTGCGATCCCCGCGCGCAATCTTGTCCTGCAACAGCATGAGCCCGTCGAACACGGCTTCGGGGCGCGGCGGACAACCGGGGATGTAGATGTCGCAGGGAATGATTTTGTCGATGCCGGCGAGCGTCGTGTAGTTGTCGTAAAATCCGCCGCAGGACGCGCAGGTGCCGAACGCGAGCACCCACTTGGGATCGAGCATCTGTTCGTAGATGCGCTTGAGCACGGGTGCCTGCCTCTGGCTGATGGTCCCCACCACCCACAAGAGGTCGGCCTGGCGCGGCGAGAAGCGGGGCGCCTCGGCACCGAAGCGCGACACGTCGTAACGAGGACTGGTCATGGAGAAAAACTCCATGCCGCAGCACGCGGTCACGAACGGATACATGAAGAGCGAGTACTTGCGGGCCCAGCCGAGGAGCGCGTCCAGCCTGGTCGTGGCGAACCCTTGCTCGCTGCCCGACAGCACCGCTGTCGTGGTCGGCGGTTTCGTTATTTCTCCCATTCGAGGGCTCCTTTTTTCCAGCAGTAGACGAGCGCGAGCGCGAGCGTGGCCAAAAAGCTCAGCATCGTGACGAGCCCGACCCAGCCGAGTGAACGAAATTGGATCGCCCACGGGTAAATGAAAACCGCCTCCACATCGAAAATCACGAAGATGATGGCGGTCAGATAAAATTTGACGGAGAGCTTTACGTGGCGCCCGCCCGTGCTTTCGCTCCCGCATTCGTAGGGAGTCATCTTCTCGGGGGTGGGGTTCTTCTTGCCGAGCAGCGGCGTGAGCGAGAAGAAAACCAGCGTCAGCACACCACCGGCGATGAACAGTAAAAGGAGGGGGACGTACGTGGACACCATGGAGGGCTCCGATCGTAGCGCAGGCGCGCGGGATGCAAGTGCCCGAAAGCACGCACCTCGCCCTGGCTTCTAGGAGAGGGACCCCAGCCTGTCAATCTGGGCTCACAGCCGACCGCTTAAGGACCCTTTGTCTAAGCCTTCGGAGCGGCGTCGGAAGATGCCGGCGTCGGCGGGGCGCTGGCCACCGTCGCACGCCACGCGGTCAGTTTCGGCCCGAGGACGGCTTCGAGCTGACGGAGGTCTTCGGCGAGGTCCGTTTCCTGAGCTCCCGCGGCGAGCGCGGCCCGAAGCGAGGCGAACGCGGCCACATAGCGCCCGCGCTGGCAGAAAGCGCGGCTCAGCAGCGGCCAGAGCACCTTGGGGTCGCCGCCCAATGCAACCGCTCTACGCAGCGGCCCGATCGCTTCGGCCGCTCTTTGGTCGTTCATGAGCGCCTCCCCGAGACGCTGGAAGATGTCGGCCGCCGCCGCCCCGTCCTGCGCGTATTGGATGCCGAGCCGGAAAATTTCTTCGCCTTGCCCGACGTCGCCGAGGCGCACGCAGGCCGTGCCGAGCAGACCGAGCCCTTTGGCGATGAGCGCGCGCGGCTCCGGCGCCAGCATCTGTCCCTCCGGCGTTCGCAGGAAAATAGCGAGCGGCGCCGGCCAAGCCCCGAGGAGCGTGAGCACTTTGGCGTCTTGCCCCTGCAGCGAGGCGGTTTCTGCCTCGGCGACGCGCCCCAAGTCGATGGCGCCGCGGTTGCCGCTCGCCACCCGATCGAGCTCCTCGCGCACGTGGGCGCGAATGCGCATGCGGAAGGTTTCGAGATCGTGCTTTTCCTCGATACCGTCGTGAATGAGCGTCAGCTCACCCGTCTGATCGGTGATGGAGAGCTGGCGCAGGCTGTAGCCGTAGAGCGGTGCGAGCAGCAGGTAGCGCACGCCGATGTACAGCTGAATGCCCTCGAGGTCCGTCTCGCGCGTGGGGGCTGGCGCCGACACTTCGTCCGTCAAGAGCGCTCCCACGAGCCGGCGCCGAAAATCGGCGAGGGTGAGGCGTTGCGTATCGGACAGCGGATCTTCCGGTCCGCCGGCGCCGACCCCGAAGTCGACGAGCGTATTGTCCGGGTTACGCCGGTCGACGGTCACGGCGGTGATGCGAGCCCCGGTGATCATCGAGAACGCAAAGAAGCGCTCACCGACGATTTCGCAAAGGGCCTGAAAGCTGCCGATGCCTTCGCCGATGCGTTCGAACCAGCCGTCCGTACGGACGGCGTCGAGAGAAAAGACCTGAGCTACCGACATGGCGCCGTAGATATAGAGAATCTCATGCCTTCTCGCGTCTGCCTAGCGCTCATAACGAATTCTCGTTCATGTCGGCGGACCCGCCGCCTTCGCGTTCTCCCAATGGCGGCAAACCGCCTGCACCCCGCAGCCGTGGCACCGGACCGGATCGCGCCGCGAGGGGCAGCGGCGGAGCATCCCCAGGTGGCATAGGGCAAAGTCGTACTTCACCGGGTCGGCGGGGTCGAACCGTCGTAGCGCCTGGGTGATTTCCTCGGTGGTTTTCCAGGATGTCGTCTTGCGCCGGGTAAAACCGAGGTTCTGGCCGAGCTTGTGGATGTGGACGTCGACGGGCACGAGCAGCGCGCTCGTCGGTACGTCCCAGAGCCCGAGGTCGACACCATCGGCGGATCGCACCATCCACCTCAAATAGAGGAGGAGGCGCTTGCAACCACTGGCGCCGGCGGGATCGGCGAGGATGTGGGCGCTCCCCCGACGCTTGGTCCGCCGCGCCGACGCAAGACCACCTGCTTCGCGGATGGCCCGCGTGAAGGACGTCAGGGCAGCGCGCAGGTCCCCTTCCCGCTCCCAATCCGCCGCGAAGCGGCGCCCCAGCGAGCCTGCTTCCCTCTGAACGCGTCGAGCCCCCACGAGAAGCCGAGCCAAATCCTCGCCGCGGTAGATGCGGTGCTTCCACCCGCGCAGGCGCGTTCCGACGTCATCGGGGTCGTCGGCCGTCGCCGCGATGTGGGGACCAAGCCTTTGCAGCGCGTCTTCGAGCTTGGCGCGCAGCGCTTTCACATTGCCGAACGCGACCGCGGAGGCGATGAGCCCCACGAGCTCGCGATCTTCGAGCGCTGCATAGCGATGCACGACGGCCACCGGATCGAGCTCGAGACGCGCCGCGACGTCGCAGGTCGACCGCACATTGTCGAGCGCCGCACCAACGCGCTCGAGGCGCTCGCGCGTGCGCGCTGAAGGGTTACCCTTTCGCACCAAGGGCACGCTAGCACTTGCCGCGCACCGGGCATCTCCCGCCTAGCGGAGAAAGCAGGATTCCCGCCGTCTCTGCGTGAAGCGCGACGGTAGCTCACCGTGCGAAACTGCGCCAACATGCGCAGCGAGGGATTTCCGATGACGACGCCATCGCGCCGACGCCGTGCCTTCGCCATCGCCGTCGTGACGGCCCTGGGCACCCTCGGTAGCTGCATCGCAGGTACGCCGCGGCTTCAGGATGCCTCCGCCCCGCGCGACTTCTACAAAGAGGTAAGCGAGAAGGAAGCGGCCTGTGATCGGCCGGTCCAACTGCTCCCCGCTGGAACCCTGCCGGGACGACGCTACCGGGAGCTTGCGAGTCTATCGGCGACCTGCTCGCCGGGTTCCGTCGAGCTCTGCGATCGGCGCTTGAAGGAACGCGCATGCGCCCTCGGAGCGGACGCCGTGCTCCTCGGCGAGGGCGAACCGGGCGCGAGCCCGGCCGCCATCCCCATGCAGTCGCTCGTGTCCCGCAATGCGCGCGCGCTCAAGTGGCAATCGCCGTGATGCGAGCGGCGGCCGGCGGTGGTAGAACGTCGCTCGATGCTGAAGATCCGCAAAATCGAGCACGTTGCCATCGCGGTCGACGATGTTGACGCAGCGACGGCAAAGTTTCGCGAAGTGTTCGGCCTCGAGCCAAGTGATCGCGAATACGTTCCGGCGCAGAAAACAGAGACCGTCTGCCTTCCCATCGGCGACACGAACATCGAGCTCATCGCTCCGCGCGGCAACGAGGGGCTGGCAAAGTTCCTCGAGAAACGAGGTCCGGGCCTGCACCACATCGCCATCGAGGTGGAAGGCATCGACGCGGCGCTCGCGTTCCTGAAGGGCATCGGCGTTCGCCTCGTCGACGAGACGGCGCGGCCGGGCGCGCGCGGACACAGGGTGGCCTTCCTTCATCCGAAATCGACCGGGGGCGTGCTCGTCGAGCTCGTCGAAAAAACGGAGCATTGAGCGCCGGCCGGACGTGAGCGACAAGACCGAGGAGCCCACACCACGGAGACTCGCGCGGGCCCGCGAAAAGGGTGACGTCGCCGTCAGCGCCGCCGTCACGCAGGCGCTCGGTTTCGTGGTGGCACTCATCGTCGTTCCGGGCACGGTCGCCGCGACGGCCGTCCAAGCAAGCGCGCTTTTGCGCCGTGCGCTGGCCGCCCCTCCCGCGCCGAGTGAGACGGAGCCGATCGCGACGAGCGTCGTCCTTTTGGTGACGCCGCTCCTCGCCGCCGTCGCTCTTGCAGGAGCGCTCGCCACCGTCGTTCAGACGGGCGCGCTGTTCGCACCGGCGCGCGTGAAACCGGACCTGACCAAGCTCGATGTCGTGGCCGGGATTCGATCGCTCTTCAGCGGGCAGCGGTTTTGGAACGTGGGGCGCGCTTTGATGACGGCGGTCGCGGTTGGCTTCCTCGCGTGGCGGGGGTTCGCCACGCACCTCGCAGACCTCGCTCGATCCATCGGCACGCCGCGTGGCGCCGCGCAATTGGCGGCGCATGCGGTCAAGGAGATGGCGCGCGATGCGGCCATGGTGGGGGTGTTGCTGGCGGTCATCGATGTCGTCGTCGTGCGGCGTGCCTTGCGAACGCGGCTGCGCATGTCGAAGGCCGAAGTCAAACAGGAGCACCGCGAGAGCGAGGGCGATCCGCAATGGAAATCGGCGCGCCAGCGCGCGCATCAAGAGATGCTGGCAGCCGCCACGGTGAACGCCGTCAAGGATGCTACCGTGGTCATCGTGAATCCCGAGCACCTCGCGACTGCGCTGCGCTACCTCCACGGCGAGGACGAGGCGCCCACCGTGCTAGCCACCGGCGACGGCGATCTGGCGCGTCGAATTCAAGAAGCAGCGCGCGCCTACGGCGTTCCCGTGGTCCGCGACGTTCCGGTCGCGCGCGGCTTGGCCGAGCTGCAAGTCGGCGACACGATCCCCGAAGCGCTCTACGAAGCCGTGGCGGCGATTCTCGACGAAATGTGGAGCCAAGAAGAGCGCGCCGCGCAGCGCTGACTCAACGCGGCGGCGGAATGGTTCGCTCGCCGGCCACCTTTTGCCATGCGTCGGCCGAGGCAGCGTGGCCAGAGCCCGCGGTGAGTCGCGTCAAGAATCGGGCGCACGCGCGCTCGCCGCGCGATTCGCCGCTCTCCCGCGCGCGAGCGAGGGCTTCGAGCGCGGCGAAGAGCGCCTCGCCTTGTTGCCCGGCGACGGCCAATCCAATGCCATAGGCGAGCGACGCGCGCGACCGCGCGGCCGCCGTCGAACCGGCGGCATGTGCCACCCCCTCGCGAAGAGCGGCCAGCGCCGCGCCGGTCTCCCCCTTGGCCAAGAGAGCGATGGCTCCGAGACGGCTGGCGGCGCCGTCGTGCTCGCCACTCGCGCGGAGTGCCTCGATCCACGACTCCAAACGAAAGACGGTGGTCGGAGTGGGTAACGCGGCGAAGCCGTGCGGATTCGCGCCGACGAAGGCGAGGAGCGCCTCGCACGCGCCATCGAGCCCGAGCACGCGCGAGACCTCGGCCGCCGCGAGCGCGAGCTCGACCGAGCGCGCGTGGTTACCGGCGAGGGCGGCGTGGCGCGCCGCCTCGGCTGCCGCCAGTTTGCCGCCGCGCTTCTCGACGAGGATCGACGCGGCGTCGTGCAGGCGCTGCTCTTCGTCGTCGACGACGTCCTCGAGCACGACGTCGCGATGCGTGCGCGACGCAAAGATGCACGAGCCCGCGCGCTGCTCGAGCCATCCCTCCGCGGCAAGTACCTCGAGGGCGCGGCCAGCCGGACCTTGTCCGCAAATCTCGAGAAGCTCGTGGAGCAGCGCGTTCTGCACGTCGAAGCCGAGCACCGCCATGACGCGCAGCACACCCTTGCCCTCGTCGCTCAAGAGGTCATACCGTCGCCGGATCCACTCACTTGCGTCCAAGCCGGTGTCACGGTCAGGCGTAAGCGGCGGCGCCGGTGCGTCGGCCGCGAAAGCGCCGGTCGCCACGCCGAGAGCTACCGCTTCCACGATGCCGAGCGGCACGTGACGACCGCGCTCGGCCCAGCGCGCGGCGACATCGGGCGCCAGGAGCACGGGCGCTATCGCCGCCGCCAGCTCCTGCGCGTGGGCCGGCTCGAGCGCGGGCAGCAAGATCTGTGGGCCGGGCGGGAAGGACTCGAACGATGGGGGGAGGGAGGAACCTGCATCGAGACGCATCACGACGCGGATCGGTGTTTCGCCCACAAGAGCGGCCTTGGCCACGATGTCGAGCGAAGGATCGTCGACCTCTTCGGCGTCGTCGATCAGAACGACCCCCGCCACGCCGACCGATACCCGATCGGGCACGGTGGACCGGTCATCGGCCGTGGCATCGTCGAGCATCGTCCAGCGCGCAACGATCTCGGCGCCGAGGTCGTCGTCGATGCCATCGCCTGACAAAAAGTCTTCGAGCGCTTGCACCTGGTCGTCGGTGAAGGTCCCCTTCGGCACCAGGCCGAATTCGTCGATCGAGCGCGCCAACGCATAGCGCAGCGCCCCGAGCGGCTCGGCCCCCGCGGTACACAACCAGAGCGAGCGCCGCGGGCGAAGTGCGTCGGCAAGCTCGCGGAGCAACCGCGTGCCTCCATACCCAGGCTCGGCGCGGATCACGCACACGTTGGCGCGGGATCCGACCACGTCGCCGAGAGCGGCCGTTTGCCCGACCAGGCGAGGACGTGCAAGAAGGGCGATGACGTCCTCCTTTACCGGTTGAGAATGTCGATCGCCTGTCCGAGCCCGTGCTGGGCCGCGATCATGACCGCTTCGCCCAGCGTGGGGTGCGGGTGGATGGTCAGCCCTACGTCTTCGAGGAATGCCGCCATTTCGATGGCCAGAGCGCCTTCGCTGATCAGATCGCTGGCCGACGGACCAACGATGTGCACACCGAGGAGCTGGTGCGTTTTTTTGTCGGCGACGAGCTTGATGAAGCCTTCCGTCTCGGCCACCGCCATCGCGCGTCCGCTCGCAGAAAACGGCATTTTGCCGATTTGCACCTCGAAACCCTTTTCTTTGGCCTGGGCCTCGGTCATGCCGACCGACGCGATCTCGGGATCGGTGAAAGTCGCGGCAGCAATGGCGACCCAATCTTTGGCGGCTTTATGCCCGGCGATCACCTCGGCCACGATCTCGGCCTCCTTCGATGCCTTGTGGGCGAGGAGCGGCGGCCCGCTGACGTCGCCGATGGCGTAGATGCTGGGCACGTTGGTGCGGCCGAATTTGTCGGTAGGGATGAACCCGCGCTCGTCGATCTTGACGCCGACCTTTTCGAGACCGAGGCCTTTGGAATTGGGGCGCATTCCGACGGCGACGAGCACGCAATCGGTTTCGATGGTCTCCTGCTTTCCTTGCACTTCGACGCGCACCGCGAAAGATCCGTCTTTCTGGCGCTCGTAGCCGAGCGCCTTGGCGCTCTTCAAAATCTTGGCGCCCGCTTTGACCATCTTGCGTTCGACCACCGCCGTGCATTCGGGGTCGGTGCCGGGGAGGAGCGTGGGCGTCATTTCAACGACCGTGATGGCCGAGCCGAGCTTTTGGTACACGCAGCCGAGCTCGAGCCCGATGACGCCGCCGCCGATGACGATCATCCGCTTCGGGATCTCGCGCAGACTCACCGCTTCCTTGGCGCCGATGATCCCTTTGTCGAACTTGAACTGCGGAATCTCGATGGTCGACGAGCCGGTGGCGACGACGATCGACTTGGCTTCGATGGTCTCTTTCTTTCCCTCCACGCTCGACACCTCGAGCGTGTTCGGTCCGGTGATGGTGGCTGTGCCGAGCACGAGCTCGGCGCCGTTGGCCTTGAGTAGCCCGCGCACGCCGGTGGTGAGCTTCTTGACGATGCCGCCCTTCCAGTCTTGCATCGCGTTCACGTCGAGATCGATCTTGGAGATCTTGATCCCCATCGCGCCCGCATGCTGCGCCTTCTCGTAAAGGTGCGAGGTAGCGATGAGCGCCTTGGAGGGGATGCAGCCCCAGTTGAGGCACACGCCGCCGACTTCGTCTTTCTCGATGCAGGCGACCTTTTTCTTTAGCTGCCCCAGCCGGATCGCACATGAATAACCGCCCGGTCCGCCACCGATCACAACCGCGTCGTAACTTCGATTCGCCATCGGATTCTCCCAATCGACTGCCGATTCTGTAGCAGGTTGCCCCGCCCCTTGCTTCGCTCAGCCGTGGCCCTTGCCCTCGCTGCCCGGCTGCCGCGGCGGCAGCCGTTCGAGCTCCTCGCATTGTTCGGCCAAATGCCACGGTCGCTCGGCGTAAACGTCGTCGAACAGCGAGGAAAGCGGCGGAGGTCCGCTCGATTCGACCTGCTCGATGGCTTCGCGTATGTCGCGCGCGGCATCTTGGTCGATTCGCTCGGCTTCGGCGTCGGTGAGCAGGTTTTGCGAGCGCAGGAAGCGAACCAGACGATCGAGCGGATCGCGCCGGAGCCACACGTCGACCTCGGCATTCGAGCGATAACGCGTTGGGTCGTCGCTCGTCGAATGCGGGGCGACGCGGTACGTCAAAAGCTCGACGAACATCGGCCCCTCGCCGCGGCGGGCGCGGGCAATCGCCTCCGAAAGGACCTGATGCACGGCGATGACATCGTTGCCGTCCACGCGAATGCCGGGCAAGCCGTAAGCGCGCGCCTTCATGGCCAGCGTGGCCGAAGCCGTCTGCCTATTGAGGGGGACGCTGATGGCCCATTGGTTATTCTGGCAGACGAATACGGTCGGCAGCTGGAAGATACCGGCGAAGTTCAACGCCGCATGGAAGTCGGCTTCGCTCGTGGCGCCATCGCCCATGAAACCGAGGGTCACGATGGGATCGCCTTTGATGCGAGCGGCCCAAGCGGCGCCGACGGCGTGGGGCAACTGCGTCCCGATGCAGCTCGACCACGAGACTTGGTTGACGGAGCGCGAGCTGATGTGCGCCGGCATCTGGCGCCCTTTGAGTGTGTCGGCGGAGTTTCCGTAGACCTGGGCGATGTACGACGCGAGCGGGAAGCCGCGCACCAACATGATCGCGTTTTCGCGCAGCGCTGGGAAGATCCAGTCTTCGGGCGACGCGGCGAGCCCGGTCGCAACGACCGCCGCTTCTTGCCCCGTGCAGGCGCCATAAAACCCCACCCGCCCCTGCCTTTGCAGCATGACCATGCGCTCGTCGAGCAGGCGCACGCGCCTCATTTCCAGGTACATGCGCTTGAGCAGCGCGTGGTCGGGCATGGGGAAGCCGGCCTTCAGTTTCCCGTCCTCGCCGAGCACGCCATAGAGACCGAGCGCCGGATCGTCCGGCGCCTTTTCGTCGAGATTCGGATCGGTCATGGCGGCGCTCATTAGGGCTCGTGATGCTATTCGACCGGGGCTCCCGGTCAAGCGCCCACGTGCGTGTCTCAGGCCTCGGCGATGGGGCGAATGACGGCTTGCCGCGGCCTTCGACCGCGCAGCCCAAGAGGCACCGAGGCGCGCAAAACTCGAAAGACGGCTTCGCTCGCCACCCGACGGACGTGCTCGCGCCCGACGAGATAACTGATCTCGCGTACCGGCTCGGGGGGCACGAAAGGCCGCAGCTGAGCGTCGCGGCGTTTGCGCGGCAGCGCGCGGCTGACGAGCTCGGGGAGCACCGTCACCCCGAGCTTGGCATTGACGAGGCGCACCAGCGTTTCGAAAGACTCGGCGTCGAAAGTAACGAACGGCCGTCCGCGCCGCGCAAAGCGCACGTTGCATAGATGCAGCACCTGAGTGCGAAAACAGTGTCCTTCGCTGAGAAGCCACACGAACTCGTCGAGGAGATCCGATTGACGCACGCGCGCCTGGCCGGCAAGCGGATGGCCGGGCGAAAGGTAGACTTCGAGCGCCTCGTGATAGATCACCCGCTCGTGAAGCCCCGGGATGTCGAGCGGCGTCGCAGCGACGCCCCCATCGAGCGACCCTTCGCGCAGACGCCGCACCAGGTCGTCGGTCTTCACTTCGTGGATTTCGAGCTCGAGTCTCGGTTGCGCGCGTGACACGCGCGGCAAGAAACGCGGCAGCAAGCTGGGGATGATCGACGGAATGAGACCGAGCCGGTACGTGCCGGTAAGCTCTTCGTCGCCCGTGCCGAGAGTGCCTAGGCGATCGAACTGCTCGAGGACCTTGTGACCTTGCATCACGATGAGGCTGCCCCGCTCCGTCACCACGACCGGAAGACGTTCGCGATCGAAGATGGCCACCCCCAGCATGAGTTCCACTTTTTTGATCTGCGTGGAGAGCGCAGGCTGTGACACACCGCACGCGCGCGCTGCGTCGCCAAAGCTCCGGTAGCGATCGACGGCGACGACGTAGCGGAGCTGCTGAATGGTGAGGGCCGATAGGTTCACGTTATGGGCCTATAGGACGGAATGAGTTGGCACACGTACCGTGGTACGCCAGAGTCGCGTTCGTCGCTGCCAACGAATGCGCCCCTTTGGCCCGCGGGCCGCGAACGGAGGTTACCATGAGGAACGAGCGATCGGCCGCGGGCCCGAAGAGTCGATCACGGCGCGTGCCGGTGATGATCGTCATTGCGGCATCGACAGCTACTTTCGCCGCCGCTGTTCAGGGTGCCCCGCCCGCTCCCGCGCAGCACCCTCCCGCGGTTCAAGCGAACCCGCCCACCCCACCCGGGCAGCCCGCTACGCCTGGGGTGACGAGCGTACAAGCGGTGAGCAAGTCCGGGCCTGTTTCCGGCGGCGGCGATGCTCCCCACGGATCGCTGCCCATGACGACGCAGACGGCGCGCGTGATGGAGCTCGTTCGTCCCGTCGCACCCGGCGCCGCCCCCGCCGGGATCGAGCCCTCGTTCTGGAAGGCCATTGTCCCCACGGACAACCCGAGCAGTGAGGCGCGCATCGCCCTCGGGCGAAAGTTGTACTTCGACCCGCGACTTTCCAAGGACGGCACCGTCGCCTGTGCCACCTGCCACGACGTGAGCCGCGGATTCACCGACCGCCGCGGCACCTCGGAAGGGATCGGCGATCAACTGGGTCGACGCAACGGGCCGACGACGATGAATGCGGCGCTCTACTTCACGCAATTCTGGGACGGTCGCGCGGCGATGCTCGAGGATCAGGCCAAGCTCCCCATTCTCAATCCCATCGAGATGGGACAACCGGATGGCAACGCCGCCATCGCCGGCATCAAGAACGACGCCGAGTACCAAAAAGCATTCAAGGAAGCCTACGGCCGCGGCGTCAACTTCGACGACGTGGCGCGCGCCATATCCACCTTCGAGCGAACGCTCATCTTCCTCGACGCCCCCTTCGATCGCTTCATCGCCGGCGACATGAAAGCCATCGACGACGACGCCAAAGCGGGATGGGTGATCTATAACGGCAAGGGTCGCTGCACGAGCTGTCATCAGATCTCGAGCTCGGTCCCGATTGGAACCGACAACCGCTTTCACAACGTAGGCGTGTCCGCGCGCCACCAGGATTTCGAAGCGCTGGCCAAAAAGGGGCTCGCCGCGCTCGCCAAAGACGCTTCGCAAGAGGCGATCGACCGGCTTGCCATCGAAACCGATCTCTCGGAGCTCGGGCGATTCACCGTGACGCGCAACCGCTCCGACATCGGCGCCTTCAAAACGTCGCAAGTCCGCAACGTCGGGATCACGGCGCCTTACATGCACGATGGCTCGATCGCCACGTTGTGGGACGTCATGGATCACTACAACAAGGGGGGCGAACCGAACGCTTACCTCGACGGCGGCATCGAGCCGCTCGCCCTCAGCGAAAAGGAGGTCGACCAAATGGTTGCCTTTCTCTTCACGCTGACGGACGTGCGATTCGACGCCGACAACAAGTCGGAAATGGCGCGGCAGCGAAAAATCGCCACCGGCAAGCGGCCGCTGCGCGACGAGGCCGCCGCCCAGCGCAAAGTGCTGCCTTTCGAGCGACGGTCGGAAGGAAAGAGGTGACGCCATGAGCGACTTCAAGAAGACGCCTTCCGTGAAGAGCATCGAGACCAAACACATGGAGGAGCGGGCCGAGCTCTTTCGCGCGCTCAAATCGCTCGATCGACGATCGTTCGTCAAGGTCGCCGCCGCGGCGTTCGGCGCGGCCGCCGCTTCCGGCATCACGCCGCATTCGTTCCAACCCGTGCGCGTCTCCTACGCGCAGGGCGCACAAGGTGGGGCGGCAAAGCGCGAAGGTTTTCACTTCGCGTACATCTCCGATTCCCATCTTTACGATCGGACGGTCAACGACCGCTTCGTCAACGCGCTGATGCGCGCCGTCGACGACGTCAACGCCATGGATCCGCAGCCCGACTTCGTCTTTTACGGCGGCGATCTGGCGCAGCTCGGCCAGCCCAAGGAGCTCGAGCTCGGCGCTCAGATCTTGAAGAACGTCAAAGCGCCAATGCACTTCATGGTCGGAGAGCACGACTGGTACCTCGATCTGGGCGACAAATGGCGCGACCTCTTCGGTAAGCCGATGTACTCGTTCGAACACAAGGGGGCGCATTGCGTCGTCTTGAACAGCGTCGTGGAGAAAGACTTTTGGACGGCGCGCAAACTGTCCCCCATGGACCGCATGAAGACCGTGGCCGGCCTCGACAACGGCTGGCAGAGCTCGTTTACGGTGGGTGACGAGGGGCGCAAATGGCTGGACGACGACTTGAAGAAGGTGCCGGTAACGACGCCGCTCATCGTCTTCTCCCATTCGCCGCTTTATAAACTCTACAAGCCTTGGAATTTCTGGACGGACGACGCCGAACAAGTGCAGGCCATTTTGAAGCGGTTCCAGAGCGTGGTGGTGTTCCACGGGCACACGCACCAGCTTCTGACCAATCGCATCGGCAACATCCACTTCCACGGTTTCTTGTCGACGGCGTGGCCGTGGCCGTACGCGCCGCAGGGGCTCCCAGAAATGACCATTCAAATGGGGCGCCCCGATCCCTTCGATCCGCAGGACGGATGCGGCAACGGCTCGGCGATGATTCACCCCGATGGGATTGCCGACAAGGTCTATAACCTCTGGAATCGCAACCCCGTCACCGTCTCGCGCACGTACATGGCATCGCGCGGCGCCAAGGAAAAACCCGCCATCCCCAACCTCAAGAGCTACTGAGCTTCCGACGGAGAGCACGATCATGACGACCCCCCTCGTGACAAGGTTCTTCCTCGGAGCGGCGTTCACGCTCGCCGCCTGTGGCGGCTCGGCGAAGACCGACCGACCGACGCTCACACCCGTGCCGCCTGCTTCCACCGCGGTACCGACCGGTGCGGAAGAGCGCCCGAGCGCGCCCAAAATTCCGGCCGCGGAAGGGATCGAAGTCCTTCTTTGCGATGGCAAGACCCAGGTCAACGTGCCGCAGGGGACACCGGGGACGTCCATCGCCGGCGCGCTGATGACGGAATGGCTGCGCAAGAACCCCAACTCGAGCTGGGAAGTCGAGGAGCGCGAGCGGCACACGATGCAGACGGCGGCCGACAACGCGGGGCTCGTCGGTCAGGTGTCGGGGCACACCTACGGAAAGATCACGCAGCAGGACGTCGCGCTCTGGAAGTCGGAGACCGAGCGCGTCGCCACGGCAGGGTCGCGCGTCTTCCACAGCGGGGACGAGCTCGGCAGCACCATCGGCGTCTCTTGCGACATGTGCCATCCGCACGCCGCCAACACGCACCCCGAGACCTATCCCAAGTTCCAAGCGCAGCTCGGGCGCGTCGCGCTCTTGCGCGACATGATCAACTGGTGCATCGAGCACCCCGTGCGCGGCAAGGCAATGTCCGCCGACGACCCGCGCATGCGCGCGCTCGAGGCGTACGTGCTCGCGCAGCGCAAGGGCAAGACGCTCGAGTACGGCAAGCACTGACGGAGTTTTTGAGACTCCGTCAGCGCCAACTGCGCTTCAGTCGGGCGAAACGTCGGGCGCGATGACGTCCGTCGCGTCGGGGCTGACGGCGTCGGAGCCTGATTCCGGCGCGATGTCCGATCCCGCCTCGGGCGTGCCCGTTTCCGGCGCGCCCGTTTCGGGCGTGCCCGTTTCGGGAGCGCTTGTTTCCGCGGCCATGTCGCGCGCGGCTGCGTCGCGGGTGCCGGCCTCGGGGCGCGTGCCGAGCCAGCAGTACCCGCCGTGCCCGAACGCCGTGCGAACGCTGCTGTCCAGGATGCAGGTCCAGCGCGGATCGACCGTCCCGCAGTCGTCGATGGAATCGCAGAGCTGGGCACAGATAGCCGCGTCACCGTCGTCAGCGCTGCTCGTCGAGAGAAGGCACGCACCGACCGGGGGACCGGCGTCGAGCGGCGACGTTCGGAATTTGCACCCCTCGAGGTTTCCGAGCCGGCACCCGGCGGTGCACACGCCGGCCGTCGACGACGCGTCGGGACCGAACTCGAAGGGGTAGCAAAAGTCGCCAGCGCAATCGCTGTGCATCGTGCAAGGGCTGCCGATGGGGGCGCCCGGCGTTACGACGTCCGAGCAGAATCCGGTCGCCAGATCGCACTTTCGCGCACCGCAATCGGAGTCGGTGGCGCAGAGCGGTATGCAGGCGAAGAGCCCGGGGGTGTCGAGCCCGTTGCACACGACATCGGGGCGCCCATGGCATTTGGACTCCGGAGGGGAAGCCTTGCCTTGCGTGCATGACTCCATACAGAACGATTTTGTCGCTGGTAGCGAAAAAGATACGCAGATACCGCCCAACGTTTTGGTGCACAGCGCCTCGTTGGCGGCGGTCGAGCAGTCGGCCGTGCAGAGTCCGTTGGGAGGACCGGCGCCGGGTGCAAGGTTGTCGGTCGGTCTGAGACAGGTGAGCCCACCGGTGCAATCGGTATTGCTGGTGCAGCTCGTTCCAAGCACGCTCGCGCCGGCGTCGCCGCGTGCGGCGTCCTTCTGCGGCTGACACGGTGCTAAGCAGGAATAGACGGTCGCGGGATCGAGGCACGGCATCGAAGTGCCGACGCATTGGCCGGAGACGGCGCAGACCGCGCGGCCGTTGATCGTTTTGTTGACGATGGTCGAACAGCCGAGCTCGAATTCCTGCCCCTCTTGGCGGACGGTGTTGCACCCCGACACGACGGCGATCCTCGAACATGCCGACGAGGAATCGCCGCCCCCCACACCGGCGTCGTCAACGGGTGTGCTGTCGTCGCCGCCGCAGCCAGCGGCCACCGCGAAACACCCCATCAGAAGCCCAAGACTTGCGCCTGCCCAACGCCTTGTCGACATCGAAGATCTCCTCTTTCTGCTAGGCGCCGCGCCTCAGCTAAGGACTACACGAAAGATACGTTTCGTATCGGAATGATAGTAATACGCCGCGCGGTCGCCCTCTTCCAAAAGCTCGAGGATTTGCCGTTCCATCTGCTCGGGATTGAGGTCATTGGAGATTTCCCAGGTGTGCTCGGTGACCTCGTCGCCTTGCCAGGGACCCCGGCAAAGTTCGATGAGTTTCGCCGCCTTGTCTCGATTTTGCATGGAAAAGGTGAGCACGTAATCGTGGTTCATGAAGCCGCTCGGGAGCGGCCCCTCGTGGCGTTTCATGGCTTCTCTTCCTTCGGACGCGAAAGCGTCGATACCTGAAGGGCAAGCAGGAAAAATCCGACGGTAACCTCCACCTTGGCGACCGCCTCGGCGAGATCGTGAATGCGGTCGAGCTTCACGCCGTTTTCGCCGAGGCCTCGCACCGCGCCGGCTGCGTGCAGCGCGACGATGGAGGGCGACAGCTCGACGCCGCCGTAGATCGCGGCGCCGGCGGCAGTGACGGCGAGCAGCCCGCGGAGTCGCTCCGACGTCGTCGCCGATCCCTCCCGCACCCAGATACGAACCGCTTCGCACCCGAGAACGACGATCGCGCACGAAATGGCGATCATGTCGAAGCGGCGAAAGACGGCGCCCATGGCTTCCCCCGACACCGGCGCGGGGACGATCTTGAAGACGAGCGGCGCCGCGCAAGCGCCGAGAGCGACGAGCCCCCCGATCCAGATGGCCAGCGCCATGACAGCGACGATGGCCGCCCGTTGTTCGCGCGCGTCGCCTCTCTTCACGGGTTACCTCCGTCCATGGCCAGCCCACCTGGCGCGGCGACACCCGCCGTCAGCTGATCGAGCGCAAGCATCACCGTGCCACCATCGGCGCGCGCTTCGTCGCCCCGCATCGCTTCTACGATGGGCCGCGCTTCGGCGAGCTGCGCGCGCCCGGCGGCGGCGACGGCCAGTGTGCGACGGTCGCGCGACCAAGAGCGCAGATCGCGCATGATGCGCGCGCGCGCCCGCACGTGACCCATTCTCGCCAACGAAACCAGCGCTTGCCAGGCGAAACGCCCCTCTCCGAAACCGAGTATGGCAAAAGCGCGGCGCTCGAGATGCGGCACCGCTTCGGTCACACCGAGTTCGCCCAAGAGCTCGACCGCGGCGGCTTCGTCTTCCTGTTCGCGCGTCGAAAGCCGCCCGCGCACGACGTCGACAAGCAGCGGCACACCGGCGCTTTGCCCGGATCGCGAGAGGAGCACCGCGGCCGCAACGCGAACCGTAGCGTCGGGGTCGGCGAGCAACGCGGCGGCGCGCGCGAGAAGTTTGGGCGGCAGAGGGCGATCCTCGCCGAGCGTGTACTCTTCAGCGCAGCGAACGGCGATGTAGCGAATGCTCGCATCTGCGTCGTCCAAGGCTTGCTCGATGGCCTGCATCGCTTCGTCGGCAACGACGCGGGTGAACGCGATGACGGCTTGAAAGCGGACCTCGGGGCGGGAATCGGACAGCGCGCGCCGCAGTCGCTCGCCGGCGCGCGAATCGCCGAGCTCACCGATGGCAGCGAGCGCCATCTGCCGCACGTAGCCGTCGTCGTCTTCCACCGCTACGAGCAACGACGAGAGCGCCTCTGCGCCCTGCACGTCGGCAAGTCCGATGGCCGCCGCAGCGCGCACGGCCGCCGCTTGGTCGCGCAAGCCACCCTCCAGGGCGCCCAGCACCTCGGCTCGCGCTGTTTCTGCGTGATGCACGAGGTCGGCCAGCGCGGACGCGCGGGTCGCCTCGCTCGGCGAGGCGGCGTCGCGCAGAGCCGCGGCGACCGTGCGGCGCAAGGAGGGCAGTCGGAACACGCCGCTAGCCCTCGTCCAGGGCGGCGCGCAGCGACGCAACGAGCCGGCTCACCTCGCGAGCGCGCGCTTCGTCGTCGCGCCCCGACTCGATTGCTTTGACCACCGCCGTCCCCACCACGATACCGTCAGCGCCCGCACCGGCGCCGTTGCTCGCGCCGAGACCGGTCGCGATGCGCGCCTTCGCGGGACTGTCGATACCAAACCCCACGACGACTGGCAGCTTGGACGTGTCGCGCAAGCGGCTCGCCTGAAGCGCTGCTTCGGAAAGCGCTTCGTCGCCGGCTTTGCCGGTCACGCCGGTCACTGAAATATAGTAGAGAAACCCGCTGGCGCGCGCCGTTGCCGCGGCGATCCTCGCCGCGCCGCTGGTCGGCGTGAGGAGCGGAACGATGGCGATGTCGGATTCATCGGCCGCATCGCGCAGGATCTTTCCCTCTTCCGGGGGGAGGTCGATCACGAGCAGCGCGTCGATGCCGGCGGCTTTCGCTTCCCGCACGGTGCGCTCTTCGCCGTGGATCAAGATGGGATTGTAATAGCCGAAGAGGACGAGCGGAGCGTCCGACCGTTTGCGAAGCTCGGCGGCGGTCTCTATCGTCCTCACCAAGCTCGACCCGGCCGCGATGGCCCGCTCGCTGGCGCGCGCGATGGCGGGGCCGTCGGCAGTCGGGTCGCTGAAAGGGACGCCGAGCTCGAGCACGTCGGCGCCCGCCTCGAGGGCCGCGCGAGCGCACAAGAGCGAGCCTTTGAGCGACGGATCACCGACGCACAGGTAAACGACGAGCACGCGACCCTTGCGTACCCGTTGCGCCGCGAACGCTCGGTCAATGCGTGACATGGGGTTTCTCGACGGTAGTGAGGGTCGCCAGATCTTTGTCGCCGCGCCCGGAGAGGGTCACCGCCAGGCGCACGGCGCGACCGCGACGCGCGGCTTCGCGCTTGGCGATGTCGAGAAGCCGCGCAAAAGCGTGCGCCGTCTCCAGCGCTATCAAGATCCCTTCCGTCTCCGCGACGCGGCGCACGCTGGCGAGCGCCTCGTCGTCGGTAGCGGTGAGGTACGTGGCGCGTCCGCTGTCTTTCAGCGCCGAGTGCTCGGGCCCCACGCCCGGATAGTCGAGCCCGGCGCTGATGGAGTGCGCTTCCTGGATCTGCCCGTTGTCATCGCAGAGCACGTACGACTTCGACCCGTGCAGGACCCCCACGCGCCCCAAAGTGAGCGTGGCGGCGTGCTGCGTCGTTTCGATTCCCAGCCCGGCCGCTTCGACGCCGTAGAGCGCTACGTCGGCGTCGTCGAAAAAGGCGCGGAACATACCGATGGCGTTGGAGCCGCCACCCACGCAAGCCACGACGGCGTCGGGCAGTGTTCCGAGAGCAGCGAGGGTCTGCGCGCGCGTTTCGCGACCGATGACCTCTTGGAGCCGGGCGACCAAGGTGGGATAGGGGTGCGGACCCGCGGCGCTACCCACGCAGTAATAGGTCGTACGCACGTTCGTCACCCAGTCGCGCAGCGCTTCGTTCATTGCGTCTTTCAAGGTGCGCGACCCCGTTCCGACGGGGAGCACGCGCGCACCGAGCATCCGCATGCGCGCGACGTTCGGCGCCTGCCGCTCGATGTCGACTTCGCCCATGAAGACCTCGCAGGACAGGCCGAAGAGCGCAGCCGCGGTGGCCGTAGCGACGCCGTGCTGCCCAGCGCCAGTCTCGGCGATGATGCGCTTCTTGCCCATACGCAACGCGAGCAGCACCTGTCCCAGGGCGTTGTTGATCTTGTGCGCGCCGGTGTGACAGAGGTCTTCGCGTTTGAGCAGAAGCTTGTCGATGAACCGCCCTTCGGCATCGAGGAGGTGGGCCAACCTTCGTGCCGGCGTGAGCGGCGTGGGTCGGCCCACGTAGTCGCGCAGCAACGCGCCGAGCTCGGCTTGGTAGGGAGCGGCATCCATGATGGTGGTCATGGCGAGCGTTAGCTCGTCCAACGCCGGAACGAGCGTCTCGGCGACGAACCGACCGCCGTAGGGACCGAAATACCCGGGCAACTTGGCTTGGGTCACGACGCGGTTCTAGCATTTCTCGGCGCGGGGAGAGTCAAGGTCGACGGACTCCTGAAATCCGCGGCCCGATGGCCCGACAGGTTGGCCCGAGCCGGGAATCATGCCAGCCTCGCCGCCCAAAAATGGTCGCCCGCAAGCGAAAGGTCGCCTCCTCGTCGGCGCCGGCAAAAGTCTCGGCTCCGCGTCTCTTGGAAATCTACCAGCGGAGCTCGCTCTTTCGAGCTTTTGACGCAGCACGGAAGGGGCGCGTCGTTTGGATTGCCGCGCCCGCCGGTGCGGGCAAGACGTCGGCCGTAACGACGTACCTGGCGGCGCGCCGCCTCCCGGCACTCTGGTACAACGTCGACGCCCGTGACGCCGACGTGGCCATTCTCTTCCACTATTGGACCATCGCCGCCCAGTTGGCGGCGAAACGATCAACGGTGCGCCTTCCCGCCTTCGCCATCGAGCATCAAGCGAACGTCGCCGCTTTCGCGCGGGGGTTCTTTGCAGAGCTGTACCGACAGCGTCCGGCGCGTTCGGCGATCGTGCTCGACGATTACCAAGACGTGCGATCGGAGCTCTTCGACGAAGTGGTGCGCGAGGCATTGGGCGCTTTGCCGCCAGGCATTTCGGCCTTCGTCATCAGCCGCGCCGAGCCCCCTGCCTGCTTCGCGCCTTCGGTCGCTTCGGGCGAGATCGCGATCATCGGCACCGACGACCTCCGTCTCACGCCCCGCGACACCGCCGGAATGGTCCGCGTTTATCGGCCCGACCTGCGCGGCGCCAAGCTGAAAAGCGCGCTCCCGCGCATCGTCGAGCTCACCAATGGCTGGGCCGCGGCAGTGACGTTGCTGCTGCAGGACCGTCGCCTGTCCAGCTTCGATCTGCTCGGCGGCGAGGAATTCTCCGAACGACTTTTCGACTATTTCGCGACCGAGATCCTCGACAAAGGGACGCCCGCGCAGCGGGAGTTTCTCCTCAAGACGTCGGTCGTGCCGAGCTTGACCAGCGCCGTGGCTGCGCGCCTTTCGGCAAGCGCCGACGCCGAGCGGACTTTGGCGGAGCTCGCGCGGCGAAGCTTCTTGACGCAGCGGCTCGGTGGGTCGGGAGCTTATCGCTATCACCCGCTCTTGCGCGGCTTCCTGTTGCGGCGTGCCGAATCCGACCTCGGGCTTCCCGCCATGAGAGAACTGCGGCAACGCGCGGCCAAAGCCTTGTTCGAGACCGAGCACGTCGACGAAGCCATCGAGCAGCTCGAGGCGGCCGAGGAGGTCAATCTACGCACACAGCTCGTCCTCTCCGTCGCACCGTCCTATGTGGCGAAAGGGCGCGGGCGCACCGTCGAGGCTTGGATCGATCGGCTCCCCGTGGACTGGGTAAAGAGCAACGGCTGGCTCCTCTATTGGCAAGGCGTGAGCTGCATGGGGTACGCGCACGTGCGTCCACGCGCGCTCCTCGAAGAGGCGTACGCTCATTTCGGTCGAGAAAGGGACGTCAACGGGCTCTACCTCTCCTGCGCCGCGGCATTGCGCGCAGTGGTCCACGAGGGAACGGACTTCAGTCGTCTGGACCCGTGGATCGCGCGATTCGAGGCGCTCGAAAAGGCGGGGCTCTCCTGTCCACCGCCCTTCGAGCCAATGTTGGCGACGGGCATGATGATGGCGTCGGCGATGCGCGTCATGGACCGCTCGTACCATCGCAAATGGATCGAGCGTGCCCAAGCGCTGGCCGCGCAATCGGAGGACATCGGGCATCGCATCTTCACCGGCGGATTCTTGGCGATGTACCTCGTCATGTTCGTAGACCTCTACGAAGCCGAAGCCATGGTCGAGATGGTGCGGAAACTGATCGGGGCCACGGAATCGTCGGCTCTCACCGAGCTCACATTGATGCAGGCCGATGCCATTTGTCTCTGGGCACGCGGCGACAATCGGGCATGCGTCACGCTGGTGCGCGAAGCATTGTCGCTCGCCGCACGAAGTGGTGTCTTCGCGTGGAACGATTTCCTCAATGGCATGGGCACCGCCGCAGCGCTGGGCCGGGACGACCTCACATCGGCGCGCGAATTCCTTGCCCAAATGGGCGAAGCCGCCAAGCAGCGCGGCGGCTGGCCCGCGGGTTTTTACTATCTTCATGCGGGCTGGGAAGCGCTGGCCCGAGGTGAAGCCGCCCTCGCGCTGCAGTACGCCGGGCAGGGACAACAGAGCGCGGAAATGGTGGGGCCACCTTTCGGGCGGATCGTCGCGCCTTTTCAAACCGCGCAAGCGCTCTTCGCATTGGGCCGCACGAGCGAGGCACTCGAGTCCTTGGAGACCACAACGAAGCTCGCGCGGGATTCGGATTGCGCACTCGTGCTGCATGCCTGCCATCTGGTGGAAGCAGACTGGTTCTGGAACGCGGACCGACCGCGTGCGCTGGCGGCGCTGCGACAGGGTCTCGAACTTGCCCGCGCGCACGGCTATCACAACATGTATTGGGTGTCGCCGCAGCTCATGACGCGCGTCGCGATTCGCGCGCTCGAGCACGAGATCGAGCCGGAGCATGTCCGAGTGACGATCGCCCGGCGCGAGCTGAGACCGGGCCCGCCCCCCGTGCACCTCGAAGCATGGCCGTGGCGCTATCGCTTTCGTGCGCTCGGGCGCTTCGAAGTGCGACGACAGGTCGCGTCCAGCACCGACCCCGATCACAGCGGGGGCGCGCGGGACCACTCGCTCACGCCCACCGGAAAACCGCGCGAGCTCCTTCAGGCCCTGCTCGCGTTCGGGGGTCGCGGCGTGCGCGAGACATTGCTCATCGACGCGCTGTGGCCCGAGGCGGAAGGCGATAGCGGTCGTCGCGTGTTCGATACCACACTGCACCGCCTTCGCCGGCAGCTAGGCGACGACGGGATCCTGCGCATGACGGATGGGTGCCTCTCTCTCGACGAGACCCTCTGTTGGGTCGACGTTTGGATGTTCATCGACATGGCAACGCATTTGGAAAAAGAGATCGCGCGGGGAAGCTCTGCGGCCGTGCTTGCGCACCTCGGTCAGCGTCTGCTCGCCATTGATTGCGGCCCGCTCCTGCCCGAGCTCGATCAGTCCGGCTGGATCGAAGGCCCTCGCCAACGAATCGTGACCCATTTCCTGCAGGCGTTGGAACGCCTCGGACGAGCGCTCGAAGAGCAATTGGCTTTCGGCGACGCACGAAAGCTTTACGAGCGCGCGCTGGGAATTGCCACGGACGCCGCAGCGCTGCGCGCTGGTTTGGCGCGATGTACGGACGCCGCTCGGCGGCGCGCCCACGAACCCTCGAACGAACAGCACACCAACTGAAATTAGCCGGCTGATTCGACGGCGCGAAGAAAGGCACCGAGCTTCTCGGGGTCTTTGCGGCGCGCATCGCCGTCGCGCTCCACGCCGCTAGCGACGTCGACACAGAACGGCCGCACGCAGCGAATCGCATCGGCAACGTTGCTCGGACGAAGACCGCCGGCTAGCGTCAGGTTGCGCGCGCGGGCCAACGGCTCGACCAGCGCCCAGTCCAGGGTCTTGCCCGTCCCCCCGAGCTTCCCCTCCACTTTCGCGTCGACGAGAAGGTGCTCACCGGGATAGAGCGACGCCCCCGTGACGTCGGCCGCCGTCCCGATGCGCACGCTCTTGTAGGCATGAGGCAGCAGCTCGGCCACCAGCTCGGGGCTCTCTTCGCCACAAAGCTGGAGACAGCGCGCGCCGGTGGCGCGAAGCAGCGCGCGCAGGTCCTCGGCGCCGCGGTCTGCCACGACGACGACGGTCAACGTGCGTGCGCCTACCCGTTCGACGATGCGGCGCGCCATCTCCACATCGATGAGCCGCGGCGAGGTCGGAACGAAGTTCAAACCAATAGCGCTGGCGCCGTTTTCGACGGCGAGCTCGGCATCCTCGACGTTGGTGATCCCGCAGATCTTCACGTGCACGGACATGGCCTAGAGTTCCTTGCTCATCACGATCATGTGACAGGGCTGGGTGGCTGTATCCGGATAAGGGAAAGCTGCCGTGGTGCGCTCTTCATAGCCGAGCGCGCGGTAATAGGGGGGCAGCTCGGTGCGGAGGTGCACGACCGTCAGGTCCATTGCGCGGCAGCCTGCCTCGCGACAAAAGGCTTCAGCCGCTCTAACCAGACGCGCGCCGAGCTTTTGGCCGCGCTTGCTGGGATGCACGGCGAGCAGGCCGAAATAGCCGCGCTCGCCCTTGACGATGACGTGCACGCAGCCGACGATCTTGCCCTCGTCTTCGTGAACGAGAAAGGCGGATTCGTCGAGCATCGCCGCGACCTCGCCTTCGCTGGTGCGCTCGCCGGTTTTGAAAAACTCTTCGACCTGGTAAGCGAGGTTGATGAGCGCGCTCATCGCGGGGACGTCCGCTACGGTGGCACGTCGAAAAGGGGGCATTGGCGCAAACTCAAGCACATTCCGGCTTCCGCGGCGAGGCGCCGAGCGGGTTGCCGCTGGGGAAACGACTGCACCGCGCCGCCGAGGCGGGTACAATGAAGGCATGCGAGCGATCGTGACCTTTTGCATTCCGGTCCTCGTGTTGGCTGCGTGCAGCGACGGGTCGCCCGACCCCGATGGGCATCGCACGCCGGATCCCGACGCAGCGGCGCCGGCCGCCGACACGGGCGTGGACGGCGCGGGCGGATCGGACGAAACCCCGGCCTCGGACGGCGCGGGCGTTGTCGATAGGTCGGCGGACAATGCGAGCACCGCCGACCGAGCCTCGGACCGGACCGGCGACGGGGCGAGCACCGCCGATCGCATGGTGGACGGCGCCACCATGCCCGACCGCGTCTCGACCGACGCCATAACGGCGCCCGATCGCGCCAACAACGACGCTCCTGCCTCCGAGGGCGGGAGCAGCACCGACGCGGGCGCAACGTCCTGCGCGGGCAAACCAGACGCCACCAACACCGGCGTACCGGCGGGCACCGTGCTCACCATCGTGAGCCAAGACGTCACGGTGACGCAGGACAATACCGTCATCGACGCGCAAGACATCCACGGCTTTCTCACCATCAAGGCGAGCCACGTGAAGGTCTTACGATCGATCGTCCGCGGTCATGCGACGACGGCGACCACGGCTATCATCCGCATCGACGCAGGCACGGACATTCTCATCGAGGACACCGAAGTCGCGGCCGCCGAGCCCTCGGTCGATGTCGACGGCATTTCCGGCGCCAATTTCATCGGGCGCCGCTTGCACGTTCACGGGGGAGTGGACGGAATGAAGCTCGGCTCGAACACGAGCATCGAGTGCAGCTACATTCACGAGCTCATCTCCTTTCCCAGCGACCCCAATCAAAATGGCGGCCCCACCCACAACGACGCCATTCAGATCTTGTCCGGCGTCGGCATCCGGCTCGTCGGAAACCAGCTCGTCGCGGCCAAGAATCAGAACGCCGCGGTTCAGATCACGCAAGACTTCGGGATGGTTGGCAACCTCCACCTCGAGAAAAACTGGGCCGACGGCGGTGGCTGCACGTTCAACATCTCACACAATGGTGCCGCGTCGCTCACGGATGTCTTCACCACGGGCAATCGATTCGGGCGAAACTCGTCTTTCAGTTGCCCTATCTTGAAGAGCACCAAGACGACGCTCGTCTCCACCGGCGACGTCTGGGACGATGACGACATGATCGTCCCCATCCAGACGCACGATTGAAGCTCGTATCCCGGCGCGGAACTAGAGCGAAGCGCGAACCCCGAGCGCGCCGCCCGGCCAGGCGCGCACCGTGACCGTGGTGTCTTCGTAGAGAAGCGACGTGCTCCAGGGCGGCCCCACGTTCGATAATTCTTTGTCGGGCGTCACCAGTACATTCAAGGTCGGCGCGGCGAAGATGCCGAACACC
Organism: Polyangiaceae bacterium; assembly: GCA_035318505.1. GTDB lineage: Bacteria > Myxococcota_A > Polyangia > Polyangiales > Polyangiaceae > DASWDH01. The sequence goes on along the minus strand of DATHEQ010000285.1, from coordinate 49,531 downwards.
GGCGTGAGCGCGTAGCCAAACGACGCGCCGAGCGACGACACTTGGGCGTCCTCGGAGAACGGTTGACCGCGCTGCAACCAATAGGCAATCGCTTCGAAGTCGACGTGCAGCTTGGGCGCGAGCTCGGCGCGAACGCCGAGGCCGAGTGCGAATGACCACGCCGTCGTGGAACCGGCGCGATAACCGACGCCATACACGTTGTGAATGACGCGCCCTCCGTGACGAACGCCGACCATGCCGATGCCAGACTCCGTCACCCAACCGTCGGCGCTGGTGCGGCCGTGGCGGACGACGCTCACCACGCCGATCGGGTAATCGGAAACGTCGGCGTAGTTGACGACCCCCACTTGCGCGCCGCGAACTTCGCCGGTGGCGACGTTGGTCGTGCCGACCTGCACGCCATCGACGGCTCCGTGCGCCACGTTGACGACGCCGATCTGCGCGCCTCGGACGTCGGAAGAGGCCAAGTTGACGACGCCCGATTGGTTGCCGTTCACCGACCCGCCGAGTGCGTTCACGACGCCGAGCTGCACGCCGACGAGTGATCCGCCGCCGAGAGAAACGGCGCCGATCTGCGCGCCTTCGATGTCCCCCTTGGCGACGCTCACGACCCCGAGCTGCACGCCTTCAATGGCCCCGAGCGCGACGTTGGCGACCGCGATCTGCACGCCGTGCACATCGCCCAGAACGACATTGGCGCCCGCAGCGATCTGTGCGCCGCACATGAAGGCCGATTCGATGTTGGCTCCCACGCCGAGCTCGAAGCCTCGTAAGCCGCGCGCATAGCCGCCCACGAAGTTGAACGAGAGCGTGCGCCGCCGGTCAGGGTATTTCGACGATGTTCCGGCGTACGGCGCGAAGTCGGCGCCGAAAAAAATCGGTTCCGCGTCGGTGCACGACACACGCCGGGTGGTCGGCGGCGCCGGCGCTGCCGCGGCATCGACCGTAGGGCCGTCGGGCGGCGCCAGCACTTCCGGCGATGCGGCAGGAGGCGGCGTCAGCGTGGCGACCAGCTCGGCGGCTTCGTCACGGACGAGATTGCCGGCAGCGAGCGCGATGGTCTCGGTGGCGAGCTTTCGGTCGGAGGGGAGATCGAGGGTACGCTCGACCTCACGGCCGTCGGGACGCACGAAGACGATGGTCACGCTGCCGTCGGAGTGACGCCGCACCACCACGGTGGCGAGCGGCTCGCTTCTGTCAGCCCTTGGCTCGTTGATGGAAACGCCGAGCGTGTTTTGGAGCGCGAGTCGCAGGCCGGGCTCGTCGAGATCCTCGCCGCCGTCGGTGCGCAGCGCGATGCCGGATGGGGCGCTGGCGGGCGCGCTACGCGCCGGCGAAACGCCAAGGAGAGCCGCGGCCGCAGCCGCGCAGCAGAAGAGACGAGTCGACATCATGATGGTTCCTAGAACACAGTGCCTTCAGGGCACTGATCCGTTCAACGCATCGAGCAGCTCGCGCGCTTCGCGAGCCCGGTACCCGCCGCTGACTTCGCCGCGCGCAAACGGGGCGAGCGCGCTTTCGGCTTCACTGCGACGCCCGAGGCGAACGAGAGCGATGGCGCGATTGTAGCGCGCTTCGACGACGAGACGTCCGGCGGGCACCGCGCGCAAATATTCGTCCCATGCGGCGAGCGCGGCAGCGTAGCGTTGCTCGACGAAGTGGAGGCGGTAAGCGTCTTTGTAAAGCTGGAGCGCCGCAGCTTCGCCGTCGTCCGCTCGCCCCGCGACGGCGCTCTCGGCTTCAGGTTCGACCGTTGCCGAGGCCGGAGCCGCTGGCGGAGCGGCACGTGGCGCTCCACCCGCCGCACGCTGACGACGAGGTGCAACGGGCACAATATCCTTTTCGACAACGGGCTCGCGCGGAGCAACGACCTCCGCGGCAGCCACGCTCTCCACCGGGCCTACCGTGGGCACCTCGTTTGCCGGCCCGCTCAGCGGCGCGACCGGTACCGCCAATTTCTCCGCCGGCGCAGCGATGCCCACCGTCTCGGCGAGGCCGGTCCACGCCCGGTGCACGACGTCGCTCTTGGCGAACGCCGCTCCACCGGCGAGCACCGCGGCGATCGGGAGCAGCACCCAGAACGTGCGCCGGCCACGTCGCTCGCCGCGAGAGAGCGTGTCCAGCACGCGCGTGCGCGTGCGCGCCACATCGGCGGCCGAGCTGTCGCCCGTTTCGCGCAACGCCTGTACGGCTCGATCGAAGGCGTCATTCGTGCTCATCGCCAACCTCGCCGTTCGAGCTCGTCACGCAGCTTCTTTTTGGCATGAAAGACCCGAGTTCGCACGGTGGCCTCGGGGGCTCCCACGATATTCGCCGCTTCCTTGGAAGTCCGTTCTTCGACTTCGCAGAGGACGAAGGCGACGCGCTGATCGAGCGGAATAAGGTCGAGCGCGCGCGACAGCTCGCGCGCGAGATCGACGCGCATGGCGTGCTGCTCCGGGCCGCTCGCGGACGGACGATTGAGCGACTCGTGAGAGAACCGCTCCATCGCTTGCCGCCGGCGCGAAGCGGCTCGGAGGTGATGCCGCGCGTGATTGACGGCGATCGAAAGAAGAAACGTGCGAAGCGACGATCCCCCCTCGAACCGCCGAATGGCACCGGGGAGCGAAACGAAGGTCTCATGCACCAGGTCTTGCGCCGCGGCAGCATCTCCGATGAGGCGGCGCGCAAACGCGTGGACGGTCGCCTGGTGACGGTCGTAGACCTCCGCCACCGCGCCGGGCTCCCCCTCCCTCAGCCGCTCGAGCAGCGCGGACTCTTCTGTCGCCCCAGTCAGAATCGAGGTCAAGGTCGCACAATCGCCGGGGAAACGCGTCCCGGCGCCGGCGGCAGTGTCATGGGAAAGGGGGGCAATACGCAAGGCCGTGACTCTTCTCGAGAGGTTGGTGCCCGTGACCAGGGCGACTGTTCAAAGAAATATCAGCGCGTGAAATGCACGCGGACCGCGGTCGACGCGGTCACTGCGCGCCCGGCGCGGTCGGCTGCCGGGGTAAACCGCTTGGAAAGAAGGCACGCGCGCGCGGCGCGACCGAACCCCTCCCCATCGGGGGCTTCCCGGACGACGGTCGCGCTGGCCACGCGTCCCCCCGCTTGCACGACGACCACGAGATCGACCTTCGCCGCATCGACCCCGGCCTCGGCGGGGAAAAAACCGCGACAGGCGTCGACCTCGTCGAGCGACGGTGCCCGGCTCAGGTTGGCGGGAGGCGTGACCGCGTCACCACCTGCGCGGCTTGGCCCGGTCACCGGGGCCGACGCTCCCACGGCCGGTCCCACACCGTGCTCGGCTCGAGCGCCGCGCGCGACCACGCCAGAGCCGTAGACACCGCCGTTGGGATCGCTCAAGAACGCGACCGGATCGTCGCTGTCCGTCGCATCGCCGGAAGTGAGCAGCGCGCCCACCTTCGCGGCGGGACCCACCGAAGGTGGCGTCGCCGCCGAGCGCGGCTCCGTTTTCGCAGGCAGAGACCGGACAGGCACGGGTGCGCTTGGTGCAGCTTCTTCCGGCGGCGCGGGCACGTCCGGTGTCGGCGGCGGCTCGGGATCCGCCTCGGCAGCGAGCTCCACTTCGAGCGGCAGGGCGGACCACGAATTTTCCGGCGGGGGGCGGTCCGATGCGGCGAGCGTTGCGCCATGCACGCAGAGCGCGACCACCACCCAAGGAACCAAACTGTGGGCGCTCACCGCGCCGGCTCCAAAGGCGTCTTGTCGACGCCGAAGGCAATGCGCCGGATGCCCGCCTGGCGCAGCTGGTCGAGCACATGAACGACGGTGCCGTGCGGTACGACCGATGACGCCTGCACGACGGTGCGGATCTCGGCGTCGCGCGCGAGCGCTTCGTGAGCTGCGCGGCGAAGGCTCTCATCGCCCTGCATCTCTTTGCCGTCGACCCGAACTTGTCCGCTTGCGTCGAGCGACACGGTGAAGACGACTTGCACCGCGCCGCCCGTCGCCGCCTTGGGCAAGTCGAAGGGAATGGCCTCGGAGACGATGAGCTTGGCGGTGACCATGAAGACGATGAGCAACACCAATGTGATGTCGACGAGCGGCGTCACGTTGATGCCGACGATGGTCTCCTCACTTGCAGCTTGTTCGACGGCGCCCATCTCAGGAGCCCTGCGAGCGATCGACGCCCGCTCCGCGCAAGTGCGCGAGAAGCAGCTTCGTCAGGGCATCGGCGTTGCCGCTGATGACCCTAATCCGTCGCTGAAAATGGTTGAACGCCGCCACGGCGGGTATGGCCACGGCGAGCCCGATGGCGGTGGCCACGAGGGCCTCGGCGATGCTCGACATCACTTCGGCCGGCACGGCTTGGTGTCCGTCGACCCGGGCCGCGCCGAGCCGGTCGAACGCCATCACGATCCCCACCACCGTTCCGAGCAGACCGATGAACGGCGCGTTGTTCCCGAGGGTTCCCAAAAAGGAAAGTCGATGCTCGAGCTTCAAGCGTTGCCGCGTCATGGCACCGGACATTGCTTCGGCCGCCGCTTCGGGACCGCGCAAAGCCTGTCCCAGTCCCGCCACGACCACCGCTGCTTCGGCCGATCGCGAGGAAGAGAACCTCGCACGCGCACCGATCAGATCGCCAGCAGACAAGTAGGCGCCGAGGTCACGCAACAGCGCATCCAGATCTTCGCGCATGCTTCCGAAGAACCATGCGCGCTCGAGCATGATCGCCATGCTGACGACGCTGAGCGCGATCATGAGATAGAGGAGCGGGGCGGAGCCCGCCGTCAACATCATCGATTTGGCAATGAGTACGATTTTCACGACGCTTAGGTGCCCGCACGAACGGCGAGTGTTCAAAGTGAACGGCCGGCGATGACGCGGGCACTACGGGCCGAACTCTGCTCTCCGAGGCTCCTCGATGCTCATCGGTCCGTCGTCGAAGCGGCGTCTTTGCGCCGCGCTGTTCGCAATCGTCATCGTCGGCTCGGCCGAACGCGCTCTCGCGCAGGGAGCCGCTGCGGCCGAGCTTTTGCCGCCTCGCGTGCTGGAGACGGTCGAACCGCAATATCCACCTGGGCAAGAGGCGAGCGGTGCAACGGCGGTGGTCGTGCTCATGCTCGACATCGACGACGAGGGGCACGTGACGCGCGCCGTCGTGACGACCTCGGGCGGCGCGCCGTTCGACACGGAGGCACTTGCAGCCGCGCCGCGCCTTCGTTTTGCGCCCGCGACGCGCGGCGGTCGCCCGATCCGATCGAAGATTCCTTTTCAATTCGCATTCGCGGCGGCCAAAAAAGAAGCGCCCCAGACGCCCCCCGGCCCTGACACGGCCGCAGCCCTCGCCGATCGATCGACGGAGTTGGCGCCCGAGGAGGACGATGACGGCGACAATGGCGGCTTTGTGGATATCGAGGTGCGCGGACAGCGCGCACCTCGCGAGAGCACGCGACAGGTACTCGAGCCTGCCGAGATCGCGACGATGCCCGGTACCAACGGCGACGCCTTGCACGCGGTCGAGAACTTGCCGGGCGTAGCGCGCACCTCCGGCATCTCCAGCAACCTCGTGGTGCGCGGCTCCGGCCCGCAGGACACGGGCGTGTTCGCAGACGGCGTTTGGCTCGTGAACGCGTTCCATTTCGGCGGCATCACGTCGGTCGTCCCCACCGAGGTGCTCGAGCGCCTCGACTTCTACCCGGGAAATTTCTCACCCGAGTACGGCCGCCAAATGGGCGGCATCATCGATCTTGGTTTTCGCTCGCCGCGCAAGGATCGGTTGGGAGGGCTCTTGCAGTTCGACCTTCTCGATGGCCGGCTTCTTGCGGAGGGGCCGCTCGGTCCTAAGGCCCGGTTTCTCGTGGCCGGGCGACGCTCTTGGGTCGATGCATGGCTCGGATCGGCGTTACGCAGCGCCGGCGCCGGCGTCACCGCCGCTCCCGTTTATTACGATTACCAGGCGATGATCGAGCAGGATCTTTCCTCCTCGACGACGGCGCGGCTTCTCTTCTTCGGCGCCGACGACCGGTTCGCGCTCGACGTGCGATCGCCGAGCGCGGAAGATCCCGGCCTCGGCGGCAAAGTCGCGCAAGCCGAGACGTTCCTGCGCCTGCAAGCGCGGCTCGACAGCCGCCTCTCGGATCGAACGCGCTTCATCAACATGGTATCCCTCGGCACCAACGGCGAGCACTTCGCGCTCGGAAATAACAGCGCCGACGCCACGTACAACGTCATCGACTCGCGCTCTGACCTGCGCACCCAGCTGAGCCGCGCCGTCACCGCGGTCGCCGGGGTGGCGTTCTTGGCTGGCCACTACGACGTCACGTTGAACCTTCCCAACCGACCCGCGGACGGCGAAGTGGCCGGCCCCATTTTCGCGGCACCGAAATACGCGCTTGCGGGCAGCGGCATGCTGTGGCGACCGGGCGCCTTTGCCATGCTCGATCTCGCGGCCGCGCCGGGCCTCAAGATCCTGCCCGGTCTGCGCGTCGACTATTCCAGCGAATCGGGACAATGGACCTTCGATCCGCGCCTGACCGCGCGACTCGACATCGCCCCGAGCCCCCGGCGCACGACACTGAAAGGCGGCGTGGGTGCGTTTCATCAACCGCCTCAGCCTTTCGAAGCGCTTGCCCCGTTCGGCTCGCCTTCCGTCAAAAACAACCTCGCCATCCACTACAGCTTCGGCATCGAACAACAGCTCTCCCCGGATGTGGAAGTCTCGCTCGAAGGCTTTTACAAAGATCTGCGCAGTCTGGTGGTGGCGCGATCCGCAACCTCGAGCGCCGAGGGCGGCACCGACTTCACCAACACCGGCCAGGGGCGCACCTTCGGCAGCGAGCTCTTGGTGCGGTGGAAACCGGGCGGTGCGTTCTCGGGTTTTGTCGCGTACACGATCTCCCGCAGCGAGCGGCGCCTCGACGACACCCAATCCTTTGGCATCTTCGAATTCGATCAGACCCATATTTTGAACGCGCTGGCGAGTTACCGGCTCGGTCGCGGGTGGTCGCTGGGCGGGCGCTTCCGTTACGTCACCGGCAACCCGTACACGCCGTACATCGGCGCGGTCGCCGACCTCGACGCCGGCGCCTACACGCCCATCGCTTCGCCCCTCACCAACTCCCAGCGCGTGGCGCCGTTTCACACGCTCGATCTACGCGTCGACAAGACGTGGACGTTCACCTCGTGGCGGCTCACTGCGTATCTCGATGTGCGCAATGCCTACAATCGCCAAAACCCGGAAGCCATGACCTACAATTACAACTACAGCCGAGGGCAAACGCTGTCGGGATTGCCCCTTCTGCCCATCCTCGGCGTACGAGGCGAGCTGTGAACGCCTCACCCGAGATCATCATCGCCCGAACAGACGCGCGGTTCGCGCGGCGCGTCGCGGGCATCGCCTTTGCGATGGCGCTGACGTTCTTACCCGGCTGCGGCGGCGATTTCGACCCCGCCTCGCGTGTGACCGATCTGCGCGTGCTCGCCGTACGCGCGGATTCGCCCTATGCGGCACCGGGCGAGAGCGTGCACCTCGAAGCCCTCGCCGTGGACCCCGCCGCGCGAGCGATCACATGGGGATGGGGCCTCTGTGTCAATCCCGCGTCCCCTTCGGCTCCCGGCTGCCTCGCGGCGCTCGACTTCTCCACCGTTGTCATCGAAAAAGGACGATCCACCTTCGATTTCGCGCTACCGAGCGACGTGATCACGTCGCTGCCCGCGGCCGCGGCGGGGCACGCCGCCGTTGGCACCGTCGTCGTGGCATGTCCGGGCGAGCTCGCGCCGCGCGTCGGATCGATCCCTTTCGCATGCGTCGATGCGGAGGGCAGAACGCTGACGAGCGACGAGTACGTGGTGGGGGTCAAACGGATCTTCGCGCGTCTATCGGACAAGAACGACAATCCGGTCATCGCCGATGTCACCTGGGATGGCGAAGCTTGGCTCCCCTCGGAAATCAAAGACGTCGCGTTCTGCGATGAAAGCGGCAACGACTACGGCGCCTGCACGCCGAGCACGCAGCATCGCGTGGCCGTCGCTGTGCCCGTATCCAGCAGTGAGTCCGGCGTCGATTCCTTGGGCGCGCCCTTCCGCGAGCAGATCATCGTGCAGTACTACGCGACGGAGGGCATGTTCGAGCACGACGTACGCCTGGCGAGCGATACCACCACCGGGTGGACCGCTCGCCGCGAATCGGCGGGCCGCTCCGTCACGATGTGGTTCGTCGTCCGCGACGATCGCGGCGGTGTGGCCTGGGACCAGCGACAGATCCGAGTCGCCGATCGCTAACCGCCGCAACCCTAGTCATGCGTCGAGTAGAGCGTCACGCCCTTGTGGTAGCCCCACGGCTTCTTTGCGCCGCCGAACTCGTGATAGTGGTAGGCAAATCGCGCGACGTAGCTCTTGCCGTTCACTTCCAGGGGAACGTCGACGCCGACCGGCGAGGGATGGTTCCAGAGCAGGTCATCGGCCCGCTGCACCAACTCCGGGTTCAGCTCCTCGGGGCGGAGCGGGCGAACGGCGGCCGACACCGCTGGTAGATCCTCGATCCGAAGAGCGCGAGCTGCAGCGGCTGGGCTCGCGTTCGCCATTGCCTTGGCCTCGATTCCGGCAAGCTGCTCCTTGCCGCGGCGCCCTTTCGCCCCGGAGCCAGGCGCTTCCGGCAGCTCTTCGACGCGAAGCGGCCGGTAGGCGACGGGGGACGCCGTCGGCAAGTCCTCGATTTTGCGGACTTGCGACACCGAAGGCGCCGCGGATACGGCTTCTGGCGCCGAAGGATCGACCGGCACGGCGCGGGGGTCCGCCTCCCTGCCCGGGGACGAACGCGCGCCGAGGAGCATGGGCTGCAGGACAACCCCTCCCGCCACGGCCGCGGCAGCCAAAATACCGCCTACCGCGGCAGCCCGAAGATGCGCCCTAACAACCACTCAGCGGTCGGGGATACCGAAAACTGACCTTTCTCGTCAAGGCACGTTCACTAAGGGGGCGTAGGACCATCAGCAATATTTCTTGGCACTGGAAAATAAACATAGGGGTGGATGAAATTACGTGAAGGGCGTATATGACGCGCTGCGGGCAATGGCTCGCAATCGCCAAGAAGACAGTCGCGCTGGGCAGGAAGTCGTCCCCATGGACCCTCATCTCGTTCGAGTAGTCTGCGCCAGCTGTGAGGCGAATTACCGCATCGCAGCGGACATGGTGCGCGGCAAGGTGGTCGACTACTGCTGCAGCAACTGTGGTGCGGTGATCGAGGTCAACGGTACGGCCATCGAGCTCGTCGCGCCCACGCGCCCCGGGCAAGATCCGCGCGACCTGCTGCCGCGGACACCAGCACCGACCAACGTCGTCCCCTCGTCATCCTCGTTCCGCGTGAATGCGCCGGCGTGGCAATCCGACACGCCGGCGGGCCTCGTCCGCGTGAAGCCGCCGCCTCCGCCGACCGAAGCCTTTTCGACGCGACGCGCACCTCCCGTGCACTCCTCGATGCCGCCGGCGATGAGCATGCCGCCGCGCGAAGCGAGCGAAGGCGGGCGACCATTACCGCCGGCCAACGACGTACCTCCGCTCGGCGAAGCACCGATCTACGCCGAGCCGCGGTCCTCACGAAAAGGCTGGTTGGTCGCGGCGACGCTGGCCGCGGCAGTGTCGGTCGCGCTCATTGGTCGTGCGATCAGCTCACTCGCGAACGCATCTTCGAGCGGTACGATAGCCGCCCCCGCCGCGCAGCCCGCCGAACCGGAAACACCCGTCGCAGCGCGCCTGCAACCGGGCGATTTTCGCGGCACGGCGACGGATCCCGCGCAGCCCTCCGCCGCGCCGGTCGGAGCGCGGTCAGCTCAGCCCGAGGCCACCGTCGAGTCCCTGAAGCCCGAGAAACGCCGCAAGAAGAGCAAGTCACTGAAGGCGAGCGGCGCCGAAGAGCCCGAACCGGTCGCCGAAGAAACACCGGCCGAGCCTGCGCCGCCCGTTTTCGTGGCGCCGCAGCCGCCCGAACCGCCGGGTCCCGACTTCAGCCGTGACGCTGCGCAATCCGCTCTCGAAGACGCAGCAGCGCTAGCGGCGACGTGCCGCCAAGAAGACACCACCGCGGGCGCGGTGCGCGTCGCCGTTACTTTCGTTCCGAGCGGGCAAGCAACGGTCGCCGTCGTCGAGTCGGGCGTCGTGCGCGGCACCCCGGTCGGCAGCTGCGTCGCCGCCAAGTTCCGCACGGCCAAAGTGCCGCCGTTTTCGGGAGCGAAGGTCACCGTCCACAAGACGATGATGTTTTGAAAGGGCGCGCGTAGCTTGCGGGAGCAGCGCTCCCGTCGCGCTACTCGATCTTCAAAAGCTCTTTTACTTTGGCGATCACCTGCGGGGCCTGAATCGGCTTGGTGATGTACGCGTTCGCCCCGAGCTGCAGCGCGCGCTGCCGATCTTCCTGCGATCCTTCGGTCGTGATGATGACGATCGGGGTAGCGGAATGCGTCGGATCGGACCTCACCCTTTTGACGAGCTTGAGGCCATCCATGATCGGCATGTTGATGTCGGTGATGATGATGTCGAAGCGCGCCGATGCGAGCTTGCGCAGGCCATCGACGCCGTCGTCGGCTTCGGTCACCCGCAGGTTTTTCACGCGAGCGAGCGCGAAGACGAGCAGCTGCCGCATCATCGGTGAGTCTTCTACGATCAAACAGGAGTATTCAGCCATATCGATGCGTACCCGCGCTAGAAGTCTCGCTTCTCTTTTGGCTCATGTCTCGGGATCGAAAAAAGGGTCAAAGCTCGGAATTTTGTGACCAGCGTTGGCAAAGAGGCACGCACAGATGAGCGCTCCCGCGGCGTGAGCGCCGAGCAGCTTGAAGAGCTCGAAGTCGACGGGCATGAAACGCGGCTTTTGCTCGAGCGTGGCGTAGACGGCAAAAACACCGAACACTTTGTTCTCGTGCACCATCGGCACGATGGCGAGCGGGTGCTCCACCGACCCGCGGCTCAGATCGCCGCTCTCCACGCGTGACATCCCCGTGGCAAAGGATTCGCCGATGGCGCCGTCGCTCGGGTTCACCGGAATACGGCGTGGTTTACCGAGCCCCTCGCAAACGATGGGGACGAGCGTCTTACCGTCACCGGTCGCGAGATAGACGGCGAAGGAGCGTGAACCGACGAGCTGCTCGAGCAACTCTTTGATCTGTCGCACCGTCGTACGAAAGCTGAGCGACGCGTGCAGCTGGTGACTGGCGACGTAGAGGTTCGCGAAGTTGGCGAGCTCGCCTTCGACCTCCGTGTACTGGTCGACCCAGCGTGACGAGGCGGCCTCCGCTTGTTGAAATCGCGAGAGAAGATTTCCCTTCTCTCGTTCGAGCCCGTCGATCGTCTTGAGGAGTTCGCGGATGGCGTCGTCGCTCGCCACCTGCGCGCGTAGCTTGGCAGACTCTTGCTCGAGCTCACCCAAGCGATGTCTCAGGCGCGTGTTCTCGTTGACGAGCTCCTGCGTGAACTGCGCACCTTTGGTGAAGAAGCTGTGAATGAAAGAATCCCTCTCTTTCTTCAGCTCGGGCAGCGGACGTTCGCTGTCCCTCCCCTTCTTCTCGTTCGTCATCTCGCCGGCCCTACTGCAAAGCTATCACGAAATCGGGCTATCCAACGCCCCTTGCGCAACCCACGACGCGAGCTCGCCGGAGATGATTCGCGGTGCGCGGCGCAGCTCGGCGATCGTGCCGGCGCCGACGAGAAGCATCGCTGCGCGCAGCTCTGCTTCGATGCCATCCAAGTAGTTCTCGGCCGCCGTGCGTCCACCCGAGGTAAGAGTTTGTAGGACAGGACGCGCGATTCCGGCAGCGTGGGCGCCGAGCGCGATCGCCTTCGCGACATCGAGGCCCGTGCCGATGCCACCGGTGGCGATGATCGTTTCCATGCGCGCCGCTGCCATCCACGCCACGCTGGCCGCAGTGGGAATGCCCCACTCGCGAAACGCTTCACCGAGTGCGCGCTCGCCGGACGATGCGCGGTGCATCTCTACCGCGACCCACGATGTCCCACCTGCACCCGACACGTCGACGTGTCGCACCCCTGCGCGTAGTAGCTGCGCGGCGGCTTGTGCGGAGAGTCCGCATCCCGTCTCCTTGGCCACCACCGGAAATCCGAGGTCGGTAGCGAGTCGACCCAGCGTTGCGACCGCGCCGGTGAAATCGCGATCGCCGCCCGGCTGAACGATCTCCATGGCCGGGTTGAGGTGAATGAAAAGCGCATCGGCGCCGACGGCGGTCACGAGGGCGCGCACCTCGTCCGTCGACATCTGGCGCGCTTGCACGACGCCGAGATTGCCGAGGACGAGGGCCGTCGGCGCCACGTCGCGCACGCGGAAGGTGTCCCCTTTGGAGGGATCGATGTGCATCGCGCGTTGACTTCCGAGCCCGAAGCCGTACCCGCGCGCTTCGGCGATGGTGGCAAGCTCGCGGTTGATCGTCGCGGCGCGTTCGATGCCGCCGGTCATCGAAGCGATGATGAGCGGCGCGCGCAGCTTCTTGCCGAAGACCGTCACCGAAGTATCGATGCGATCGGCGGAGAGCTCCGGGAGCGCCTGGTGGACGAGCTTGACGCACTCGAGCAGCGTCGTCGTCCGGTGAAATCCGACGTCGCCGGTCGCGGCGAGATCGATGTGGTCCGCTTTGCGCTGGCCGATTCCGCTGCTGGTCACGCGACGTTTGCCTCCCTGATGTGCCGAGCCTACCTCGCCCCGGCCCCGGTTTGACCGACGAATTCGCGCCGTCGAACTGAATGTGCGATCACATTCAGCCGAAAGTGTCGGAACTCACAGCTGAAAGCGAAGTGGTGCTCCATTTGACGTCGATGTCAGGCAAATCTAGGCTCCGCTCCCGAGCTCATGCCCCCCCGCGCCCCCACCGCCAGCGTTTCACTTCTCAACAAACAAGGAGGGGCGGTGGATTTCGATGCACTGCTCAAGCAAGTTCGCCGCGAGGTCGAAGCGCGGCTCACCGCGCTCTTCGAGCAAAAGTTGATCGATGCCGACCCGCTCGGGCCGGACGTCGTCGCCCTCGTCGATTCGCTCCGCGATCTGACGATGCGCGGAGGAAAGCGGTTTCGGCCCGCGCTCCTTTTGGCGGCGTACCGCGCCGTCGACGAGGCGGCTCCCGCGGCAGCGGCGCTCGATGCCGGGGCGGCGCTCGAGCTTTTGCAGACGTATCTTCTCGTTCACGACGATTGGATGGACCGCGATGACGTCCGCCGCGGGGGGCCGGCGGTGCACGCGCTCCTCGCTCACCACTTCGGTTCCCGCACGATGGGCGACGCCTCCGCGCTCTTGGCCGGCGACTACGCATCCGCCATGGCCCTCGAGGCGCTCGCCTCGGTCGAGACGAGCGGCGATCGCGTGGCGCGCGCGACCAGGCTGTTCGCGCAGATCCAGCAGGACGCCATCCGAGGGCAGCAGATCGACCTCGTTGGTCGGCCGCAGAACATCGAGGTGATGCACGACCTCAAGACTGGGAGCTACACTGTCCGGGGCCCCATGCTGCTAGGAGCCATCTTGGCCGGCGCCGAGCCGGAGACGCTCGAACATCTCACCCGTTTCGCCCATCCGCTCGGCGTCGCCTTCCAGTTGCGCGACGATCTCCTCGGTGCGTTCGGGCACCCCAAAGAAACCGGCAAGCCCTTCGGCAGCGACATTCGCTCGGGCAAGAAGACGGCTCTCGCCGACGAAGCGTTTTCCCGAGTGGGGGTGAGCGATCGGCACGTGCTCACCGACACCATCGGGCGCCGCGATGCGGCCGATCAAGAGATCAAGACCGTGGTGGCGCTCTACGAACGATGCGGGGCGCGCGCGGCGGTCGAACGCAGGTTGAGTCAGCTCGTCAAAAAAGCGACCAGCTCCCTTGCCGGCGGTGGGCTATCGAAACGCGGCACGGCGTGGCTTCTCGGCGCCGCCGCGACGCTGACCGTGCGCGAACGCTGAGTTATCCCCGGTAACGAGGTAAGAAAGTCTCATGCAGCGTGGCTCGGCCTGCGGAAAAGTCATTTTGCTCGGTGAGCACGCCGTGGTCTACGGCGTACCAGCCATCGTGCTCGGCATCGATCGCGGAGCTACGGCCCACGCCGTCGCATCGCCGGCATCACCGCGTTCGGAGCTCGCCCTCGGCACGACCGAGCGGGTGACGGACGACGGCGCGAGCGACGTGGCGCGCGCCTTTGCGGCGGTGTTGCGCGCTTGCGCGGTGACACGCCCGGTGCACGTCGACGTCAGCACCGAGTTACCCGCCGGGGCAGGGCTCGGATGCTCGGCGGCGCTCGGCGTCGCCATCGTGCGGGCGCTCGACGCCTTTGAAAACCGTGTTCCCGCCTCCGCGGGTGACGCGGCCGAGCGCGCCATGGCATGGGAGAAGGTATTTCACGGTAATCCCTCGGGGGTCGATGCCGCGGCCGCCGCGCGCGGTGGGTGCCTGCTCTACCAGAGGATGAGCGGAGGGCTCCATTTGAACGAGATCGAGCTGAGCCGGCCGCTGACGTTGGCCATCGGGCACAGCGGTGTTTCTTCGAGCACGCGCGAGATGGTCGACGCGGTCGCCAAGCTAAAGGCGCGCAACGAAGAAAACGTCACCCGATCGTTCGAGGCGATACACTCACTCGTTCAGAATGCACGCCTCGCACTCGAAGCGGGTGATCACGTGGGTCTCGGTAAGTTGATGGATCTCAATCAAGTGCTCTTGTCGGGTCTCATGGTATCGACGGAAGAGATCGAGACGCTATGCCGGCTCGCGCGCGAGGCGGGCGCGCTCGGCGCCAAGCTGACCGGCTCGGGGGGAGGGGGATGCGTCGTGGCGCTGGTCCAAAACGACGCGACACCCATCGTTACCCGCTGGGAGAAGGAAGGCTTTCGCTCTTTTTCCACGACGGTTTCTCGTTCGCCCACGCCGAGCGCGGAAGGGAGCGCAGCGCCGTGAGTCGAACTGCTTCCGCCGTGGCCCACCCCAACATCGCGCTCACCAAATATTGGGGCAAGCTCGAAGGGATGAGCCGCATGCCGTCCGTGCCGAGCCTGTCCATGACGCTCGATGCGATGTCCACCACGACCAGCGTGACGTTCGACGACGCGCTGCCGCGCGACGAAATCATGCTGAATGGCAGCGTGGCGAGCGAGAAGGAGATGCGGCGTGCATCGGATTTACTCGACCGGGTGCGCTCTGCCGCGGGCATCGCGAGCAAGGCGCGCGTCGAAAGCGCCAACGACTTTCCCACGGCTTCGGGTCTCGCCTCGAGCGCTTCGGGATTCGCGGCGCTCGTCGTCGCGGCCGCCAAAGCCGCGGGGCTCGATTGGGATCCCGCCCAGTTGAGCGATCAGGCACGCCGATCGTCCGTGTCGGCGGCGCGATCCATCTTCGGTGGGTTCGCGACGCTGGCGGCGGGCGAGACCGGTCGCGACGTTCTGCCGGCAGAGCCCATCGAGGGTTCGATCGATTGGCAGGTGGCCATCTCCGTCGTCGTGACGACGCTGCAACAAAAGGACGTGGGATCGACCGAGGGAATGGCGCATACGAGCGCGACCAGTCCGTATTATGCGGCGTGGGTCGCGAATGCGCCGCGTCTCTTCGAGCGGGCGCGGCGCGCCGTGCTGGCGCGCGATCTCGAGGCGCTCGGTGTGGTCGCCGAGGAGAGCGCGTTCGCAATGCACGCCTCGGCCATGGCCGCCGCGCCGGCCCTCATCTATTTCAATCCCGTGACGCTCGCCGCCATCGAGCGCGTGCGCCAGCTCCGCCAACGCGGGGTGCAGGCGTATGTCACCATCGACGCCGGCCCTCACGTCAAAGTGCTGTCGCATGCGTCGGACGCGCCAGCCCTGGCAACCGCGCTGCGCGAGGTCCCGGGCGTCGAGAAGGTGCTCATCGCGACACCGGGCGGCCCGGCCGTGGCGAGGATCGGCGACCGACCATGATGGCCCGCGCCCCGGGCAAGGTCGTACTCTCCGGAGCCTACGCGGTTTTGGAAGGGGCGCCGGCGCTGGTGGCGGCGGTCGACCGCTACGTCGTCGCCGACCCGCGCCGCGAAGCGGAGTTCGTGACGCCCGAAGTGCGCGAGGCGCTCGACCATCGCGGCGCGACGCGGGCGCCCTGGTTCGACGCGCGGGCGCTGCGCGACGAGGCAACCGATCGCAAGCTTGGTCTCGGGTCGAGCGCGGCCATCCTCGTCGCCTCGTTGGCGGCGCTCGAGCTCGGCACCGAGCCCACGCTCGACGATTCTGCCCTCGCACGGCGAGTCTTCGACGGCGCGCTCTCTGCCCATCGCATTGCGCAAGGAGGCGGCAGCGGCATTGACGTCGCCGCCAGCGCCTTCGGCGGCGTCTTGCGGTTTCAGCTCCCGAGCGAGCGAGGAGTGCTCCCTATCACCGAACAAGTCGAGCTGCCGAAATCGCTCGTCATTGGCGTTTGGTCCAGCGCGAGCGCCGCGTCCACGGCCGTCATGCTGGCGGGGGTCGAGACGCTGAAAAAAGAGCGCCCGAACGAGCACCGCGCCGTCTTGGACGAGCTCGCGGGCGCGGCCGACGCCACCTTGCGAGCGATCACGGGATCGGCGTACATCGCCGCTTGTCGCCGCCAGCTGGCGGGACTTGCCTCGCTCGGTAGACTGGCGCAAGTGCCCATCGTCACCTCCGAAGTCGCCGAGCTCGATCGCGCTGCGCAGATCGCCGGCGCCGCCGTCCTGCCTTCGGGAGCGGGGGGCGGCGACATCGTGCTCATGATCAGCGAAAAACCGCCGCCCGCCGACCTCGAAGCGGCGGCGCGGAGGCTCGGTCTTGTGCCGCTCGATCTCACGCTCGGCGCTCGCGGCGTACACGCCTCGGCCGAGTCGCGCGTGGAGAATGGGAGAAACAAGATCTCGCCATGAAGACTCGCAGCTCGCGTTTACGAGGCATCTACAAAATGAAGGTCGCCGAGCGCCGCACGCTCGTCGCGGAAGCGGTGGGAATACCCGTAGCCGAGCTCGCCGCGGCGCTCGACACGGGCGGGCTCACCCCCGAAATGGCCGACAAATTCGTGGAAAACGTGCTCGGGACTTACGCGCTCCCCTTTGGAATCGCGCCCAACGTGCGTATCAACGGTCACGACTACATCGTTCCCATGGTGGTAGAGGAACCGAGCGTCATCGCCGCCGCGTCCAACGCTGCCAAGATGGTGCGAGCGGGGGGCGGGTTCATCGCCGACGTCGACCCGTCCATCATGACGTGCCAGGTGCAGCTCTTCGACGTTTCTGACGAGGGGGCGGGCGCCGCGGATATTTTGCTCGAGAAAGACGAGCTTCTCGCGATGGCCAACCGTGCCGTGCCGGGGCTCGTCGAGCGCGGCGGCGGCGCGCGCGACATCGAAGTACGAAACATCGACGGCGGCATGCTCGTCGTTCACATCTACGTCGATTGTCGCGACGCCATGGGCGCCAATCTCGTCAACAACGTCGCCGAAGCGGTGGGGGACCGCATCGCGCAGCTCGGCGGCGGCACACGAGGGCTGCGCATACTTTCCAACTTGTGTGACCGACGCTGCGTGCGCGTGCGCGCGCAAGTCCCCGTGCAATCGCTCTCCACCAGTACCCACGGAGGGGGACTCGTCCTCGACGGCATCCTCAACGCGTCGCGCTTCGCCGAGGCAGACCCGTATCGCGCCGCGACGCATAACAAGGGCATCATGAACGGCATCGACGCGGTGTGCATCGCGACCGGCAACGACTGGCGCGCCGTCGAAGCGGGCGCACACGCTTTCGCTGCGCGCAGCGGCGCCTACCGACCTCTTGCCACGTGGCGCGCGGCCAAGGACCAAGACGGCGCCGAAGTACTGGAAGGTTCACTCGAGCTACCGCTCGCGCTCGGATGCGTGGGGGGGACGCTCCGCGTTCACCCCGCCGCGCGTCTCGCCCTGCGCCTGCTCGGCGTCAACACGGCCGCGGAGGTGGCGATGATCGCCGCCTCGGTCGGGCTAGCCTCGAATCTGGCGGCGATACGCGCGCTCGCGACCGACGGCATCCAGCGCGGGCACATGTCGCTGCACGCGCGCTCGGTGGCCGCCGCGGCCGGTGCCGAGACGAGCGAGGTAGAGCAAGTCGCGTCGGCCATCGTCGATGCGCGCGACATCACCATCGAAGGGGCGACTCGCGCCTTGCGCGCGATGCGCACGGGTTTCGAGAAAGACACGTGACGCTGCGGGTAGCGTCCCTGGTGCGGCTCACCACGCTCGCGTTGCTCGCGACGGCCTGCGCGTCGCCGACGGCCGTGACGCGCAGCGTGGGAGGCCGGCTCGTCCGCGGTCGCTTCGTGACCGACGATGCCTATGCCGCGTACTTACGCGGCGCGCTCCTCGAAGCGCAGGGCAATCGCGAAGCGGCGCTCTCCGCCTACACCGAAGGCGCGCGCTACGATCCGGACAGCCCGGAGCTTCTCACGAAGATCGGCGCGCTCATCTGCGATCGGCAAGACGCGTCGAAAGGTCCGACGGGGGCCAAGCCGGCGGCCATTTTCGATCACGCCGCCGCAATCGATCCCAGTTACGAAGAGGCGTGGACGGAGCGCGCGCGCTGTCATTTGAAGCGCGGCCAACTCACGGAAGCCGAGCATGCCGCGGGCCTCGCCGTGTCGCTCGATCCAGAAAGGATCGAATCCGCGCTGCTCTTGGCGCTCGTGCTCGAGCGTCAGGCGCGCATCGACGACGCAGCAAGGTGGCTGCAAGGGCTCGTGGTTCGCAACCCGACCTCCATCGAGGCGCTAGAGGCGATGGCAGCGTTTGCCGAGCGGACGCACGACGAGGCTCGCCGGGATGCGGCCGAGCGCGCGCTCGCGGAGCTCGGCGCGCGGCCGAACCGAAAGACCGCCGCGACGCCGACGCGGGTGTCGATCGCCGATGTAGACGCCGCCATCGCGCGTGGCGCGTTCGACGTCGCGCGGCGACTCGCGCTCGCGGCACGTGTCTCGAGTGGAGCGCTCGCGCTCCGCGCCGCTGCGGTCGGCGCCGCCGCGTTCGCCAAAGAGCAAGCCGCGCTCGTCCTTGCCGCCGACCCGGGCGACGCCGACGCGCGTGTCGCCGCCGCTGTCGCCGCTGATCTGCTGCGCGACGACGACGCACTCGCCCGCGCAATGGGCGACGCGCCGACGGCGCGAGCGACGATTTCGCCCCTCGCGGGGGTGCTCATGGCGGAGCTGCTCGAGCGACGCGTTGGATCCGACGCAAAAAAGGCCTGGATCGAGGCCTGGGGCGTCACCTCGAGCGATTGGGAAGACGCGCTAGCCCGGGAAGTCGCGCGCCGCCGTTAGCCTCCGAGCAGCCGCCTACGCTCTTGGTCGGAGCCTTTTGGTTCAAGAACGGAGCTCTGGCGCCGTTTCCGAGTCGATGAACAGCGCCCTGACGATGCTGGCAGACCCGCAAGGCGGCGTCGTGATGGGCTTTGTCAACAAAGAGATCTTTTATGTGCGGTTCATCGGCCACGTTTCGACGCCGCTTGGAACCAAGTGCGCGACGTTGCTGCGGAAACAGTTGGCCAATACCCCCGTCGCCGGCTTCTTTTGCGATGCCGAGCCGGGCGCGAACCTCGATTTGTCGGCCCGAAGCGCCATCATCCGCGCTTTCCTGGACAACCGCTGCCACCTCGAATCGATGACGACGCTGGTGGGATCGCCGATCGTTGCCGCCACCGTGCGCGCCATCGCCACCGTGCTCGATGGCCTCGCGTATATCGCCGAAACCCCTGATGAGTTTCACAGCATGTTGATCCGCGCCGCACCCTACGCGCAAGCCAAGCTACCGCGAGACAAGTGGACCCGAACCATGCTCTCCGAGAGGCCCGACTACAAATCGGTACGCAGCATGCGCGTCGCCCCACGTCGCTGACGATCGGTGGACGCGACGATGTGCGCGTTGGTCCGCGTGCCTAGGTGCGCGCGCACATCCTCGGCATCCGCGCCGCATCCTATTCGCAGTAGTGAAAACCCGTCGCCGTAGCGCCGCAGAAAATCCCACCCGTGCAGGATCCGAACGAGCAGTCGTTCGTCGTGTTGCAGCCTTGGCGACAGGTGCTCCCAATGCACGAATAGCCTGCCGCACAATCGGTGATCGCCGAACAAGCGCCGGAGGTCAGCGGCCCCGCTTGAAAGCACGTTGCAGGGTTGGGCACCGTGTCGTTGCAGCTCGCGTCACATTTGAAACCTGGCCCGCACGCAGCTGCGCCGGCTCTCGTGATGTCGGAGCACAACCTCTCGCAGTAATTGCCCATGACGGCCCCGCTGCACGAGCTGAGCGATCCGGAGCAGCGACTTCCCGTCGCACACTCCGCATTGACGGTGCATGTTCGTCTACACACGTTGAGGTCGGTCCCATACGACAGGCAGAGCATCCCGACTGCGCATTCCGTGCCCGCCGGGTTGCAAGACGCCCCCTCGGCGGCGCTACCCGCCGCGAAACACTCATACATCGCGGGACCGCACGTCGAGAGAAGACACGTCTTGCCAGCACCGCACATCGCCGTCCCGGCGGGGGTCTGCGCGCTGCACGTCGGCGCGGCGGCGTCGGGGGGCGGCGGACCGCTGTCCGTCGTTCCGCCGCGCCCGCCAGCGTCGGGCATCGGCGCTCCGCCCTTTCCCGAGCTTCCACCGCTGCCGCCCGTGGGTCCGGCGCCGCCTTTGCCGGCGTCGCCGCCTGCTCCCGAGGTGCCGGGGTTTCCTGCACTGCCGCCGCTTCCCGCGCTGCCAGCAGTTGCCGCGCCGCCGGCCTTGCCGGCGCTCGCACCGGCTCCCCCGCTGCCCGTCGAGCTACCTCCCGTTCCCGTCGAACCGTTGTCGACGTTGTAGCCGTCGGCGCCGACGATGGCGGCGCACCCGGTCGCCGCGGCTCCAAGGAAGATGGACCAGAACCACACCCGCTTCGCATTCATCGTTTGCACGAGCATGACGGCTATGCCCCCGATCAAAAGGATCCAGAAAGACCGAACGACGTCGGACCTACGAACGGCGTCAGCGTGGCTCGTGCCGGCGCCGTCTTCGCATCGCCGCTGCTCGACGATGATTTGGAAACGATCAGCATGATGACGCCCGCTCCGAGCGCGACGCCGCCCACCGCGAAACCCACGGTGGAAATCGTGGCCGAGGTGCGCATGGAATCGATGTCCCCTTGCGCCGACGCGGGACAGTGCGCCTTGTCGGGCTTGCAGACACCATCGAGCGACGATTTTTTGCTGAGCACCCTGCCTCCGAAGATCGAGCCCACGGCCACGCCCACGACGCCGGTTCCGAGCAAGAGGTACGCCGGCAAGTTGGAGCCGCCCGATGTTTCCGCGCCCGAGGGAGCAGCCGCAGTCGCACCGGGATACGCGGACCCATCCGCCGGTGCGTTCGGCGAAGGCGCGCCGCCGGGACCGAGCGGCGGAGCTTGGCCAGCCGAAGCTGGCGGCCCAGCAGCGCCCGTCGCGCCGACACTGGGATCGGGCTCGAGACGCAAGCTCACCGCACCCGTCGCGCCTTCCGCGAGCGTCGTCTCGCCGCGAGCGGCGCGAAAACCCGGCGCCGTGGCTTCGACGGTGTGCACGCCGGGGTCCGCCGGTCGATCGAGATCGAGCGTCGCGCTGGAGACCGGCTCGCCGTCTTGGGAGACGGTGACATTGACGCCGGGCGGCGCGTCGACGTGGATCTTGAGCTTGGCGAGCTTGGGGAGCGCGCCGTCGAGCACCTTTTGCGCGCGCGCCTGCGCGTCCACGAATGCCTTCGGCGCCCGCGGCGGCAGCGACTCGCGCACGACGCGCTGCAAGTTCTCCGTTCCGGCCACGATCTTACCGACGGATACCTGGCATTCGCCGAGGCGTCCCAAGATCGTGGGCGCGTGGTAGAGCTTCTCGGCGCGCTCGAGCTTCTCGATGGCCGCCGCACAGTTGCCCGCTTCGGCGAGCTGAACACCTTCCGAACCGAGCGTGCGCGCCAGCGCCGTGTCGCTCGCGCTCGGGGCGGGTTCCTCGGCCAGCGCCGTGAGCGGCGTGCCAAAGACGAGGGCAGCGGTGAGGGCGCACGCGCGGAACGAGTGGTTGACACCCAAAGCGTTTGATCTCAAGTGGCTCTCCTCGAGCAGCTAGAAGCCGAGATCGGGCGTCTTCGGCCTGGGGTTGGACGGCCTCGGTGCAGGGGCGGGTACAGGTGCAGGCGCTACAGGTGCAGGCTTGGCAGCCGCCGGTGGAGCAGCCGGCGACGGCTTGGGTGCGGCGGTGATCTTTGGCGGCGTCGCAGAGTCGCTTGGTTTGACCGGTTCTGCGCTGCTCTTCGGCGCGGCGGGCGGGGCGGTAAGGGCAGATGTCGTCGGCCTCGGAGCCGGCACGGACGTCACCAGCATGGGAGCGCTCCCCTCGCCTTTCGATGCTGGCGTCGGATTACCCGAATCGCCGAGCACGATGAACGCGCCTACGCCGCCGAGCGCGAGTGCGGCGAGCCCGGTCAGGATCGCCGGCACGGCCATCGATCGCTTGGGGATGTCCGCGCCGCTCACGGCCAGGGCTGCAGTGGTGCGCTGTTCGGGCGATGCTGCCGGCGATCGCTGATCGGACAAGCCGCCCGACGCCTGGGTCATGATATGCGTCGCCGGAACGCCCCCCGAGCTTCCGCTCCGGGCGCGCGGCGCGTCGATTGGATTCGGCTGGTTCGGTGCGCTCACATCGACGCCCTGCGTCCTCGGTCGCGCGATTCCCGCCGCGGCATGGAGCGCCTCGATCATCGGCTCGACAGAAGGGAATCTTTCCCCCGGTTCTTTGGCGCACGCACGCTGCATCCAGACGTCGAGCGCAGGCGGCAAATGAGCCGCGTACGTACGCAACGACGGGAGCGGCTGGGTGCAGATCGCGACCAAAATATCGCCGAAAGATTCGCCGGCAAAGGCGTTGCGGCCGGTCATCATGGTGAACGCCACCATGCCGAGCGAATAGATATCGGTGCGGTGGTCGACCGATTTCAGCCCACGGGCCTGCTCCGGGCTCATGAACAAAGGCGTGCCGAGGATGGTTCCCGTGCGCGTGGCCGAGCTACCGCCGTCCGCGGTTTTGATCTTGGCGATGCCGAAATCGAGCACCTTGGCGATCTCGCTGCCGTCGTCCTCGTCGTTGCGCGTGAGAAAGATGTTCTCCGGCTTGAGATCGCGATGCACGATGCCGAGTCCGTGGGCGCGCACGAGCGCGCGCCCCACCTGCCCGAGGATGCGCACGGTTTGGTCGAGAGGAACGGGTCCGCGGCGCTCGATGCGATGGTCGAGCGACTCGCCGTCGAGCAGCTCCATGACGATGTAGGGCGTGCCGTCCTCGGTCTCGCCGTTGTCGAAAACCTGCACCACATAGCGGGAGCGCAGCTGCGCCACGGCCTTGGCCTCCAGATCGAACCGCTGCCGAGCCTCGCGCGAGTTTGCGTAACGCTTGGCGATGAGCTTGACGGCGACGCGCTGCCCCAGCCCGAGGTGCATGGTCGACCACACGCTTCCCATGCCACCCCGCCCGATCATGCCGTCGAGGCGGTACTTGCCAGCAATGATGGTGCCAGGAAGTGTCGAGGGCAAATCCTGCTCGTCGTCCCCCGTTCCCTGGTCCGCCATTCGCTCGTCACCCTGCGGCGTTCTTGCCGGTCACCATCAGCTTCGCAACTAGAGGCTAGGTCCGTCAAGCTTCGCCGGGCCGGCGATTTCGACGCGGCTACTTGATGATGGGAACCGTGGAAGCCGGCTTCGGCTTGGGAGGAGTCTTCGGCACCTTGTAAGGAAACTCGATGTCGAGCGCTGTCGTCTCGCCGTCCTTGATCTCGACGTCTTTTTCGATGCTCGACGTCTGCGTGCCCGTATCGGGGTGCAGGTCGACGTCGATGGAAGGTAGATAAACCGACACCTTGACCTTCCCGGCCGGGATCCCCGAAATGCGATAACGACCATCGAGCCCCGTAACGGCGTGGGTCGAATACTGCAGGACGAATACATCGGCGTACATCCAGCCGCTTCCTTTCATCCCTTCTTTCAGCGCGTAGTGGCCGACCTCGAGCGGATAGAGCTTGATCGCGTCGCCCTTCGGCATCGCAACGAGCTGCGCCGGTGTGTTGCTCCCCTCGAGCGTGGGGAGAAAGCTCTGCTTGGGATCGCGGTTGGTGACTTCGATGCGCTGACCGTAGGTCAAGACGAGCGTGCGCCGATCGTAGGCGCAGCCGTGGATCGAAATGGGATAAGCGTCACCCGCCGCGGGGATGTACCCCTCGTACCCGGTGACGGCGATCATGGCGTCGGCGAGCGTACGATCGTTTCCTTCGCGGAAGACCTTCCCGTAAGTCGCGAAGGCTTCCCCACACTCGAACGGTATGGTGAGGTTTCGCTTGGGAGGCGCATCGCCGCTGA
This sequence comes from Polyangiaceae bacterium, assembly GCA_035318505.1. Taxonomy (GTDB): domain Bacteria; phylum Myxococcota_A; class Polyangia; order Polyangiales; family Polyangiaceae; genus DASWDH01. Next base: position 25,232 of record DATHEQ010000285.1, on the reverse strand, counting down.
TGCGAACGACCCCCTCGACCGTTCCCTTGGGACCGTCGTAAGGGGAAAGGTGCTTCGGGTTGATGATGCTTTCGATCTTGGAAACCGGTACCGGTATCGCCGTCGAAACCGGGCCCGCATCGGACGGCACCTCGACGACCGGGAGCATGACCAAACCGGAGTCGGTGACGTAGCCCATGGAAGCGGCGGCGCGGGCACCGGCGTCCCGTGCTTCGCGACCCGCAGCGGGCTCGGCGGGATGCGACTTACATGCGCCGAAAACGCTACCTAAGGTGGCGCACGAGACAACTGAGATGGCAGCAAGCCGGGTGCGTGAAGGCATGGAGGAGATCCGACGAGGAGCGCGTCAGCCGCGAACCGGTGCATGCAACGCGATATCGAGCATGGAGCCGGGAAACAGCCCGAGACCGAGTACAAGCAGCGCGCATGCCAAGAGCGCGAACACCACGTACCCGGACCGCATGGGCACGGCGATGGCCGCGCCGGGAGCGGGCTCGCGCATGTACATGTAGACGATGACGCGCAGGTAGTAATAGGCGCCGACGACGCTGTTCAAAAGACCAATGACCGCGAGCCAGTAAAAGCCCCCGCCGCCGAATACGGCAGCCCGGAAGATATAAAACTTGCCGAAGAATCCGGCCGCCGGGGGAACGCCGGCGAGCGAGAGCAAGAACAGCGCGAAGGGGAGCGCCGCGCCAGGGTGCCGCCGGCCAACTCCAGCCAGATCCTCGTAGCTCGTCGCTTCGGCGCCCTTGCGTCCGCAAAGAATGAGCGCGCCAAACGCGCCGGCCGTCGAGACCGTGTACGTGAGCAGATAGAAAAGGACCGCGCCTTCGGCTTCGTGCCCGTTCTGGCGAATGGTGGCGGCCACGCCGATGAGCACGTACCCGGCGTGGGCGATCGACGAGTACGCGAGCATGCGTTTCACCGACTCTTGGCGACCCGCGATGACGTTGGCGACGGTCATCGTGAGCACCGCCAGCCCCGCGATGACAGGCGGCCAACCCGCGCCCCACGACGACGAATCCGGATCGCTGAAAGCGATGAGCAGCACGCGCATCATCATGGCGAACGCAGCGCTCTTCACCGCCACCGCCATGAAGGCCGTTGCCGGCGTGGGCGCTCCTTCGTAAGCGTCCGGCGTCCACATATGGAAAGGGACCGCGCTCACCTTGAAGACGAGCCCCACCAAGACGAGCATCAGCCCCACGATGACGAACGGGAGTGACACCGCTTGGGCGCCTTTCTGCGACGCCGCAGAGGCAATGCGCTGGCCGATGCCGGCGAGATCGGTGTGCCCGGTGGCGCCGTAGAGCAGTGCTCCACCGTAGAGCAGGATCGCGGCCGCGAAAGATCCGAGCAAGAAGTACTTCATCGCCGCTTCGACGGAGCGGCGCGAGCCGCGGCGAAACCCGGTCATGGCGTAGACACCGAGCGACATCGTCTCGAGACCGATGAAGAGTGACAAGAGATCGCCCGACCCGGCCAGGACCATGGCCCCGACCGAAGAAAACATGATGAGCGGATAGAACTCGCCGCGCTCCAGGCCGTGCTCGGGCAAATACCCGCCCGCCAAAAGCGCCGCCAGGGCGCCCCCGAGGCAGATGACGAAATCGAAGAACATCGCGAAGCGGTCGGTGAGAAGGTACGGCGCGAGAGCCGCGGCACCCTCGATGTTCTCGGGGCCGACCATCCACACCGCTATCGCCGTCGACGCTCCGGCGAGAAGCGTCACGGCGGTGCCGAGCGCCAGGTCCCCCTCGGCTTGCTTGTTCGAAAATGCCTCGGTAAGCATCAAGAGCAGCGCGCCCAACGAAACGATGAGCAGCGGCGAGGTAGCGAAGAGCAAGCCCATGGCTCAGTGTCCTTGCGCCGAAGCGGTGGGCGATTCACCCGGCACGGGCGGCGCGCCACGTTCCATGGCGCGGTCGGCGCTCGGCCGCATGAGTCGCGAAGCCGGTTCTTCGGTGCGCCCCTCGGCCCACACCGCCTGGTAGCGATCGAAGAAGCCTTGAACGGCGTCACGCGTTCGATCGAGGAAGATCGAAGGAAAGAGCCCAATGACGAAGACGAAGAGGACGAGCGGAGCGAGCGCCAACGTCTCGCGCACGGTCAGATCGACAAGTCGCTTGTTCTTCGGGTTGGTGAGCGGGCCGAAAAAAGTCCTCTGCGTCAGCGAGAGCATGTACACCGCGCCCAAGATGACGCCGGCCGCGGCGAGCGTGGCATCGACGCCCGCGAAATTGCGCAAGCGCGGCGAAACCATGGTTCCGGTGATGACCATGAACTCGCCGATGAACCCGTTGGTCCCGGGGACGCCGATGCTCGCGAGCGTGATGACGACCCACACCGCGGCGTAAACGGGCATCACCTTGGCGAGCCCGCCGAACTCGGCGATGGCACGCGTATGACGGCGATCGTAGATGACGCCAACCAAGAGGAAGAGCGCACCGGTGGAGATGCCGTGGTTGACCATCTGCAAGATGGCGCCGGAAATGGAGCTCGGCGTCACTGCAAAGAGCCCCAGCATGACGTACCCGAGGTGCGCCACCGAGGAGTAGGCGATGACGCGCTTCAAGTCGTCTTGTTTATAAGCGACGAGCGCGCCGTAGAGAATGCCGCCCATCACCGCGACGCCCGCCAGGTTGGCGGCATTGAGACCGCTAGCGCCAGGAAAGAGTCCCATCGCGAAGCGCAGGTAACCGTACGTGCCGAGCTTCAACATGATGGCGGCCAGAATCACCGATCCCCCCGTGGGCGCCTGCACGTGCGCGTCGGGAAGCCACGTGTGGACCGGAAACATCGGCACTTTGATGAAGAAGGCGAGCGCAAAGGCCCAAAAGCAAAGCATCTGGGCGCCGGGCGGGAGCAGCACGCGCTGCAGCGCCAAGAGGTCGAAGCTCGGCGTGCCGGTCAGCTTGGTGTACTGCCACACCAAGTAGAGCATCGCGGCCAGCATCAAGACCGAGCCGGTCATCGTGTAGATGAAGAACTTGAACGCGGCCTTGATCTTATCGACCCCACCCCAGAACCCGATCATGAGGTACATCGGGATGAGCATCAGCTCCCAGAAGACGTAAAAAAGAAAGAGGTCGAGAGCAACGAAGGCGCCGAGCATGCCAGCCTGCAAAAACAAGTACGCGAAGCAAAGCTCCTTGATGCGCGTCTTGATGCTGCCGAACGACGCGTACACCGCGATGGGCGTGACGAAGGTCGTCAGCAGAACGAGCCACAAGCTGATGCCGTCGATGGCGACGTGGTAGCGGATGCCGAGGCTCGGAATCCATTCGCGCACGTACACGAAGTGCCACCCTCGCGTCATCGGCACACCGAGGAGAACGAGCGACGCCGCCAAGTTCACGAGAAGGAGACCGAGCGTGAAGCTGGTCAAGAGCTTGGGCGATTGCCGCGGCATGAACAGAACGGCCACCGCGCCGAAGAGCGGCAACCCGATGAGCAAGTTGAGGAGGTACGGCCACTCCGAAGGGGGCGTCTCGTCCGCGGCGCTCGCGCCGGGCCACGCCGCCATCACGAAGAGCGCCACGAGGACGCCCATGACGCCGAGCAACACCCGTTCGAGGCGCGAATCGCGGCGCGGCATGAGCGCACCAACCGCGCCAGCCAACGCCGCGGGCCACAGGCCGAACAAGCTACCGAGCACCGGGTTCATTGGAGGGACCCCTTCATCACGGGCGGCGCCGGTTTTTCGCTACCCGCCGGCGCAGCACTCGGTCGGGTCACCGCGACGGTACCGGTCGTCGTGCGATCGAACGCGTTCTTGACGTCGACCTTGACGAGCTTGGTCTCTCCCGGTGCCACTTCGACCTCCACCGATCTTCGGCTGGTGAAGGCTTCGCTGTCCGGTCGATCAGGCGTTTGAGAATGCCAGCGGAAGCTGTAGCCGAGCCCCGGTGACGCCTCGACGAGGTACTTGCCGCTGCCCTGTTCGCGCACGGTGGCTTGCGCTTGCGGCTGCCACACGAAAAACCACCCGAACAAGGTGACGCCGAGCACCATCGCCGCCGCATAGACGTGCACGACGCCCGTCTGAAAGGCGCGCAAAACCGTGCCGAACGCCGCCACGACGAGGGCGGTCAGCCGCGCGATGATGCCGTCGATGAACCATTTGTCGAACTGCGCCGCCGTCTCGGCGAGCGACTCGATTGCGCCGATGACCGTGTTCTCGTAGAGCTCGTCGATGCGCCACTTGTCGAGGACGAGACGGTAGAGCCCGGGGACCTTCTCGGTGAACGCGCGTGCGGGAGCCCCTTTGTTCATGACGTAAACGAAATAGGCGCCGCCGGCACCGACGAGAAACGCCATCACGCCGGGGGCCGCCAAGAGCCACTTCGAGGGAGCGCCTTCGTTCACCTTGACGTAATGCTCGCTCAGCTCGAAAACGGGAGCGAGCCAATGCTCGAGCCCCGGCTCTTTGGAGAGAAGACCGGGATTGAAAATACCGCCCACCAAAGCGAACGCGCCCAGCACCAGCAAGGGCAACGTCATGGGCCACGGCGACTCGTGGGGAGCCGGCGCGGGGCCTCGATGATCGCGGCCATGCGCGCCCGCATCCACGCTTGCCGCCGCGGGCTTGCCGATCTCCCACCCGCGAAAATCACCCCAGAACGTGAGGAAAAGCGCGCGGAACATGTAGAAGGCCGTCATGGTGGCGGCGAGGATGCCAACCCAATAGAGCATCGGTCCGAACCACGCCGGCGCTTCCCAGCGCGCCACGCCAGGTTCGGCCGGTGCCGCCGAGATGTGCGTCACGTAAGCGCGGTAGAGGATCTCGTCCTTCGAGAAAAATCCCGACGTGAGCGGGAATCCGCCGATGGCGAGGCACGAGGCGAGGAACGTGAGGTAGGTGGTGGGGAGCCACTTGCGTAACCCGCCCATGTTGCGCATGTCCTGCGAAGCCGCGGCGTCGTGGATGCCGGCATGCATGGCGTGAATCACGGAGCCTGCGCCGAGAAAGAGGCAAGCTTTGAAAAACGCGTGCGTGAACACGTGGAAGAAGCCGTCCGAGAAAGCGCCCACGCCCACGCCGAGGAACATGAAGCCGAGCTGGCTCACGGTGGAGTAAGCGAGCACCTTTTTGATGTCGTTTTGCGCGAGCCCGATGGTGGCGGCGAAGAACGCCGTCGCCACGCCGATGACCGCGATCGTCGCCATCACGAAGGGCGAGAGCAAAAACACGTACCAAAGCCGGCACACCAGGTAGACGCCCGCCGTCACCATCGTGGCGGCGTGGATGAGCGCGCTCACCGGCGTGGGACCGGCCATGGCGTCCGGTAGCCAAACGTAGAGCGGGATCTGCGCGCTCTTGCCGGCGCAGCCGAGGAAAAGGCAAAGCCCGACCACCGTCGCAACGGTGGGAGTGAGCGGCCGAAAGAGCCACGGCATCGCCGAAACGATGGCGCCTCCCAGACCGGTCGTCGGCGCGTGACCGATCGGCCAGACCTGCACCCGCTGCATCAGCGAGCCCGTTCCCGAAGCGATCCCGCCCCAATCGAGCGCGCCCCCATACGAAAGGAGAAGCCCCATCGCCACCAGAAGCCCGAAATCGCCGATGCGATTGGCGATGAACGCCTTCTTGCCCGCCGCGGCGTTGGCGTCGTCGGAGTACCAGAACCCGATGAGCAGATAGCTACAGAGACCAACGCCTTCCCACCCCACGAAGAGAAGCGGCAAGCTCGAGCCCATGACGAGGACGAGCATCGCGAAGCAGAACAAGTTGAGGTAGGCGAAAAAGCGGTGAAAGCCTCCATCGCCTCGCTGGTCGTCCCACATGTACGCGGTGGCGTAGAGATGGATCAGAAAGCCGATGCCCGTGATGATGAGCATCATCACCGAGGTCAGGTGGTCGATGACGAAGGCGACTTCGATGGGCGCCGAGCCGAAGCCGCCGTTGGTCGACACGTCGAACCAATGCCAGGCGGTGAACTTCAGCTGCGAAATGGCCTCCCCCGCTTGGTGGGCGCCGTGCTCGCCGTGGGCCTGCCTTCCGAAGCCGACCAACATGGCGAAGGCGATGAGCGAGGCGAGGAACGAGCCGCCGATGGCGGAGAGCGCCATCAGGCGCACGCCGTCTTTGCCGAGACGCTTGCCGAAGACGCCGTTGACGAAGGCTCCCAGCGCCGGCAAACCCAGGATGAAAGCGATCAGCGTGAAGTTCTGCGGGGGGAAGATATTGGAAAGGAGTTCCATCGCGCGTCGCTCAGTTCTTGAGCAAGTCGGCTTCGTCGCTGCGAACGGAGCGACTGAGGCGGTAGATGGCGAGGCCGATCGCCAGACCCACTGCGGCTTCCGCAGCGGCTACGGCAATGACGAAGAAAGCGAACATTTGGCCGTTATGGTCGTCGGGCCGCATGCGGTTGAAGGCGACCAACGTAACATTCACGGAATTGAGAAGGAGCTCGATGCACATCAGCTGCACGAGCAGGTTACGGCGCGACAAGAACCCGATGCCGCCGATGCCGAACATGACGCCGGCCACGACGAGGTAGTACTCGACGGGGATCACGGCGACGGCTCCTTCGCCGATGAACCCGTCGCGTCGCTCTTGTGGCGCCCGCGCGCGACGGCCAGCGCTCCCACGACGGCCACCACGAAGAGCGCGGTGGTGAGCTCGAACGGCACGAGCCCGCGCGTGAAGAGCTCGCGGCCGAACATGTCGATGGTCCCGAAGTCGTGCCGGAAGGGAGGCAGCTGGTGCAGGCCGCCGCTGGCCCGCATCATGAAAAAGCCCGTCACCAGCGCGAACACGCCGAACACGACGGCGGCGAGCGTGCGCGAGAAGAGCGCCTTCGAATCGTGCGGCGGCGTGGCGTCGGGCCCGATCAACATGATGACGAAGATGAAGAGGATGACCACCGCGCCCGCATAGACGATGAGCTCGATGGCCGCCAAAAAATGCGCGTCGAGCCCGATGAAAAGGCAGGTCACCCCGCCGATGGCGAGCAAAAGCGCCATCGCGCTCCGGATGGGGTTCGTCGAGATCACGACGAAGAGAGCGCCGAGGAGCGTGGCCAACGCGGAGATGCCGAAGAAAGCGAGGGAGAGCCCGTTCATGCGTCGAGCCGCCCCCCTGCGGAGCACGGCTTGCCGGTGGCGTGCTCTTCGAAATGGCGCCGGAACTTGCGCACCAATCCGAGCGCCGGCATGGCCGAGCCTTCGCCGAAAGCGCAGATGGTGTTGCCCATGATCCCATTGCCGATATCGTGAATGCGATCGAGCTCGTCGACCGAGCCTTCGCCATGCAAAAGCTTGGTGACGATACGGTCGATCCAACCGACCCCCTCGCGACAGGGCGTGCACTGCCCGCACGATTCGTGGCGGTAGAAGGCCATCAAGTTCTGCATCACGGCGACGGGGCATGTCTCGTCGGAAAAGACGATGGCGCAGCAGGTGCCGAGCATGGTGCCGAGGTTACGCATGGTGTCGACGCCGAGTGGCACGTCGAGCACGCTCTGTCCGTGCCAGGGGTGGAGCACCGATTTCTCGTCGGGGGCGTTCACCTTCTCGGAAGGCAGAAGCACGGGACACGACGAGCCCCCCGGAATGACGCCGAGCAGCTCGCCCCGCGACATCCCGCCCCCCAGGTCGTAGATGAGCTCACGCAAGGTGAGGCCCACGCAGGCCTCGAAGATGCCCGGATTTTTGACGTGTCCACTGACGCCGAAGAGACGGCAGCCCCCGTCGTTCAAGTGGTGCAGCGACGAAAGCTTGGAGAACGCTTCGCCCCCCATCTCGATCACGGTGGGCACCGCGGCGATGGTCTCCAGGTTGTTCACGGTCGTCGGGTTACCGAAGACGCCGCGCTGCGCGGGGAAGGGCGGTTTCAAACGCGGCTCGCCGCGCTTGCCTTCGAGCGACTCGAGGAGCGCGGTTTCTTCGCCGCAGATGTACGCGCCGGCGCCGGTGTGCACGTACACTTCGATGGCGTAGTTGCCGCCGAAGGGATGCGCGCCGAGAAAGCCGCGGTCCTTGGCTTCTCGGATGGCGCTCCAGAGCCGCTCTTTGGAGAGGTGCAGCTCATCGCGCACGTAGATGTAACAGACGTGCGCGCCTATCGCGTAAGACCCGATGATGCACCCCTCGATGCACCGATGCGGATCCTTTTCCATCAGGGTGCGGTCTTTGAACGTACCCGGCTCGCCTTCGTCGGCATTGATGACGAGATAAGCGGGTTTCTGCGGGTCGGGCTTCATGAAGCCCCACTTCACGCCCGCGGGAAAACCGGCCCCGCCGCGACCGCGCACGTTGCCCTTCTTCATCTCGTCGATGACGGTCGCCTGCGGCATCCCCAGCGCTTTTTTGGCGGCCTGGTAGCCGCCGGCCCGCTCGTAGGCGCGCATCGTCCACCCTTCGGGGACGTCGTACATCTTGGTGAGGATCTTGACGGGTTTGAGCATTGTATCGAAGCGGTTCTGCTCCTCGAAGCGGTGGGATCAAGCCTCGAGAAGTCGATCGAGAATGCGGTCGACTTCGGCGGAAGTGAGATTCTCGTAATATTTCTTGTCGACCTGCATCATCGGCGCTGTACCGCAGGAAGCCAAGCACTCCGCGGTGCGCAGCGTGACTTTGCCGTCCTTCGTCGTTTCTCCGACGTGCACGCCGAGTCGCTTCTCGCAATGCCCGATGATGTCTTTGGCGCCGCGCAGCGCGCAGGACAGCGTCTTGCACACCCAGACTTGGTGTTTCCCCACCGGTGCCGTGTTGAAGAGCGTGTAGAAGGTGACGACGCCCTTCACCTGCGACGGTGCCATGCCGAGCTGCTCGGCGACGTAGCTCATCGCCTCTTCGCTGACGTATCCCTCTTGATCTTGGCAGAGATGGAGGAGCGGGATGCACGCCGCTTTGCGTGTCGGATAGCGCGTGAAGATTTCGCTCATCTCACGTTCCCGTTCGGCGGAGAGGACGAAGGCCATGGAGAGTCCTTGAAGGCGGGGACGGCGCGGGGGGGCTACGGCGAGCGGAAGCGGAAAGAAGGGAGTGACCGGAGTCACGAACCGCGAGGCCCGAGGGATATTCCCCTTCGCAACTCGCGCGAAACCTAGTGGGCGCTCGGGCGCGGTGTCAAGGTAGTAATCCGGCGGCACCGTTCGCAGATTTGGCCGCACGGCGCGCCGCCGAGCGCATCAAAAAATCCCGGTGGCAAGGGGGTCGGCGTGGGGCTGACGCCCTACACACGCGAAGCTTGAGAACCGGGGAGGCTTGCGTGTAGCGTAAAGGGGGGCGTCAATCGGCGTCGCCAGCGGGGAAGAACCCGGCTCTCGGAGGCACACTTGTTCTGTCCGAACTGCGGCACGAAAAACCCGGAAACAGCCACGACCTGTACGAAGTGCGGATTCAATATCAAGGGAGCAGCCGCCCCCAAGTTCAAAGGGACGATGCTGATGATGAATCAGCCGGGCGCGGCAAAGCACTCGACGCCCCCGCCCATTGCACCACCGGCCGCCGCAGCGCCGCCTCCCGGTCCGGCCGCCCCTGCTGCACCGCCCAAGCAGGCTTTCAAAGGTACGATGGTCGGCGTCGCGCCACCTGGTGGTTTCGTTCCTTTCTCGCCGGCCGGTGCTCCGGCCGGCGGGCCTGTCGGTGCGGGACACGGGCCCACGGCCGCGAGCCCCCAAGCGCCAGCCCCGTACACACCCGGGCCCGGCGCAGTGTCGCCCTACTCGCCCGGTCCGCCGCAAGCGGGTCCGAATCCCGGCGCTGCTTCGACTGCCCCTCCGCCGCCCGGATTTCCGCCAGCTGGCGGCGGGCAAGGTGGCTACGCGCCGACCCCAGCGCAGGGTGGGTATGGTGCTCAGCAGCCGGGCCAACGCGTGAACCCGCTCGGAGGCACGGTCGCACTCGATCAGATGGGCGGCGGATATGGCGCACCCGGCGCGGCACCACCCTACGGAGCGCCGCCTCCAGGTTTCGGCGCGAGCGGCGGCGCGAACCCGCCCGGTCCACAACAGCCATGGTCACCGCCCGGACAAGGAGGTCCAGGTGACTACGGCGGAGCACCGCCGCAAGGTGGACCGCCCGCCTACGGGGCTCCGCCGCAAGGTTATGGCCCGCCTCCCGGCGGGTACGGTCAGCCCCCAGCGGGCGGCTACGGCGCGCCCGGCCCCGGCGGCTACGGCGAGCCGCCCCAAGGTTACGGGCCCCCGCCCCAAGGTTACGGCGCGCCACCCCAAGGTTACGGGCAGTCGCCGGGCGGGTACGGCGGACCAGCGCCGTACGGTGCACAGCAAGGTGGCTACGATCCGGGCGGGTATGCGCCGCAAGGCGCCGGCATGGTGCAAGCGGGCGGCAGCGCGCTCGCTCCCATGTCGCATTCCGAGACCAGACCCGGGGTGCGAAACCCTGTCGTCGTCACGCTTCTCACCTTCGTCACGTGCGGCATCTACGGCATGGTCACGTTTTACATGATGCTCTCCGAGCTGAAGGCCTACCTCAACAAAGAAGAGATCGTGCCGTGGCACATCTTCGTGCCGGTCCTCAGTCTCGTCGTCTTGCTCGGCAAGCTCCCCGATTGGGTGACCGAAGCCAAGCAGCGCGCCGGTTCGCGCAACCAGCAGTCGGCGGGTCCCATCATGTACTTTTTGCTGGCCCCCTACTTCCTCACCAAGGACTTGAACGAGGTGTGGGATCCCGCGGGCGCTTCCAGCTGAGCGGAGCGATGGCAAAGTCGTCGGCGCAGAGCCCGCTACATCGCGCGGGGCTCGTGGCGCTCGCCGGCGTAGCGGGTGCTGCATTGCTCTTCTCCCCGGTGAAGCTCTGCCTCGTCGCGCTGGCACTGCGTATTCCCTGCCCTGGTTGCGGGATGACGCGCGCGACGGTGGCGCTCCTCCGCGGGGAGGTCGCGCAGGCGATCGCCCTTCACCCGCTTTCGCCAGTGATCGTGCCTTGTGCGACCGGATGGATCGTCGCCCAGACGGTCGGCTACGTGCGAGGTCGAGGCACTTTGCGAGGCGCGCGCATTCCACGGTCCGTCGAGCTGCTCGCCGCGGCGCTGGCGTTCCTTCTCTTGGGTGTGTGGGTGGCGCGCTTCTTCGGCTTTTTCGGAGGACCGGTCAGCTTGACTTAACGCAAGCCGAACCTCTGGCACGCGCTTTCGGCGTCAGACGTTGAACCGGAAGTGCATGACGTCGCCGTCTTGCACCACGTATTCCTTGCCCTCGATGGCGATCTTGCCCGCTTCGCGGCATTTCGCCTCGCTACCGAGCGTCACGAGTTCGTCCCAGCGAATGACCTCGGCGCGAATGAATCCCTTTTCGAAGTCCGTGTGGATCTTGCCGGCTGCCCCCGGCGCGACCGTTCCCCTGGTCACGGTCCAGGCGTGCACTTCCGGATCGCCAGCCGTGAAGAACGTGATGAGTCCGAGCATGTCGTAGCCGGAACGGATCACCCGGAAGAGCCCGGGCTCTTTCAGCCCAGCGCTGGAGAGAAACTCCGGGCGATCGGCGGGATCGAGCTCGGCGATCTGCGCCTCGAGCGCCGCACAGATCGCGATCACGTGAGCGCCTTCCTTTTCGGCAAACGCCGCCAGCTTGGCAAAGTGGGGGTTACGTCCGACATCGGCGAGCGAGCCCTCGTCGACGTTGGCCACGTAGAGACTCGGTTTGGCCGTGAGCAGCTGCAGCTCGCGCACGATCGTCTGCCCCTCCGGGGTCGCGAGCGGACCTTGCTTCGACGCCGCTGCGCTGGCGAGGAGCGTGCGGACCGGCTGCATCTTGTCGAGGTGCGCGACGAGCAAGTCACACACTTCGATCGCCAGACGATCTTCCGGTTTGTTTGCCTTCAACATCTTGCGCGACTTTTCACGCCGCCGCTCGGCGGCATCGAGATCGGTGAGGCAAAGCTCGGCGCTGATCGTGTCCACGTCGGCGACCGGATCGACGCGGTTCTCGACGTGCACCACGTTGGGGTCCTCGAAGCAGCGCACGACGTGCAGGATCGCCTCCACCTCGCGGATGTGCGAAAGAAACTGGTTACCGAGCCCCTCCCCTTTCGACGCGCCGCGCACCAGCCCGGCGATGTCGACGAAGCGGATGGCCGCGGGAACGACCTTGGGCGGGTGGAAGAGCTCGACCAGCTTGTCGAGCCGCTCGTCGGGCACCGTCACGACGCCGACGTTCGGCTCGATGGTGCAAAACGGATAATTCTGGGCTTCCGCCTTGGCGCTCGACAGCGCATTGAACAAGGTGCTCTTGCCGACGTTGGGCAGACCGACGATACCGCATGCAAAGCTCATGGCTCGCGGGCCCTACCATGCGCCGCGGTCGCCGGCCAGCGGCGCGGCAAATCCGGGAGCCTCGCAACGGCGCAAGTCTTGTTCGTACCCAGCGCGGCCATGCGCGTTTACTTCTCGAGAAGCGCTTTCAGCTTGGCGACGAGCGATAGCGAATCGAGCGGTGTCAGGCGGTCGACATCGACGGCTTTCAGCGTCTCGAGCACGCCATGGTCGTCGGTCGCTCGGCGCGCGAAGAGGTCGAGCTGCGCCCCGCCTTTTTCGCCGCGACCGCGCAGGGTGGCGTGTTTGCCGGAGGGCAAGGCGTCCCCCCCCTCGAGCGACGTGAGAATGGCTTTGGCGCGCGCCAAGACGACCTCCGGCACGCCGGCCAGCTTGGCCACCGCGATGCCATAGCTCCGGCTAGCGGGCCCGCGAGCGAGCTTGTGCAAGAAAACGATGTCGTCGCCGAGCTCGCGCGCGGAAACGGAGTAGTTGACGGCGTAGGGGCACGTCGAAGAAAGCTCGGTAAGCTCGTGGTAGTGGGTGGCGAACATCGCGCGGCAAGCCACCGCATCGTGCAGATGCTCAGCGACGGCCCAGGCGATGGAAAGTCCGTCGTAGGTGCTGGTCCCGCGCCCGATCTCATCGAGCACCACCAGCGAACGACGTGTCGCGCGCCGCAAGATATGCGCGGTCTCGCGCATCTCCACCATGAACGTGCTTTCCCCGCGGGCGACGTTGTCACTGGCGCCGACGCGCGAGAGCACGCGATCGACGATCCCGACCCGCGCGCGGCGCGCCGGCACATAGCTTCCCATCTGGGCGAGGATCACCGTGAGCGCCACCTGACGCATCAGCGTCGATTTTCCCGCCATGTTGGGCCCGGTGATGATGTAGAGCCGCTCGCTCGCGCAATCGAGGTGCACGTCGTTGGGCACGAATTGGCCCGCTGCGGCGAGCTGTTCGACGACCGGGTGCCGGCCGTCTTCGATGTCGATGGCCTCGCCAGCGTCGACGTCGGGTCGCGTGTAATCGTGGCGGTGCGCCACCTCGGCGAGCGCCGCGTAGACGTCCCATTGTGCGAAACGGGCGGCGAGCTTGCGGATCGCATCGCCTTGCTTTCCCGCTTCGCCGAGAAGCTTTCCGTAGAGGTCACCCTCGCGCTCTTGATGCCGGGCCTCGGCGTGCAAGATGCGGTCTTGCAGATCGTCGAGCTCGTCGTTCGTATAGCGCTCCCCGCCGGCCACGGTCTGCTTGCGGCGAAACGACGCCGGCACCTTGGCGGCGTGGGTGTGGGTGACCTCGATGTACCAACCGAAGACGCGCGTGTAGCGCACCTTGAGGGTCGGAATGTTCGACGTCTGGCGGAGCCTCTGCTCGAGCGCGAGGAGGAGCTCCGTCCCCTCTTCCTTCAACTGACGCGTCTCGTCGAGGCCCGCGTCGTACCCGGCGCGAAAAATCCCACCCTCGCGCACGAGCGCGGGCGGTCGATCGACCAGCGCTCGTGTGAGCTCGCGAGCGAGCGCGTCGAGTGTTTCAGGAGGATCGCTCGCTATGCCAAAAGCGTCACGCCCGGCGGTGTCGGGGATCTTGCGTACCGCTTCGACCACGGAAGGTGCGGCCAAGAGGCCGTCGCGCAGAGCCCCCAGGTCCTTCGGCGTCGCTTCGCCGAGCGCGGCGCGAATGCCGAGCCTCTCCAAGTCGCCCAGCTCGGCGAGACGGCCGCGCAGATCGGTTCGCGCGAGCGGATTTTGCACGAACACCTCGACGGCATCGAGGCGGCGTCGGATCGCCGCCACCTCGACGAGCGGTGCGAGAAGCCAGCGCCGCAGCATGCGCGCCCCCGGCGGCGTGCACGTCTCGTCCACCACCGCCAGCAACGATCCCAACCGCCCCCCATCGGCGGCGCGAACGAGCTCGAGATGCGCCTGCGCCATGTCGTCGATTTCCAGCGTCGCCCGCGGGTCCCACGCGCCAAGGCGGCGCACCGGCAGCACCACACCGGGGTGACAGCTCTTGGCGAAGCGGAGGGCTCGCGCCGCCGCCATCCTTCCCACCTCCGGCACGTCGTTCTCGGCGTCTCCTTTGGCCGTTGCGCCGAGCACTTCTTCGAGAACCTGCCCAGCCGTGGCGTCGTCGATCGCTTCGTCGCGCCGCACGACGCCGCGCGGAGCTGCCCTCTTCGCCGCCTCTTCGAGCGATGCGAGCTCCTCCGCGAACAGGATCTCACGGGGGTCGAGCCGAGAAAGCTCGCCTACCAACGCCGCGCCATCTTCGAAGGACGCCGCCGAGAGCTCGCCGGTGGACAGGTCGAGCCGCGCCAATCCGAGGGGGCTGCCCGCCTCGAGCGTGCCGTGTACCGCGCACAGGAAATGGTTGAGACGCGCATCGAGCTGCTCGCCATCGGTCACGAGTCCCGGCGTCAGCACGCGCACCACCGCGCGCGGCACGATGCCGCGCGTCTTGGCGGGATCGGCCATCTGCTCGCAAAGCGCCACTTTGTGCCCGAGCGCCAGCAATCGAGCCACGTACCCCGCCGCCGCATGGTAGGGCACGCCGGCCATGGGCACCTCGTCGGGCGCCCCCTTGTTGCGGCTCGTCAGCGTGAGATCGAGCAGCCGCGACGCGGCGACGGCGTCGTCGTAGAACATCTCGTAGAAGTCGCCCATCCGGAAAAAGAGAACCGCGTCCGGGTAGGCCGACTTGGCGGCGTGGTACTGCCGCATGACGGGGGAGAGCGCTTTTTTGGCTCGGTCTTCGCCGTACACCGCGCGACTCTAGCATCGGCACCGCGCCGCGGCGCAATGCGCGTCAATAGAGGGCGGTCACGGTCACCAGCCGGTTCAAATCGAAGAGCATGAGACCTTGCGTGACGGAATCGGGAATGGCGAGCATCTGCAGCCCGCGCACGTACCGAATCGACTGTGGCATCACCGCCGAGGACGAGAGGCCGAACCGCATGGGAGTAAACCCGCCCACCTCTTGAAAGGAAAAGAACCGATCGCGCACCCGCCCAGCACAAGGTGGCTGTGTGCAGGTCGCTCCCTCCCTGTCCCAGAGCACGAAGCGCATCTGCGCGTTGTAGAAGATGCCTGCCGCGTTCTTGCCCTTGACCCCTTCCGGCGTCGCATCATCGTAGGTCGGCACGCCCTCGGGATCGTCCGCCGCGCGCCCCACGAGACGGCCGTTGCGCAGCTGCAGGTTTTCATCACACGACACGATGCAAGCCTGCGAGATGGGATCCGCCTGCGTGGGGTCGGGAATGAGCCGATGCGCGAAGCCGCTCGATTGCCCGGTCACAATCCACTGGTGACCAGCCCGAATCGTATAGGCAACCGGGTAAGGAAAGCAGCACGTGATGGGAATGAGCTTGGTCTCGCCCTTGTCGCCAACGCGTTTCGAGGTGTTCGTCTTTTTGAGCGACAATTTCCCTTGATACGATTTCTCGATGGCGATGTCGCGCCCCACCGGTTCGCCGTTCTCGATCACGCGGGGCGCCTCGAGCGTGCCGAACACCTCTTCACACTCCGCGCGACTGCAGACATCGGTGGTCGTGGTCCAGTACGGATCGGCGGGATCCGGCATGTCATCGATGATTTCGAGAATGTCGCCCGCCGGCGCAAGGTCCTCGCCCTGCGCGCCTCCATCGCAGAATCCGACGCTCGAGTCGTAGAAGTCGAAGTGGGACGCGTCGTCCCCTTGCTCGCATTCGCGATCGTTCGGCTTGCCCGCGCACTGCAGTCGCCCGCGGCGCGCCACGAACCAAGGAAGCACCCCTTCGTAGGTGACGTTCCAGATCTGGGCGACGTGCGCCCGCGGCGCCTGCAGATCGAACGTGACCCAATTGGCTTGCGCTTCGTCGAGGTTCGAGAAAAGTCCGGCACCGGGGCTAACGACGCTCGACAAAACCGTGGCCAAGATCGGCCAAGATGCGTCATCGTGTTGCTCGCGAACGAGAGCGGGGCCGAGCAGCCTTGGTAACCTCGCCGTCTCTGGCCGGCTGGGGTCGTTGCTCAGCGCGGTACCGTCTTTGTCGTAAAGGAGCGGAAAGGTCAGCATGGCCGGCGCGTGCCGGCCCGCTGCCTCGACATTGGTGAAGTAATTCGCAGACCGAACCCGATGTGGCTCGATGATGTTGCAGCTGGCTTCTTGACTCGCGGCCGGCAAACCAGTGATCGGCACACTTTGGTCGCGGCAACCGAGCGCATCGTCGCCGCTGTATCGAGGCCGCCGGCAGTTGGCGTCGAAGTCATCGAGGTCAATGACCGTCAGATCGCCGTTGGTGAGCGCCGCGAATCCGAAAATGCCGCGCAACCGCCGCGGTCCGGCCCCCGCCTGCACGAAATCCTCGGGCGGGCGGTTGGGATCGTTCTCATTGTTCGGATCGCAGACCATGCCGCGCGGAATGACGCCGGTCGTGGGGTCGGGCGGGGCGAGCGGCACTTCGTGGATGGCGAACGTCATGCTCTCCACCGGCGCCGGTAGAGCAATGCGATCGGGGGGCTCGAACGGATTGTACCGGCGGTCCTGCCGCACCAGCGGTGCGCGCTCGGTCGAATTAGCGCTCACGTCGAACACCATGATGCTGCCGTTGTTCTTGATGTCCGCCGCGTAAACGAAGCGCTCGCGCTTGCTCGTCAACGGGCTCACCGCAATGGCGCCGGAGACGACGGAGCGCGTGGGATCGACGACCGAAAAGGGCAACAGCGGCGCCTTCTCCTCGGCGGTGCAAGGGTCCTGCATGTCGACGACGTGGATGACCGACGCGCTGTCATCGGAAACGAACAGACGCCCATCGTCTGAAAGTGCCATCGCGAAAGGATGCGGTTTGAGGCTGGGGGGAGCGGAAGGGGTGACCCGCCCACTGCACGTCGCACCATCGGGGCCAGCGTCGATCGCTGGGCCGCCGCCAGCACCGTCCGGGGACGACATCCCGTCGGCCGGGTCCGCAGCGTCGCTCACGCCGACGTCACCTGCACCTGCATCCGACTTCGGAGTCGCCGGCGGCAGGTTCGAATCGACCGTCAAAAAGACGCGCCGCTCGACGGTGCAAGGCTCGAACTCACCAGGGCGGCGCGACAGCAGGTCCTGGGCATCGATGACGTCGATCTCGCCGAGCTCCGGAAGCGTCACGACCAACTTCAATCGTCCGAACATCTCGGTCTCGGACGACAGATCGGTGCCTCGTGCCGCGTCCTGGCCCGGGGACCCATCGCAGTGGGCGCGCCGGCGACCGGGATCCGACGACGACGCGGTCGTATCGGGCACGAGCACCATCTCGGTCGGGACGCCTCCCGGCGGAAGCGCACACGCCGGCCAACTCGCAATTGTTTTGGGCGGAGGCTGCGGTTGGGAGGTGTCCTCCCACAGGGGCAAACTCGAGGACGGGATGGCAAAGATCGCGGGCCGCGTCGGGTCGCCAATCCCGACGAATGAGGCGTTGCCCGCCGGGGTGCTGACGATATCCGTCGGCGACGCGCCAACGGGCAAGAAGTTGTAACCGGGCACCGACCGATCGATGTCGACGACCGTATCCGCCGTCACGTCGACAACGGCGACTTCGCCACGCGCGGTCTGCGTCACCAATGCGATCACGTGGGGCACGATGTAATTGAATTGGCCAGGCAGATCGCCGGGCGTAAAGCACGCGTCGAGCTGCTGTCCGGGATTGGGCGACCGCGGGTCATTGATACAAAGGAAGGCCGCCCTCCCCGATCGTTCGAGCGATCGCACGACGATCGGCGGCGCGTTTTGTGAGCAGCCCGCCCAAAGAAGGCCCGAGCCCGTCAAAACGGCGAGGGCGGCGGCGATCTTCTTCACTTGGTCCCCTGCGGAGCGACCGGATTGCCGATCGTGGCGACGATGGTCTCGAACGTCGAGGCATGCGACTGGTCGAGATCGACGAGTCCGATGTAGGAGTCGGTGAAATGCCCGAGATAGGCGATGGGGTGCACCGGATCCATGACGAAAGAGTGCGGACCGCGCCCCGTCCGAATCAGCCCGTCGACGCGGCGCTCGACCGGGTCATAAACGACGATCGTCCGGGCATCGAAGCAAATCACGAAAACGCGCTGCCGAAATTGTCCCGGCGGATCACGACGATCGTGGATTCGTCCGATGACGACGCGGGAAGGGCCCAGCGCCAGCGTCACTGAATCGTAGAAGTTGATGGTTTCGCTGGAGCCCGTTTCGTTGGGCAGCCGCACCTCGCCGATGAGCAACGCGCCCGGAGTCGTGCTCGTAATGCGACTGGAAACGTAGGCCGGGAGCGGGATGCGCGTGCAACCGCGCAGACAGGATTCCATGTCCGGCGCGCCGCCGCGACACGCGGTCTCGCATGATGCGCGCTCGCTCGTGGGCGAGACATCGATGGCGATATCGCGTGAGTCGAACGCACTTGGCGTCGGTGGCAAGCTGAACGCTGCCGTCCTCTGCAAAAACGGGCGCTCGGGCGCCGCATGTCGGTCATCGAAGAATCGAACGAGATCCATTTGAGCGACGAGGCGATAAGCGACCGCGAAGCCAGTTTGGTAATTCGTCCTGTCGAAGCCGAGGTAGGCGTCGATGGCGGGCGTCGGAAGGGCGGCGACGCCGGTCGCCGATCCGGGTAAGCCGGAAAGCACGAACTCGAGTCGCGGCTTGGCGTCGAGAACGGTGCGCTTCGTACCGTCTCCGCCCGCGAAGAGGCTAACGGAACCGGACGTCGAGCTCTGATGCGTCACGACGATCGCATCGGCCCGATCGGACACGGCGATGCCGAACGGTTCCGCGGGCAACGTGAGCCCGCGCGTGTTCTCGCCGGGATCGACGCCCGCTCGGAAAGCGTCCGCGCAGGTGCCGTTATTCGAGCTCTGCCCGCAGTCGAGCTTGAACGTCTGCGTTCCGCCTTCACGGTCGTCATCGACATCGAAGAACGTGAGCGACCTGTCGCCACGCACCGGGACGAAGAGACGAGCGCCGCCGGAGGAGACTCCACCTCGCATGCAGTCGGACGTGCCCCCGAGCATTGGCTCTTGCGAGGGTTGGCAAGCCATCACGACATCCGTGGCGAACGCTCCGATTTTGGCGGCAGCCTTGAAAACCGGCCCGTAGGGAACCTCGCGGGCAGGCGGATGGAGGAGGTCGAGCGGCCCACACGGACCCGGGTACAGAATGATGTTCGGGTTGGGACCGAGACCAAAACACGGGTCCGACGTGTCGTCGTCAGCCCGCGGTGCCCAGAACGGTCGCAGGGCGATGTCGCGGATCTCTTGGAGGTTGTACGCCTCCACAGTTCCTCCATTGAACTGCAGATCGAAGTCCGAATTGACGACGTAGAGCGCGTTGCCCCCCGGAGACGGCAAAAGCCCGACCGGAAAATAGAGCGCATTCGGCGACGGTTCGGGACCCTCGCCGGTGGAGTAGCAGCCCGCGCCGAGCGACAGGACGGCGGCGATCAATGCCTGCGGGGCGCGTGAGCCGCTCATCGAGCGATCCACCCGCGTTCGCAACCATTCCAACGCCCCACGCGCTCCCATCCGCTCACGTGGCGACCGCAGAAACGAAAGTAAGGCGCGCTCTCATTTTCGAGGCGCGGACAGTAGTCACACGACCCACCTCTGTAAAGCGCACAAAGGAAGCGGCAGCTCGCCGGTGAACCCGGCGAGCGGTCAGCCTAAGTCGACGATAACGACGCCACGATCGGCTTCCTCCTCCTTGGGAGGCTCGGACCATCGGCGCCGTTCGAGAGGAAGCTCCAGCCGCGGCTGCTCGGCCTGGTGCTCGCGCTCTTCTTTTTCACGCTTGCGAATCTGTTCGATGATGAACGGAGGTAGCATCGGTGGGCCTCCCTCCACCCCTGGTGAAGACCGTCGACACTTTCACGTTGGAAGGACTGCAGCGTGAAAGTGGAAGACCAACTACTGTATGAGCTCCTGTGAGCTATTCTCTCGGACGAGGTACCTCTCTACTTGCCAGCTTAGCAATGGCGTCGACCCGGTCAAGGTTATGCGGGCCATGCTAACCTCGCCTCTTCAAAAATGACGCGCCTCGGCATATTCCTGTGCGTCATCACGACCTTGGTCGGGCTTGCGCGCGGCGCGCTCGCCGGTCCGTTCGAGGTACGCGATACCGGTTGGGAGGGGTGCTCGGAATTATTCGAGATCGCGAGGACCGAGCTCGGTGAGGGGCGAGTCGTCGTGCTGTCCGAGCTCGATTGGCGCCTGGTTCGGCCGGAGGACGGACTCTTGATCCTCCACCCGACCCGCGCTTTGTCGAGCGATCGCCTCAGCAAGTTCCTTCGATCGGGTGGCCGCGTGGCGATCGTCGATGATTTCGGCGCCGGATCTCGAATTCTCGAGCATTTCGGCATCGAGCGCGTTCCCATCCCCAGCCGGCCGATTGCCATGCTCCGCCACAATGCCGACCTCGCCATCGCGGAACCCGTGCGTGAGCCGCTGGAGGGGCGAGGGGAGCAGGTGCACCCTACCGTCGAAAACGTGGAGCGGCTGGTCACCAACCATCCGACCGGTCTCCGGCATCCCAAGATGGGACCGGTGCTCAAAATACGCGGGATCGACGAGCCGGACGTGGTGCTCGCCTTGGCCGGTGAGCTCGATGAAGTCCGGCTCGGCAAGCTCTTTGCGATGGGTGACCCTTCCGCGCTCATCAACCAGATGCTGCGCTACCCGGGAAACCGCGCTTTTGCGTCGGGTCTGATTCACTACCTCGCTCCCGATCTCGGAGATGCGCGCGGGGGCAATGCGCGCGGTCGTCTTTTGGTGCTGGCCAACGATTTCACCGAGACCGGTGTTTCGGAAGGCGGGCTCGGCGATCTGGTGAGCGAAATCGATGGGCGGTTCGAAACGGCCACTCGCGAGCTCCGGCGTTTGTTTCAAGGGGGGCTCACGGGCCTGGTTGGCGTCGTGGCTGCGGCGATCGTTGCGCTCGGCGTCGGTCTGTGGACGACGTCGGTCGCGTCGCGCACCTACCAACGTAAGGTCCCTTCGTTTGCGCGATCGATCGGCGCGCTGTCGCACGGAGGCGCGGCGGGGCGCGTCGCCGTGCTCTCGGCACCGAGCACACCGTACGCACTGGTCGCGCTCGAGCTGAAGAACGCGCTGGAAGAGGGAATCGCGCACGCGCTCGGCTTTGCCGCGAATCTCCCGCCGCCGCAGCTTCTCGCAGAGATTGCCAAGAGCGGCGCGCTCGACGAGCGGCGCCAGCGAACCGTGAAATCCGCTCTTTTGGAGATGGCCCATATCGAAACGCTGGTGGCGGCGGGTCAAGCGCAGACGTTGCGAAAATCGGACGCGACGCGGCTCGCTGCGATCGTCTTCGATGTCTTGCAAGCCGTTCGCGCCGCTGTTCGAGAAAGGCCGGCGGCTTAAATCATGGCTCAGCCGGCCGAGGTCAATGAGGTGACGGCCGCGCGCGAACGGCTGGAAGTCGTGCGTCGCGAAGTGTCGCGCGTGTACATGGGTCCTGCGCGCGTGCTCGACGCGATGTTGGTGGCACTCCTCGCGCACGGACACGTACTTTTGGAAGGTGTCCCCGGTGTGGCCAAGACCACGCTGGTCAAGAGTTTCGCGACCGCTCTCGGTTGTTCGGTGCGCCGGATTCAGTTCACGGCCGACCTTCTGCCGGCCGACATCACCGGAACGTATGTGCTCTCGCCGCGTGACGGGACATTCGCCATGCGCCCGGGACCGGTATTTGCCAACGTCGTTCTGGCCGACGAGATCAACCGCGCCCCCGCCAAAACACAGGCGGCGCTGCTCGAGGCCATGCAAGAGCGGCAGGTGACCATCGAGGGAGACCGCTTTGAGCTTCCTCGGCCTTTCATGGTGCTCGCCACGCAGAACCCCATCGATCTCGAAGGCACGTATCCATTGCCCGAAGCGCAGATCGACCGTTTTCTCTTGCACATCCCGATGGGCTACCCGACTCACGTCGAGGAGGTAGCCATGCTCGAGACGCACAACGCGGAAGCGCCGGTGGCCCGCGCGCAGCTCGATGTGAACGATCTCCTTCGCCTGCAATCGATCACGGCGCGGGTCCATGTGGAACACGATCTCTACGAGTATGCGGTCAGCCTTTCGGCTTTCACGCGCACCCACGCCCGGGTCACGCTGGGTGCTTCTCCGCGGGCGACGCTCAGTCTCATTCAAGCGGCCAAAGGGGCCGCCGTTCTCGCCGGGCGCCCGTTTGCGACGCCGGACGACATCCGCGAATTGGCTCCTTCGGTGCTGGCGCACCGTCTGGTGATGACGCCCGAAGCCGAGGGAGATGCTCACGCGCGCGCGGCGATCGTGAGCGAGGCGATCGCGCGCGTGGGATATCGGCGCGCGGTTCGACCGGTCTGACGCGCCGTGCAGCTTTTTCCGACGCGCCCCGCCATTCACGTCGCCGTCGCCGGGCTTTCCGTCATTGCCATCGGAATGGCGGCGCGCCTTCCCGCTGCGGTGGCCTGGGGCGGCGCCATGATCGCGGGGCTCGCCTGGGCCTACGCCGCGACGCGCCTGTCCGTCTTGCATCTTCGCGCCGCAGGGTTGGAGATGGTTTGGCAGGCTTCGCGACGCGTCCGTCACGTCGCGCGCGGCGCCGCCTTCGAAGTGACGGCGGAGCTCAAGAACCGCGATCTTGCACCGGTGCGCTACGTGAAGCTGCGTGCCGTGGCGTCGAGCGAGCTCGAGATCGAGGCGGATACCGCGGACGGTACCCTCTATCCTGGCGTCACCCAGACGCTGCGGCTCTCGGTCCGCGCGCCACGGATCGGCCGTCTTTGCATTCATGGGCTGGCGCTCGAAGTGCGCGGGCCGCTCGGCCTTTTCGAGGTGCCGCTCGCGTTCGCCAACCCGATTGGAATTCACGTCATGGCGCGACCCTTTGCCGCCATGGCCTCCTCCGCGCGCGGCGGACGTTCGCGCGTCACCGCGGCGGCCGGCGCGCCTGACCCGCATCCAGGGCCGGGCACGGAGCTCTACGAGCTGCGCGACCATGTGAGCGGCGATCCGTTCAAGCGTATTGCGTGGAAGGCATCGGCGCGGCGCGGCCGTCTCATGGTGCGTGAGCTGGAACGCGAAGATCGCGACGTGGTGTGGATTGTGCTCGATGGCGCAGTCGAGCTGTGGGGCGGGCCGCTCGGCCGCGCGCCGCTCGACTACGGCATCGACGAGGTGGCGGCCATTGCTCACCGCCACTTGTCGCGAGGCGATCGCGTGGGGCTCGCGGTGGTAGGCGCTTCACCGCAGTCTTGGCTGTCTCCCGCTCGCGGTCCTGCGCAGGGCATGCGCATCGCCGATCTGCTTCTCACGGGAACGTCGACGCTCGACGCCGATCGCAGCGACTACGACGAAGCCGAGGTTGCGCGCCGGGTGCTCGATCATCTCCGTTTTCTCGACGCTGGTGCGGTAGCGGCGCTCCGCTTGGAGCAACTCGAGTCGCTCCAGAGTTATGCCGAAATGCAGCGTGCTCGCGCCCCCTACGACGTGCCGGCCCCGTGGGCTGCCACGCCGCGCGAGCAATCGCTGCGGCGCTACTTGGCATGCAGCGGTATCTCGACGCCTCCGCGGCTCGGAACCGATCGCGCGCGAGCGATGGCACTTCTCATCCAAGCGCTGGAGCGCGCGTTGACCGACAAACCACGGCCAAGTCTCGTCTACGTATGGTCGGCGCCACCAGAAGGGCCGGTGCCTTCGCTGACCGCATCGATTCGAAAGCTTTTGCGCCGAGGCATCAGCGTAAGGTGGATTCCAGCCCCCATCGACCGCGGTGTCGAACCTGGGCCGGCCGAGATCGAGCGCATCGTTGCCGACGCCGTCGTGACGCGAGCACGCGTGGCGCGCGAGCGGGGCGAACGGATGCTCTTGGCCATGGGCGTGCGGCTGGCGCGCAAAGAACGCCGCCACCCCGAATGAGCGTTTCCGGACACGCCTCCCGAGTCGCGACATGAGCGCCGAGGACCGCCCCTTCACGACCGCCGCGAGGCACGCGTTTCGCGAGCGGGGGCTCGCCGCCAAAAAGAGCTTCGGTCAGAATTTCTTGGTCGATCCGGGAATGGCGCGACAAATCGCGGAGCTCGCCGCGTTTCGACAAGGGGCCACCGTGGTGGAGGTGGGGGCGGGGCTCGGGGCGCTCACCGAGCCGCTGCTCGCCTGCGGCGCGCACGTCATTGCGGTCGAACGCGATCGCGATCTCTGCCCCATCCTGCGCGAGGCATTCGCGGGTCCCATCGCCGACGGCACGCTCGTCGTCCTCGAGGCGGACGCCAAGCAGGTCGATTACCGGGCGCTCCTCGCCGAGGGGTCGGCTCCGCGCGTCATCGCCGGGAATCTGCCCTACCAGCTCACCGGCCCCCTACTCGAGCTGACGACGGGCGTTGCCGGCGCCATCGATCGCGCCGTTTTCATGGTGCAGGCCGAAGTGGCGAACCGTTTGGTGGCAGCGCCGTCCACCGAGGACTACGGCGCGCTCACCGTTTTCGTCAATGCAGCGTTCCGCGTGACCCGCGCTCTCACCGTCGGGCGAGGTGCCTTCCACCCGCGGCCGGGCGTCGATTCTGCGGTGGTCATTCTGACCCCCGTCGTGCCCCGACGGGCGGAGGAGACGGAGACCTTTCGCGCCGCGGTGCGCGCCGCCTTTGCGCAGCGCAGAAAAACGCTGCGCAACGCGTGGCGCGCGCTCGGCGCTGCGCCGAGCGTCGCGGCATGCGCGCAAACGGCGGGCATCGATCTCGATCGACGCGGAGAGACGTTGAGCGTCGAGGAGTTCGCGCGCTTCGCGGGCGAGCTCGCGCGTCAGTGATCGGCGGATTTATCGTCGTGCGGCTCGTCGGTCGCGTCGCGCGGTAACGCCACGTCGTCTTCCTCGGGCGGCGCGGGCGGACCAAACTCTTCGAAGGGGCGCTGCGTGGCGGGGGGAGGATCGCCGTAGAGCTCGAGCTGCACGGCCGCCCAAAGCTCACGTCCCACGAGCCCTTGCCACTCCGGCGACCCAGGCTGCCCCGTGTAATGGTCGAGGATCTCGT
>DATHEQ010000284.1:0-8777 GCA_035318505.1 Polyangiaceae bacterium | reverse complement strand
AGCCCACCGTGACGACCTGCGGAGGATTGAACGCGCGGTCGTTGGCCATCGCTAGGCCACCACAACGGGCGAAGCCTCGAGAACATGAGCCCCGCGGGCAACGGATCCTCCGTCGATCCGCCCCGGGCGCGTGAAATCGGTGTGCGCGTCGCCGATTTCGCCGCGCAGGGGGGCTACCAGGGGAAGATTCCGGCCATCCGCAGTGACAAAATCGCACCGATCGGCGGCGACCGGTAGGCCGTGCCCAGTCCGTCGATCGTAAAGTCGGGCCTACGGAGCGGAACGAAGCCCGCGAGGGATATTTCCCATCCCACCGGCGCCGACCACCCCGCCAATGCCGCTTCGAAAGGCAGGGCGATCCATGGGCGCGTCCGGCGTTCGTTGCGCGTGACCCCTTCTGCTTCAGCGGTGACGGCGCCGGCGAGGGCGCCGGAACACGCATCGAAGCGGAGGCCGCTGCGCTCCCAGGCAGGCACGCAAATGCGAGCAAACCCTCCGAGCAGATTTTCGTGCACATTGCCGGGCCCGATCTGCAGTGTTTGGGGCAACCCCCAGAGAGCCCCCACGCTCAGGCGCAGCGGCGCGAAGCTCATGCCTACGTCGAAGGAGAGCGCCGGAGAAGCGGGACGCATCACGCCGGCGAGCCCCGCCACGGCCAAGGACATCGTCATTTCCCGTCGCGGGGAGGATGCAGGTGGCCGCGGAACCGCCGTCGCGACGGGGGAGGCGGCGGGGGGCGGCGGTGGTGGATCGACCTCCTTTTTCGGTTCGACGGCGGAATCCATGAGGAGTGCGAGCGTCAAAGCAACGGCGTGGCCGAGGGCCGAGCAGTTCGCCCCATCGTGCTCGAGGTTGCGAACGCTGCTGCCCCCCTCGGTACGAATCGTGGCCGACAACCGATCGTCCGTTCGCGCGAACGTGACGCGGTAGGGGACTGGTGAATCGAGCGCTGGTCGTCCGCGGATCTGCGCGATCTTGGTACCTAGGGCGTCGGCGTCGGGACAGCGCTCGGCGCCCGCGCCGCGTTCCACGACGAGGGTCGCTATCGTCTCGGCCCGCCCTCCGGGCGAAAACGTCAACAGCGTGACAAGTACGAGGCTCGAAACGATCCGCATTCGACGATCAGCGTAGAGCCCCCCGAAGGTACCCGATGCGGAAGCGCGTGCCTCACGCGGCTCCGCCCATTCTTCGCCATACCAGATCAGGCTCGGGTTCGGCCAAGGCACGCCCGGTGAGGGTGAGGCGGGCATCTTCGGTCGCGCGGCCGACCCGCATCCAAACTTTTGTGATCGCAGGGGGCGCATAGCCCCACTCAACTGCGAGTGGTACATCTCTAATTCGGCGTACCCATGGCCTTGTTTTCACCGCAGTTCCGAGCCATCTACGACGAGCATTTCGAATTCGTCTGGTGCTCGTTGCGCCGGCTAGGGGTGCGCGAAGCCGACACCATGGACCTCGTGCAAAAAGTATTTCTCACGGTACATGTCGGTTGGGGACAATTCGAGGGCCGCTCGAAGATTCGCACCTGGCTGTTCGGAATCTGTCGTCGCATTGCCAGTGATTACCGGCGCTCTTCACCGATCCGCCGCGAGATCGTGACGGACGCTGCGGCGATGGACTTGCGGCGCGACGATCATCACGGGCTCGGCGCAGAGTCGCGCCAACGCGCGAGCATTGCCGAGGCCATTTTGAATCGCATGCCCGAGCCGCAGCGGGTGGTGTTCGTACTTTTCGAGCTCGAGGAGATGTCGGGAGAGGACATCGCCGAGCTCTTGAACGTTTCGATCGGCACCGTGAGGTCGCGACTTCGCTTGGCGCGCGAGCGCTTTCGCCGCGAGGTGAAACGCCTTGCGGCGGCCGATCCCATGGCCCGAAAGGAGGCCGTCTGATGGGCGATCAGCCGCGATTGCTCGGCCTGACGAACGAGGGCGATGAGCTCGAGCGCGAGCTCTTGGGCAGCCTGCGCGACGTGTCTCCGCCGCCCGGTGCCAAAGGAGAGACTTGGAATCGGATCGCTGTCCCCGTCGCGGCCGCTGCGGCCATCGGGACCAGCAGCATCGCCGTGCACGCCGTCGCGCGCTCCGGCGCGGGTGCGGCGTTGCAAGCGACCAAATTGTTCACCGCCAAGGTCGTGGCCGGTGTCGCAATCGCCGGATCCATGGCGGCCGGCGGCGGATGGTGGGTGCATCAGCAGTCGGCCGCGCCTCCCATCGCTCGCATTCCCGAGCACGTCGCGCCGCCGGCACCGGCCCCTCCTCCTCTGCCTTCTCAAGCCACGGAACTCGCGGTTCCTGCGCCGCCCCCGGTCGAGGCCATCGAGCGCCCCTCCAAAGTCGACGTGCGCTCGCGGCGCGACTTGCTGTCGCTAGAGAGCCGCATGCTCACCGAAGCACGGGCCCAGCTGCGGGGAGGCGATCCGCGCGGCGCGCTCGCCACGCTCGAACGCTTGCGCGCGCGATCGGCAAAGGGCGTGCTCACGCAAGAGCGCGACGTGCTCGCGATTCAAATCGCGTCCGCGCTCGGTGACGGCGCGACGGCGAAGCGCAAGGCCAAGGAGTTTCTCGACGCGTATCCGGAAAGCCCGCACGCGCAGCAGTTGCGCCGGCTAGCGGCCGATCCGTGATGGCGCGGCGTAGCTTCGCCCGTGCGACGCGCGGCGCGGCTTTCACGGGGCTCGTCGCGCTGGCCGGTTGCGACGCTACGAACACGTCCATCGGAGCCTGGGCTCCCGAGGCGAGCACCGGTTTCTATCTCGAGGCAGAGAGCGGAGAGCTTTCGGGGGGGTTCACGATCGGAAAAGATACGTCCGCTTTTGGCGGCGGATGCATCGAGCCTCCGCTCGGCGCCGCGTCCCGCAACGAACCGGGGGCGGCCCGTGCTCGCTACGCGTTCGACGTTGCCACGCCGGGCATCTATCTCGCTTGGGGCCGGATACATTCCCCCGACGAATTGCACAACACGTTCTGGATGCAGATCGACGGCGGCAAGTGGTTTCTCTGGCGCATCACGACGGGCGAAGTTTGGTACTGGGTTCCGCTGCACGAGAACTTCAACTACGACAGGCCGCTCGAATTCGATCTCGATGTCGGGCCTCACCAGCTCGTCGTCGCCAACGCCGTCGAGGGAAACCGGCTCGATCGTTTTTACTTCACCGCCGACGGCGACACCCCGCCGGGCAACGATACGCCCTGTCGCCCCCCGCACTCCGTTCCCATGAACGGCATCTGCATTCCCAGCTGCGGGAGCCAGGGCGGCAACCAATGCAGCGCCACGCTCTGCCAAGGCCAAACGATTCTCACGGCTTACGACTGCGACGTCTGCTGCAAGGTGCCCTAGCCCGTCGCTCGCCCAAAAAAAGTGATCGCGCCTCATCCGGCCTCCCACTCACTTGGACACCGTGGCAATGCGCCTACTCGCCGGACTCTGCGGCATCCTTTGCTTCTCCGCCTGTACGGGGATCATCGCTGACTCGCCCGGCACAGGCTCGAGCTCGGGCGATCCGGGGCGAGGGGGCACGGGAATCGGAGGCGGCAGGGCGGGCGCCGGCGGCGTAACGGGACCGGGCGGCGTCGTAACGGGAAGTGGCGGCGCCGCGACGGGAACGGGCAGCGGCGGATCAAGTTCCACCGGCGGCGCCGGATCGGGGACCGGCGGCGGCGCGACCGGCGGGACGGGAGGCACGAGTGGCGGCGCTCCCCCCGGCGACAGTGGAACGAACGACGGCGGCACCGTCCCCGATCCTTGCGCGAATGCAGTCGTCGAGACGGGCCCCTCGACCATGCAGCTTCTCACGCGCGAGCAATATCTCAACAGCGTGCACGATCTCCTCGGTGCCGATATCAATCTCGATGCCGTCGTGCCCGACGGTCACGACCTTGCGACCTTCGGTCTCGTGCAGGGCAACGTCGCTCAGGTCGATCTCGAGAACTATTCGAAGGCGGCAGAAGCCGCCGCCGCGGCCGCAGTTGCCACGACCGCCAAGCTGGATGCGCTGGCGCCATGCCCGGCGAGCACTGCCGACAAGCGCGTCTGCGCGCGCACCTTCGTGCAGACGTTCGGCGCGCGCGCCTACCGCGCTCCGCTCACCGACGCCGCGGACATCGATCGTCATCTCGTCGTCTACGATCTCGGCGTAAGCACGAGCTACGCGCATGGCATCGAAATGATCGTGCGTGCCATGCTTCAGGCGCCACGCTTTCTCTACCGCGCTGAACCGGGCACCCTCGAGCGCGTCGGTGCACACGCCGTCAAGCTCTCCGGTTACGAAGTGGCGACCCGTCTCTCCTACGCGGTGTGGAACACCATGCCCGACGCGAAGCTCACCGCAGCGGCAGCGTCCGGCGCATTGTCCACGAAGGACGGCGTTGCCGCCGAGCTCGCGTGGATGCTGCGCGATGCGCGTGGAATCAAGGCGGTTCGGCGATTTCTCGAGGGGTGGGTCCACCTTGCCTCGGTCGAGTCGGTCGTCAAAGACAAACTGCTTTTTCCCGATTGGGCGAACCTCGCCGTCCGCACGTCTTTGCGCACGCAGGCGCAAACGTTTTTCGATCAGGTCCTCGACCCGGCCAACGGAAGTCTTTCGTCTCTCTTCACGCTCGAACGCACCGACGGATCCGGCAAAGGGATCCTCACCCTTCCCGCCCTGCTCGGCATCCTCGCCGGCGCCCAAGAGAGCCCGCCCATTTACCGCGGCAAATTCGTGCGCGAGCAACTGCTCTGTCAGGAGCTCCCGGCGCCGCCTGCCAACGTGCCCAAACCGCCCGACGTGCCGGCCGGCGTTTCGACGCGCGAGAAATTCAAACAGCACGAGGCCGACCCGGCCTGCTCGGGGTGCCACCGTATGATGGATCCCATCGGCTTCGGGTTCGAGAATTACGATGCCATCGGTCGCTATCGAACGATCGACAATGGCGCGCCGGTGGACGCCAGCGGCGAAGTTTTTCTGACGCGCGCACTCGACGGCAAGTTCGTCGGCGTCGCTGAGCTTGCCCAGCGGCTCGCGACCAGCGCAGAGGTCGAGGAGTGCATGGCGCGCCAGTGGTTCCGATTTTTCTTGAGCCGATTCGAGCAAGACGCCGACAAGTGCTCGATGCAGCGCGTCGTCGACCAGCTGCGGGCCACGGGCAGCAACCTCAATGCCCTGCCGGCTTCGCTGGTTGCAACCGACGCGTTCCTCTATCGCCGTCCCGTTGACGAGGTGTCGCCGTGAACCAGCCTCCGCGCGACATGCGCACCCGCCTCCACCGCCGCCGACTGTTGCAGGGCATGGGGTCGCTCGCGATCGCGCTGACGAGCCCCATCTGGCGCCCGTCGACCGCCTTCGGACAGGACGCCGGAACAGCGCCCAAAAAGAGGTTCATCGGACTTTTTTCGCCGAACGGCACCATCCCCTCGGCATTTTTTCCGGCGGGCACCGCCGCCGATGCGCCGCTCACGCTCGGCCCCATTCTCGCGCCGCTCGAAAAGCACAAATCCAGGCTGCTCGTCTTGAAGGGCGTGCACATGTCGTCGGCCAACGTCCCCCAGCCGGGCGGGCCGCACATGAAAGGCCCGGGAGCGATGTTCACCGGGGGAAAGCTGCTGGAAGGAAGCTTCCCCGGCGCGGGCGGACCGGCGGGGTATGCCGATCGCATTTCCGTCGATCAGTACATCGCCAACCGCATCGGCACCGCCACCACCTTTCGTTCGCTCGAATTCGGCGTGCGCGTCGAGGGGGGCGGCCCGCTCGAGATCATTTCGTACCGCGACTCCAATCAGCCCAACGCGTCCGTCGAAGATCCGTGGGCGATGTACGATCGCATTTTCGCCAATGGCAGCCTCTCCTCGACGCAGCTCGCCAAGCTCATCGCCGAGCGCAAAAGCGTGCTCGACTTTCTGAAGGATGACATCACGCGGCTGAAGCCCCGGATCAGCGCCAGCGATCGCGCGCGCCTCGACGCCCATCTCACGGGCATCGGCGGCATCGAGCAACAGCTGAACCAGACGAAAGCAGCTTGCACGCCGCTCACCATGCCGGCGAAATTCGACTCCAAAGACATCGCGAATTTCGACAAGGTGAGCCAGCTGCAGATGGACCTCATGCTGCTCGCGCACACCTGCGGTCTCACCCAGGTCTCTACGCTCATGTGGGCCAACGCCGATAGCTGGCAATATTTCCCCTTCGCTGGCGTCAACGAAGAGCACCACACGCTTTCTCACAGCGGCGACAGCGACACCGTGGCAACGGACAAGCTCGTCAAGATCAACACGTGGCACGCCGGACAGGTCGCCTACCTTCTCGACAAGCTCGCGGCCACGACCGAGGTCGGCGGCGGGTCGATGCTCGACAACACCGTGCTCTTGTGGGGCAACGAGCTCGGCGTCGGCAACAGTCACACCTATCAA
Source organism: Polyangiaceae bacterium (assembly GCA_035318505.1). GTDB lineage: Bacteria > Myxococcota_A > Polyangia > Polyangiales > Polyangiaceae > DASWDH01. The sequence continues at coordinate 2,393 of DATHEQ010000284.1, read as the reverse complement.
AACATCCCCTGGGTCATCGCGGGAGGGGCGGGTCACTTCAAAACCGGCCGCTACCTCCAGTACAAAGATCAAAACCACAATAACCTGCTCGTCTCCGTGTGCCATGCCGTCGGCATCAGCGATACGACGACCTTCGGCATTCCCGAGCTCTGCACGGGGCCCCTCTCCGGCCTCACGGTGTAATGCCCTGGAACGGCGCGGGCCGTTTCAAGCATTCACAGGGAGGCGGGGAGGCGGGGAGGGATTGATTGGATCCGCTCCGCGGCAGAGAACGCGCGTCCACCCGTGCCGTGCCGCGTCGGCGACGGCACGCGCGCGTCGCGCGTCGACAACTCTGCGCCCCGACGCCCCAACAACAAATTCTCCCCGCCTCCCCGCCTCCCTGTGAATCCGATTCAGCGTACCTCGCCGCTCGCCGCCGCTCACATGACGCCGCGCGGAGGGGTCGCTTCGCTCATCTCTTCGACTTCTTCGACGAGAAGCTCCGAGCGAACGCGCTTCAAAAATGCCTCGCTCGCGCGCCGAGCTTCGAGGAGACCATCGGGGGCGTTGGCTTGTTTGCTTTTCTCGAGCGCGCCGTCGATCTGGGTGACGCTCGAAAAGAGGTGGCGCTGCAAATCGGCCGGCAAAAGATGGGAATTCTGGCGCATCACCGCGGTGAGATGACTCAAAGCGGAAACTCTCGCCGCGCCGTCCCTCATCGGAGGGGCCACCGAGAGCGCCCGCACGACCGGCTCACCCGCGCCCGCGATTTCCTCGAGCGCTGTCAGCCTTTTGGCGATCACCTGACGTCGCATCTCGGCGCGGTCACCGAGCTCGGATTTGAGCAGCTCGAGCGATCGGGCGGCGTGCTGCCGCTCACGTTCCAGCTCTCGCACGAACTGTTGGCGCTTTTCTTCCAGCGTTTCAGAGTACCGGGCGCGCATCATTTCGAGCTCCCTCGCGGCGGTCGCTGCGAAGGCGGCCATGATGGCGGTGCGAATGGCGAACAAAAGAAAGACGACGATGGCAGCCCCCACGGCCCCGCCCGCGATGGCGACGCCGATCGAGCTCAAGACAGTCAGCATTGGCGTATGGTAACCGGAGAAGGCGCCTTCACCTAAGTCATCTCGAGACCTCTCTCGCTGCCGAGGGTGGGCGATCGACCGACCGGCGGGGTCTATTCCCCACGCGCCAAAGGTGCATTGCGAACGACGGCGAGGCGCGCCGCGTTCCAAGGTGGCCCTGGGTTTTCACCGGGTTGTGTGCCGATGAGCACCAGGGAAAGGCGATCGCCCTCGACCAGCGCCGATTCATCGATGCCACTCGCGGCGAGCGCTGTGGCGAGTGACACCGTGATCCCCGCAAAGGCGCCGCCCGGCGACGCGACGCGCAGCGTGGCCGCCCCGATGCTGAGCCCGAAATCGTCTCTGGTTACAGCGGTGAGTCCGTCGCGGGGCACGATTTGATACGGCCCGAGGTCGGCCGAAAAAATCGGAGCGCTGCCGCCCATACGCTCCGCGACGATGCGCGCGACGCCCACGGCCGCGCTGGCGTGCACCGATTGAAAACCGAAGCGCGCTCCCACCTCGCGGCGCGAAAGACGGACCAGGACGAGCCCTGCATTGGGAGCGCCGGTCGAAGCGCCGCACATCGCCGCGCGTGCAGGCGGTCGAAACACATCGATCGTGGCGTCGCTCGCGTCCCCTCCGTTCCCATCTCCCGCCTCACTCGCATCGCGCGAGGTGCCGCCGTCTTCCCTCGCGTCGCCGCCTTCGGCCACGTCGTCTCCCGCTTCGGCGTCGGCACCTGCCTCGGCATCGGCATAAGGCCATCGCAGCGCGCAACCGGTGACGACGCCGAGGTAGCTCCGTGCTTCGGCGAGAGTCCCTGCCGGAATCAGCGGCAGCGAAACCACGACCGGTCCGCGCCGGGCGCCGTCACTCGCGACCGCTCCGTCCGGCGCGTCCAGAATGGCGCTACATCCCGATCCGGCGTCGCCGCTCGCGTCGCCTCCGATCACGGCATAGGGATGCACCCCCATCGTCCTTGCATCGACACCTCGGAGCTGGTCGAGCACGAGGCTTCTTCCGAAGGGCAGCCCTCCCGCCGGCAGGGGGACGGCCTGGTCACGCATCTCCCGGTCCGCGGCGACCGGCACGAAACAGAAGCGCGCGCTCTCCGCGTCGGCGAGCCCATTCATCCAGGTCAATGTCCACGGATCGGCGGGTGGCTCGGGGGGCTCACTCACATCCACCCTGTCGTCGAGCGACGCTTCGCGAACGTCAGCCGGCGGTACGAGGATGCGCGGTTCTTCGCCTCGGATGTCGGCGGCCTCGCTGACATCGGTCGGGACCGATGAATCCGCCCCTTTTTGGGCCAGAAAATCGTGGTCGCCCGAACATCCTACGAGC
>DATHEQ010000283.1:0-6944 GCA_035318505.1 Polyangiaceae bacterium | reverse complement strand
AACGAATGTCCCGGGGACGTTTTTCTCGATCTCGTCCTTGACGGCGACGGAGAAGGCGTCGAAATCCTGGGCCGTCGTCCACTCTTTTTTGGGCCGCAGGTGAACCAAGAGGTCGGTGCTGTCATTGCCTACGGGATCGACGGCCACTTCGGCGCGTCCGGTGAGGGCGATGGCGGTAACGACTTCGGGGAATTTGCGCAGCGCTTTCTCGGCCGCCAAATCGAGGTCTTTGGCTTCGCCGAGCCCGATCGACGGGGCGCGGCGAATCGTGACGACGAGGTCCCCTTCCTCGATGCGCGGCATGAAGTCGGCGCCCATGCGTCCGAGCATGATCATGCTCGCCACCAAGCTGAGGCCTGCTCCGATGAGCAAAGGCGCACGCATCTTCAGTGCCCACGGGAGCGACGCTCCGTAGTGATGACCAAGGCGCCCGATCCAATGGGGACCATGTCCTTTTGCGGGCGGGACGAAGAGAGCGACGAGGGCGGGGAAAAAGACGGCAGAATAGAAGAGCGCGCCGAAGAGAGCGCACGCCATGGTGATGGCCATGGGACGGAACATTTTGCCCTCGATACCTTCGAGCGTGAGCAGCGGAAGGTACACGAGCATGATGATCGCGACGGCAAAGCCGACGGGCCGGATCACGCTCCCGCTGACTTCCGAATAGGCGGGATCTCGCCCGTTGCCCGCCAATTTTTTGCCCGCAAACGCGGCGATGATCGCCTCTAAAATGACGATGGGCCCATCGACCAAGAAACCGAAATCGATGGCGCCCAGGCTCATCAAGTCGCCCGTGACCCCGAAAAGGTGCATCCCGATGACCGCGATGGCCATGGATGCAGGAATCCCGAGCACGACCACCAGCGCGCCACGCAGCGTGCCGAGGAAGAGCCAAAGGACCAGCGTGACCACCAGCGCACCCTCGGCGAGATTCTTGGCCACGGTGCCGATGGTGCGTCCGACGAAATCGGAACGGTCGTACACTGCTTCGACCACGACGCCGGCCGGCAGCCCGCGCTGAATCTCGGCCACCTTTTCTTTGACGTTGTGAACGACCTCGCGACTGTTGGCGCCGAGCAGCATCAGCGTGAGGCCGACCACCGCCTCTCCCTCGCCGTCGCGGGTGATGACGCCGTAGCGCATGGCAGAGCCGATTTTGACCTCGCCGATATGGCGGACGAGCACCGGGGTGCCGTCGTCCGCCGTGCGGATGACGACGTTGCCGATCTCTTCCTCGTTGCGGAAGAGCCCCACCCCTCGCAAGGTGAGCGATTCGCTTTTACGCTCCACGTACCCGCCGCCGACGGTGGCATTGGCATCTTGGATCGCGTCCGCCACCTCGCTGAGGCGCAGCTTCTGCAGGTGCAAGCGCCCGCGATCGACGATGACTTGGTACTCTTTCAGGTCCCCGCCGAACGAGTTGATCTCCACGACGCCGGACACCTGCCGAATTTTGGGAGCGATCTCCCAGTCGAGCAGCGTGCGCAATTGCATCGGCGAGTGATGATCGGAGCGCACCACGAATCGGTAGATGTCGCCGAGCCCGCCCGAGGCAGGCGATAGCTGCGGCGTACCGGCCAACGCCGGCAAATCGCCCTCCGCGCTGCGGACGCGTTCGAGCACGATCTGCCGCGACAGCCAGAGGTCGGAACCGTCCTCGAATACAGCGGTGACGACGGAGAGCCCGCTGCGCGACATGGATCGCAACTCGTGCAGGCGAGGCGTTCCGTTGAGCGCCATCTCGATGGGGAATGTGACCGTCCGTTCCACCTCGACCGGAGAAAGTCCGGGTGCGTCGGTCAATACCGACACCTGCGTCGTAGTGAGGTCGGGTACGGCGTCGATCGGCAGCTTGCGCACGCCCTGGAGACCGACGGCCAAAAGGACGACCAGCAGCAGCAGCATCACGTACTTCAACTTTATCGATTGTAGGACGATGGATTTCAGCATGGGGATCCGCGCAGAAAAGACTGCCGCGACGTCACCAGCTTCGACGCCTTGCAGGAGGGTCGCACCGCGGTCAGCCTAGGTGCCGATGACGGCGCGGGCGATGACGCGAACCTTACAAGCTTGCAATGTTGGGCGAGGCGAACCGGTCGCCTCTAAGATGCTGGCTCTGTGAAAGTCATCCTCGTCGAAGATGCGCTCAAGGTGGCGCGATTCATTTCCCGCGTGCTGCACGAGGAAGGATTTTCCACCGACATCGCCACCAAGGGGCAGATCGCGCTGCGCCAGATCGCAAAAGGTTCTTACGATCTGGCGATTCTGGATTGGACCTTGCCGGACATGGACGGCCTTTCGATTTGTCGCGAGCTCAGGAACGCCGGCAACGCCATTCCAGTGATGATGCTCACCGCGCGCGGTCAGGTGAGCGACCGTGTGCTCGGCCTCGAGAGCGGGGCCGACGACTATCTCGTCAAGCCCTTCGAAGTCGACGAGCTAGTCGCTCGCGTGAACGCGCTCATTCGTCGCTCGAAAGGAATGCAGCGGCTCGTCTTCGGCGACCTCGAGATCGATCGCGCGGCGCACCGCGCCGTCCTGGCGAGCGTCGCGCTCGATCTCACTGTGCGCGAGTACACGCTGCTCATGCATCTCGCCCATCATGCGGGAAGGATCGTCACGCGCACCGATCTCTTGGCCCAGGTATGGGAGACGGGGTTCGATACCGGTTCCAACGTGGTCGATGTCCAGATCAGTCGATTGCGCGACAAGCTCGGCAGTCACGCGTTCATGATCGAAACCGTGCGTGGCTTCGGCTATCGCCTTCGCTCCGAGCCCGCCGCGTGACGTTTCGATCGCGGCTGGTTGCGGCGGTCGCGGCGATGACGTTCGTCACGCTCGGCGTGGCATTCATCGCCGTCTCTTTGGCGGTCAACCATGCCCAGGAGCGCCGGCTCGACGAGGCGCTGCTCGACGAAGCCGCGCAAGACGCGAAAAGCGTGGCCGGACAACAAGGCGACAACCTGGTCATCAGGGACATGCCGATGCCCGCCGCCAACGACGTGGGCCCTCTCATCAAATATGGCGCCATCTACGATCAGGATGGCTCGGTGCGGGCCAAGACGTCGAGCTTCGGCAACGACGTGCCGCCTCTCTCCGCCGTGCAGCGCGTCGCCCGTCGCCCTTTCGACTTTTGGCACGGCCGCGAACATCTGCGCGGCGTGATCGTCCCCTTGCCGGGCGCCGCCGATCAGCTGCTGCTCGTCGCGGCGCAGCGCATCGAGCTCGACGGTGATGCGGCGTTCTTGCGTCGAGCCATGACGGTGGCGTTCGTCATGGCCGTCCTGTGGGCGGGTTTGGTGGCCAATTGGATCGTGAGCCGGCTCACGCGCGACCATCAAAAGATCGCCGAAGTCGCGCAGCGCGTTGCCGCGGGCGATCTGACGGCGCGGGTGCAGCCGCACTCGGGGGACCCGGAGCTCGCCAAACTCGGCCGTAATATTGATGAAATGATCGCGCGGCTGGAAGTGCTCGTCGAATCGCAGCAACGGTTCATCGCCCTTGCCGCTCACGAGCTCAGAATGCCGCTTACCACGCTGTACGGCGAGCTCGCCCTAGCGCTCCGCCGCTCGCGGGACGCGGAGTCGTACCGCAACGCCATCGGCGAGGCGCTCGATTCGACACGCAAGTTGAAGCACCTGGCCGACGATCTACTCACCCTGGCGCGTCTCGGCGCCGAAAGAATGAGCGCCTCCATCAATTCCGTGCGCGACATCGTACAGGCGGCCGAGTCGCAGGTGGTCGCCCACGCCCGGGAGCGCGGTGTCGAGCTCACCCTGAGCGGCGAAGATCGCGCGGTGGTCGGGGACGCAAGCGATCTCGAGCGCCTCGTGCGAAATCTGCTCGAAAACGCCGTGCGCCATTCTCCTCACGGAGGCCGCGTCGCGATCGAAATCGCCACCCGAGCAGACCGCGTGACGGTGGCGGTTTGCGACGAGGGTCCCGGGATTTTGCCCGAGGAGCGCGAGAAGATCTTCGAGCCTTTCTACCGCGGCCACGGAGACGCCGAGCGATCGTCGGACGGCGCCGGACTCGGCCTTTCCATCGTGCGACAGATCGCCCGCGCTCACGGCGCCGACGTCGTGCTGGTGTCCACGGCGAACGGCAAGGGCGCTTGCTTCGAGGTGAGCTTGCGGCGAGCGGCGGACGACGTACTGGCGCGCGCAGATGCGAACGGAGAAAGCGTCGCGGCCGATGATTTCGACGCCGAGCGCGGGCATCGCGCTCACCCGGATTGAGTCCGGGTCATCCGCGTTCAGGGGCGTTGCGCGCCCGTGACGTGCGATGGCACCTCGTCAGCTCGTCCACCAAGAACTCGCGAAACGCCGCCACCCGTGCCGGTAGATAGCGCGACGAAGGCCACACCACCTGCACGGCCCCACCGCGCAGCCCATAAGCCGGTAAAACGCGCACCAGATCGTCGCTCTGACCGCCCAAGTCGCCGACGGGGAGGAGGCCAAGCCCGATGCCGGCTGCCACCGCGCGGCGCAGGAAACCGAAGTTGTCGGCCACGAGTGAGCCGGATACCTCGGCGACGACCGACCCGCGTGGCCCATCGAGGCGCCACGGTAAAATGCCGGCGTTGCTCTTCATGAAGAGACAATTGTGTCGCGCGAGGTCCGCTACGGAGCGCGGGCGTCCGTGCTTCGCCACGTAGGACTCCGATCCGAAGATACCGAGATCCGAATCTCCAATACGCCGCGCCATCAACGTCGAATCGGCCAGCGTTCCGGCGCGCACGGCCAGATCGAAGCCCTCTTCTACGAGATCCACGCGCCGGCCCGTGAACGAAAGCTCGATGTGCACGCAGGGGTGCAGCTCGAGAAAGCGCGCGATGATTCCGGGCAAAGCGAGCTCGGCGAAATCGGTGGGGGCGGTTAGCCGGATGGGCCCCCTCAGCTGGTCGTTCGCGTCGCTCACTTCGGCGACCGCCTGGTCGAGATCGATCATCGCTTGCTGCACGCGGCGAAAGAGCGACCGACCTGCATCGGTCAGCGCCAGCTTGCGCGTCGTGCGCTGCAGCAGCAAAACGCCGAGATCCGCTTCTAGGCCTGCTACGCTGCGGCTCACCGAGGATTTGGGCAGGCCGAGCGATGCTGCCGCCGCAGTGAAGCTCCCGGTTTCCGCCACCTTGACGAACGTGGCGATGCGATTGCGATCGACGTGCGCCGCCAGCCGGTTCCCGGTCGATCCTGCCCCTCCGCTGCGAGGCGCCGCTTTTTCGACCGCGTTGCGCGCGCCGTTCGCCCTGATGGGGCGCGCCGTGCCGGCCGAAGCCGCTACCCGCGGCAAACCCATTGTCTCGATTTGAGCAACAGACATGTGAATACGACCACTCTAATCCTGATTCGAGCAACAGACTAGGTTGGCGGAATCTCCCTCGGAGGTTCCTATGAAAACATGGTCGCGCATCGCTCCTATCGCACTTCGCATCCTCCTCGGCGTCGTCTTCACCGCCGCCGGGGCCATCGGTCTCTTTCAGCTCGCGCCGACGCCGCCGCACGCCGGGGTAGCGGGGGTCTTCGCGGGCGGGCTGGCAGCGGCCGGTTACTTCTTCCCGCTACTCAAGGCGACCGAGCTCGTGGCCGGGTTGCTCCTTCTCTCGGGCCGTTTCGTTCCTCTCGCTCTGACCGTGCTCGCTCCGATTGTGCTCAATATCGCGGCATTTCACTTCCTGCTCGAACCCGAGGGAGCTCCCGTCGCAGCGTTCTTGGTTTTGGCCGAAGCTGGCCTCGCGTGGTTTCACCGAGACGCTTTCGCGCCACTCTTTCGCTCGACGTCGAAGCGCGCGCCGCAACCCGACGCCGTAGCGCATGCGCCGGCCGCACTCGACGCGCAGACGGGCCAAGCGTGATGCGTCTCAGCCGAGCGCGCCGAAAACCGATTCACAACGGCGCGCTTGGCAATCCGCGCATCGCCACGCCCGGCGGACGAAGAACATGCGCTCCCACCAGCGCCGATGACAACGCACGAGATCACCACCGCATTTGCACTGCACCATTCAGAACCATGCCGCTCGTTAGAGTGTAACACCCCCACTTACGCCAAGGTCCTTTACGATACTCAGGACCGCGCGTCGAACTCATCGGACTCTCGACCGGTCGATTCGGCCCTCGATGGCCGCCTCGACGGGCAAGCGTCGTGTTGCGCCACTCGGCGGCTCGTGAAACGCTTGCCCACCGTCGTGAGGAGCGCATATGTCGAGTATTGACCACATCACTCTCGTCGTCGGCGACTACAAGCGGGCCAAGGCCTTCTACGAAAGAGCGCTGGCCCCGCTCGCTATCAGGCCGGTGATGGATTTCGGCCAAGCGTGTGGGTTCGGTCGCGACGACAAGCCCGATTTTTGGATAGGGACCGGTCCTACCAGCTTCCAAAGCCCCGAGCACTTACGCGTCATCACGCCTACGCACGTCGCTTTTGCGGCTCGGAGCCGCGCCGAGGTCGAGGCTTTTTACCGTGCGGCGATCGACGCAGGAGCCAAAGACTTCGGCGCTCCCGGCGTGCGCGCCCACTACCATCCGAGCTACTACGGCGCGTTCGTTTTGGACCTCGATGGTCACGACATCGAAGCGGTTTTCCACGGGTGAGTCGGCCGGCAATGAAGAGCGATAGACGATGGTGAGCGCTAACGCGGTGCCGGGCGATCAGGCGACCGTTACCGTTCTCGTCGCGGTGGAGCCGGCGGTGGCCTTCGCAGTGTTCACCGAGGAGGTCGACGTCTGGTGGAGGCGCGGCCTCAAGTATCGCGTGGCGGGCAAGCGGCGCGGCATGCTTCATCTCGAGCCGCGGGCGGGGGGGCGTCTCTTCGAGTCGTTCGGATCGAGCACGGGCACTCGCGTCGTGCAGACCGGTCGCGTCACGATCTGGGAGCCTCCGGCGCGCCTCGTTTTGGAGTGGCGCGCCGTCAACTTTGCCCCATCCGAAAAAACCGAGGTCGAAGT
>DATHEQ010000282.1:0-64845 GCA_035318505.1 Polyangiaceae bacterium | reverse complement strand
ACGAGCGCGGCCGGCGCGAGCCCCGTCCAAGGAAACAGCGCGTAACCGAGCTGCCAAACGTAGTAACGGAAGCTCACATCGTCGCCTTCGTTCGTATCGTGGATGTGTGCCGTTGCCCGTTGGAGCATGTTGGTGAACACGAGTTCTTGGGTGAACGGCGGACCGTGGCGCGTGTACGCGGCGACATACCAAGGGAGCACCAAGGCCGCGATCACGCCGAGACCGAGCGGAATTTCCAAGGCGAGGAGCTTCGACCAGTCGCGATGAGCGGCGAGGTAAACGAGCGTCGCCCCCACGGGAAGGACCAATCCGCCGGGCCCCTTGGCCATCGTGGAGATGGCCGCAAAATACCAAGCGCCGATCGCATAGAGCCTCGCGCCCCGGCGCTCACGGCGCCTCCACCAGACGAGGACGCCGACGGCGATCGCCCACATCGCGGCCTGGAGCACGGGCTGGAAATCGGCATACCTCGGTGTTTGCGGCGCGCACCGCTCGTTGCCCGGAAGTCCGCAATTGCCCGGCGAGCCCGAGAAGAACTCGTCTACGTGGGGACGAAAACCGTGCGGCACGGCGACCCACTGCAGTTGTACGTTGCGCGTGGCCAGGTAAAGAATCTGCGGCAGCGCCGTGCTCACGATGAGGCAGAGGACGAGGTGTCCGGCATCGAAGCGCAAGGTGCGCCCGCCGACGGTGACGGCGTACGTGCGAACGCGCGCCTCGGGATCGGCGCGCAATGCGAGCAAGACGAGCGCCATGGCCGACGCCATCGGCGCCACGAACGGCAGATCGGTCATGCTCTGGTGCGTGAGAAAGAACCAATGCGGCGTCGTCATCAGCACGAGCGCGCCGAGCACCCCCGCGCGCCGCCCGTGCCACGCAGCGACCGCCTTGTAGAGCAGATAGAGCGCGATCGTCGCCAAGAAGAACGCCGGCAATCGCACCGCCCACTCTGGGCGCGCGAAAAACGCGGGCGACGACGCGAGCATCTTTCCCGCGTGAAAATCGACACCGAGCGCCCCCATGCCGAGCGCTTGCATCCAGAAGTCGAGGACGGGCTTCGTAAAGTCCCAACCGCTTTGCGCCCACCATGGCGAGATCCAATCGCCTCGCGCCAGCATCTCACGGGCGACCTCGCCGTAGCGACTCTCCCACGGGTCGATGAGGGAAAAGCTTCCCAAGAGCGGAAGATAGAGAAGCGTGGACAGCGCGATGACCCAGAAGCCGTGCCGGCAGAGAAGGGGGCGCGCTCGACCCGATTCATCGGTGGCCCACGGCCCGAGCGCGACGCCCAAATAGAAAACCGCGGCGACGAGTGCGAGAAAAGTGGCCGGCACCACGAGGGCGGCCACGATGAGGCCAAGTCGGCCAGACGCCGCCGCGCAGAGCGTCAGAAAGAACGTGACGAGGGCTGCGCCGGTCCGTGCCAAAGGGCGCGCCATTCGAGCGATCGACGTTTCATGATCGACCGCGGTCTCGCCGGCGTTCGTTCGAACCATCACCACGATCGCGGCGCTGGAGACGATCACAGCGGCGGTAGCAAGAGCAATGCTCCAGCGCCAGGTGGCATCGGCCGCCATCACGCAGAACGCCGCGAAGCCGCCGCCGAGGGCGACCGCGCCGGCGTAAACGTAAGGCGGCGTCGCGCGCGCTTGGGGTCGAGGCTCGGTCACGGTGAGGAGAGCGGCGCGTCACGCCGGCGTCCTCTTCTTCAGGGCACGTGACACCGCCGTTTCGGCTCAAAAAACGATCGGGACAGCGGCAATCGCGCCCAGCCGAGGCAAGAAAGGCGTTCAGCTCGGCTGGAACGGGAGGATCATGACGGGGCTGTCGATGCATCGGGCAGCGGCGCTGCGGCCGGTCGCCGCGCGGCGCGTGCGACGCCCGCAGCCGCATAGATCTCGGCTTCGTCGAGGCTCTCGCGGGCGAGAAGCGCCGTGACGATGGCGTCGAGCTTGTGGCGGTTGTCTCGGAGCAGCCGGCGCGCCTCCGCGTAACAATCGTCGGTGATCCGCCGCACTTCTTCGTCGACCGTATCGAGAAGGCCATCCGAAACGCCGGCCATGCGGGGCTCGCCGTCCGACGGCAGAACCGAGCGCCGGCCGACGCGCTCCGACATTCCCCATCGCCCAACCATCGAGCGCGCGATGCGGCTGACCGTCTCGAGATCGCTTTCTGAGCCTGTCGTGATCACGTTGAAGACTTCCTGTTCCGCGGCCATGCCTCCCAGCGCGCCGATGATGCGCCCCCGCAGGTAATTCGCGTCGTAGCCGTAGCGATCGGACTCCGGCGTGGATAGGGTCACGCCGAGCGCGCGCCCGCGCGGAACTATCGAAACCTTGCGCACGGGATCGGCTCCCGGCTGGATCATGCCGAGCAGCGCGTGCCCGGCTTCGTGGTACGCCGTGCGACGGCGCTCGGCCTCGGGGATCACCACGTTGCGAGCGGTGCCGAGCTGGACTTTCTCGAGCGCCTCGAGCAGCTCGCGCTGATGGACGGCATCTTCGATGTGGCGCGCGGCCAATAGCGCAGCCTCGTTGACGAGATTCGCGAGATCGGCGCCCGTCATGCCGGGCGTCGCCGACGCGAGCGCCTCGAGATCGACGTCGCTCGCGAGGGGAACCTTGCGCGTATGGACCTTGAGGATTTCGACGCGGCCCTTGTTGTCGGGCGGATGGACCATGATCTGACGATCGAACCGGCCCGGTCGTAAAGAGCCGGATCGAGGACGTCCGGCCGATTCGTAGCGGCTAACACCACGACACCCTCGCTGCCGGAGAAGCCGTCCATCTCGGTCAGGATCTGGTTCAGCGTCTGTTCGCGTTCGTCGTGACCTCCGACGGACCGCGCCCCGCCGCGCGCGCGCCCGATGGTATCGATCTCGTCGATGAAGACGATCGCCGGCGCGACCTTGCGCGCCTCTGCAAAGAGCTCGCGCACGCGGCTCGCGCCCACGCCGACGATCATCTCGATGAACTCGGAAGCGCTCGCGCTGAAGAAGGGGACCCGCGCTTCGCCCGCGGTCGCGCGCGCCAAGAGCGTCTTGCCCGTCCCCGGGGCACCCGCCAAAAGCACGCCTTTGGGAGCGCGCGCTCCGAGACGGCGATACTTGTCGGGGTTCTTCAGAAAGTCGACGATCTCGTTGATTTCGGCCTCTACTTCGTCGATGCCCGCTACGTCATCGAACGTGACGCGGACCGTCTCCGGATCGATGCGGCTCTGTTTTTTGCCGAGCAGACCGCCCCCGATCGCACTCTGCTGGCGCCGGAACATCCAAGCCGAGAACCCGACCAAAAGCAGGATCGGCGCGAGCGACATGAGAAGGTTCGTCAAGAAGCCGCGCTGCTGAACGACCGGCGTCGCGCGCACGGTGGCCTCGCTCGCGCCGAGCTCGGCCAAAAGATCGTCTTTGGCGAAGGTCGGCCGCTCGGTGGTGAACTGCCGATAAGTGCGATCCTTCGCGCCCGGCAGCGGCGCGGCATTTTTCAACTCCCCTTCGATCGAATCGCCGCGCGCGAACACCTGGGCCACGTTCTTGGCGGCGACCGCGCTCTTGAACTCCGTGTACGGCACGGCCTGCGGCCCGGAGAGTCGATCCTGCGCCTCCAAAACACCGAAGAGCAGCAGGAAGGCCGAAAGCCACGCACCGAGCCTCACCCAGCGCGGCTTCGGCTTGGGCGCCTGACTCTTGGGAAGCCCCTCCGTCCGCCACGGTCGTGCCGGTTGTGTCTCGGGGGGCGGAGATTCGTCGGGCCGGCGCTGACGCCCAGCATTCGTAGTCGTGTCGGGACCTGCTGTCATGGGTCAACTCCACGCTCTATGCGCGCTGTCGCGGCGAAAGGGCTCACGGTGGTCGTGCCAGAGCTCCTAGCAAGACACAAAGCAAGCGGCAACTCGGCGGCACCACGGTCGAGTGGGATGACCCCGCGAGCTGCTACGACAATCTTGCGGTCACGCGCCTAGCGCGGCCGAGAGTATCTCCCGCACCTTGCGCAGCAGTGCGGTAGGTGTGATCGGCTTCTGGAGGAATGCAATACCGGCGTCGAGCACGCCGTGGTGGACGATGGAATCCCCCGTATAACCAGAGGAGAAGAGGACCCGCATTTCGGGCCGCGTTGGGGCCAGACGTTCCACCAATTCCCGCCCGCTCATGCGCGGCATCACCACGTCCGTGAGGAGGAGATGGATCTTGGCCTTGAGCTTCTCGCTTACGAGAAAGGCTTCGCCACCGTTCTGCGCGTCGAGCACGTTGTTATCCATTGCGCTGCAGAATCGCGCGACTCGTTGCTCGGACCTGCTCGTCGTCCTCGACCAAGAGGACGGTCTCGGTGCCACGGAGCGTGGTGGGTTCGGGCACAATCGAGGTGAGGTGCTCGATGGCGCGGTCCGTTCGCGGAAAGTAGACCTTGAATGTCGTGCCCAGTGCCGGCTCACTATAAACGAAGATGTGACCCTGGCTCTGCTTCACGATACCGAAAACCGTCGAAAGGCCGAGTCCCGTCCCCTTACCTTATTCGAAGTCTCGATGGTGAGGTTGCCTCCGCGAGGCATGGCGTCACGTGAATCGGCAGGACAGCGGACGCACGGTACGCGCGCCTCTCGAGGTCTGCCTGCCCCGTCGAGCGTCTCACTCACGATGGCATCGTCCGTGGACTCCACGATGGCCCGAAACCGCTTGACGACTTCCTCCGCGCGCCAATGTCAAAGTACGAAGGTATTCGACAATGGGTTGCCACGCTCACGCTTTCCCATTTGCCTCGGCCGAGCGCTCGTCACTTTGGAACAGGGGTCTTCGTTTTTGACGGTGAAAAGATTTTGAGCCGATTGACCCCTCGGGGAGCCACTGGATGATTGTGAGACCCCTGCGCTTGGCCGTCCTCCCGGGCCCCGTCGACGATTCCGGCCTCGTGGTGCGCATCCAAAGCGATGACGAAGGTGCTTTTACGGAGCTCTATCTGCGTCATGCCGCTTACGTCGCGCGCGTCGTCTACCGCCTCATGGGGGACGACGCCGAGCTCGACGACATCGTACAAGACACGTTCGTCGACGCCGCCGATGGGATCGCCAGCGTGCACGAGCCCGCCAGTATCCGGCGTTGGCTCGTGATCATCGCGGTGCGCCGAGTTCGGCGGACGCTGGTTCGGCGGCGGCGCCGGCGCTGGTTCGGCGGCCAGATAGCGGACATGGCGGCGCGGGCATCGGATCCCGCCGACCGGAGACTCGTCGACGAGCTCTACGATGCCCTCGATCGGTTGCCCGATCAGATGCGCATTCCGTGGGTGCTCGCCCGGGTGGAGCAGCAGCCGCTCAAGGACGTTGCTGCTGCGTGCGCCGTGTCGCTCGCCACCGTCAAGAGGCGCATCGCCGAAGCCGACGAACGGCTTGAAAGGAAGTTACACGATGAGTAGGCACATCGCGGCGGCGCGAGAGTCGATGGATCCGCGCTGGGATGCGCCGCGTGAGCGGCGCGTGCTCGCGCGAGCAACGCGGGCGCGCGTGCGACGCTCGCGTACCTGGCGCGCTCTGGCGTGGAGCTCGGCCGCGGCCACCACGATCGTTTTGGTACGACTCGTTCCGATCGGGATTAGCAGTTTCAACTCCGCGCCGTCCGGTGCGCCCTCGGTTCAGCCGCGCAAGGCCGACCCTTCCACGGCCAACCCGCCGCCGAGCTTCACCGACGGCGGCGATCGCGAAGGGTGACCGTTTCTGACCGTGAAAGGTCGCTCGCGTCAGAGCAATTCGGCGATCTTTGCAGCTGCTCGCGCTGCCCCGCCCCCGTCGACGGCTGCATTGGATGCCGGTCGTGCCATTTCCTCCGCGATGGCGGCTGCGATCTCGGCCGGGCCCGAGCGGTCGAAGTCCATGCAGCGACCGGCGCGGAATCGATCGAGACGATGGCGCACATGGAAGTTTTGCTCGAAATGGTGACGGAGCGGAAAGTAGATGAATGGGCGCCGGTTCGCGGCAAGCTCCATCGTCGTCGTGAGCCCGCCCTGTACGACGGCGAGGTCGCAAGCGGCGAGATGACGATAGAGTCGATCGACGTAGGGTCGCACCTCGAGACCGGCGGTAGGCTTGACGCCGAGCGATGAGGGCTCGATGCGCGGCCCGGCCACGACGACCATGCGGAGCGCGGGGATCTGACGCTTCGCCGCGGGAAACGCGGCCATGACGCGCTCGAGGAGCGAACGTCCGACGCCCGAGCCGCCCACCGTGACGATACAGATCCGTTCGTCTTCGCGGTAACCGAGCTCGGTGCGCAGTGCTGCGCGATCGGAAAAATCAGCGGGATCGAAACCCGTGACATAGCCGGCGAAATCGAAATGCTCTTCGGTCCACGCGCGGATTTCCGGTAGACCGCGCCCGAACCGATCGGGCACGATGTCGTCAGGCTCGCCGACGAAGATCGCGCGATCGCGCACGCGCGGAAAGCGCTCGATTTGCGCGATCATCTCGGCGTTGTAGTCGGCCGTGAGCGCTTGCTCGTGCGCGCCGCCGTCGGGCATGGGAAGCCAGCCGACGAAGTCGGTCAGCCAAACGTAAGGCGCGCGTTTTTCTTCCGGATTCTCGTGCAGAAAATAATCGACCTCCCAGGCTTCGTCACCGACCCACACGTCGTACTTCTCGTCCTGCACGAGATCGTGAAAGGCCATGAAGTTGGCGACCATGATCTCATCCATGCGGCGCCAAGCTTGAAAGCAGTGGAGGTCGTGCTCGGATGCCTCGCTCTCGATGTGAGCGGACTCGCTGGCGAGCTGTGCGCTTTGGGGGTGAATGCGCTCGCCGCGTGCTTCCAGCACTCGCGTGACGGGACTTTGCGCGAGCCAATCGATCTGTAGGCCTGGATGCAGCTTGCGCAGCTCGTCGGCGATGGCGACGTCGCGCTGCGCGTGACCGAGCCCGATGGGCGAAGAGATGAAGAGTGCCCGCTTTGGCCGCCTCACCGCGCGAGTCCACCGCTCCGCGGGCGGGCGCGGCATGACGAAGTCGCGTAGGAGCAGGTTGGTCTTCACCGGATCGCGGGCCATGGGGCCGTGCCCCGCGCCCTCGAGGGTGACGAGCTTGCCGCCGATCGCCTCGGCCAGCGCGGCGCCCCGTCGGAGAGGCACGATTTTGTCCTCATCGCCGTGAAGGACGAGCACCGGGCCCTTGACCCTCGTGCATAGCTCGCGCACCTGCTCGGCTGACAAGCCGGGCGCTTCGGCGGTGGCGATCAGCATCTCCGGAGTGGACTCGAGCCCCCAGCCAACGCAGTCCTCGATCTGTTTGGTGGAGTGCGCTTCGGAGAAGACCTGTTCGAAAAAGAACTGGAGAAAATCGCGGTAGTGGGCGAGCCAATAATGGCGATTGTATTTTTTCCACCCCTCGTGATCGGAATGTTGCGCATTGAAGTCGAAATGTCGCGCCGCATGACGAGGCGCAAGCGGCACCGCCGGCGCCATGAAGATCGATCCCTCCACCCGCTCCGGGTGCTCGGCGGCGAGGATCAAATGCCAATACGCGCCCGCCGAGAAAGAAACGATGGCGGCGCGCTCGACACCCACGGCGTCGAGCACTGCCAGCGCATCGGCGGCGAACTCGCGATCGTCGTAGCTTCCGGGGCTGGCGGGGCGATCGGATCGCCCATTGCCGCGACCATCGATGGTGATGACCCGCATGTGGCGCGCGAAATACGGCACCTGCGCTTTCCAGATCCGGGAGTGAACGATTGACCACGGGGGCAAGAACACGATCGTGCGCGGCCCCTCGCCGAACACCTCGTACCCAACCCGCACGCTGCCTCTCTCCACGAATCCTTGTTGGTCCGGCTCTCTCGCTCTCATCGGGCCGCCGCCTCCAGCGACGCGAGCCAACGATCGATGGATCGCAAGAGCGACGCGTGACCACGTTTGATGCCCGACAGGCGCTCGATCATGATTCCCTCGTTGAACGTCGCAACCAATGCCACCAGCGCTTCGACGGACAAGGGGTGGTTCACGATCCCGTAGTGTTTCATCGCCGTCGAGAACGCATCCGTCAGCACGGTGATCCATTGATCATGCACGGCCGCGAGGCGCGTTCGCATCGCTGGCCGATTCCATCCCATCGCTTGCAGCTCGAGCCAAATCTTGGGATAGCCGGCAGCCAAGTCTTGCTCGAGAAATCCCATCGCTTTGCGCCATTTGACGAGGAACGTCGTGTCGGCGGCGTACATGGCGCGCTGGCGGACGATGAGCCGGGCGGTGAAGCGCTCGAGCACCGCCAGAAAGAGCTCCTCCATCGAGCCGTAGTAGTAGTGCACGAGCCCCTGGTTGAGGCCGGCCTCCTTGCTGAGTAAGCGGGTCGTGACGGCGCCGTGGCCGACCTCGATGAGGAGGCGCTCGGCCGCGTCGAGGAGCTTGGTGCGCGGATCGCTCGTGGGACCGTGGGACGGTTCTCGTTCTGATTTGCCGCGCTTGCTTTTGTCAGGTGGAGTCGTCATTCGCTCTTCGTCAATTACCGCAGTTCGGCCGGTCGCGTCATCACGACGCGCCGGCCGCACCTGGCCTCCCGCGCCAATCAGGGGCGCGCTTCGAGAATGAGGTTGAAGGGGGTCTGCGTCGCGCGACGCAATCGCGTGAAACCACCCTGATCGACGATCACGGCGCGTAGCCGCGCTTCACCCGCCTGGGCACCGAGGCCCGGCCCCTGGTGCGCCAGCGAATGGGGCACGCACAGCAACGTCGAGGCGGAATAGAACACGCGCCCGACCGGGTTGTGGTTCTCCTCGGCCTTGTCGCTGGCGAAGGGCTCGACGACGAGCCAGGTGCCGTCCTTGGCCAACGTTCGGCGTGTGTGCTTGGCGGCGGCAGCGGGGTCCTCCATGTCGTGCAGGCAGTCGAAGTGCGCGACGAGATCGTAGCCGGTGCCCGGATAGTCCGTCGATTTGGCGACGCTGAACGTGACGCGATCGGAGACGCCGGCCTCCCTCGCGCGCCGCTCGGCAATATCAATCGAGCCTTGGTGGTAGTCGAACCCGTGAAACTTCGATCGGGGGAACGCCTGCGCCATCAGAATCGTGGACGCACCGCACCCGCAGCCGACGTCCGCAACTTTGGCGCCTGTCTCGAGCTTGGCCTTCACCCCGTCGAGGGCCGGGATCCACGAGCCAATCAGGTTGCCCAGGTAGCCGGCCCGAAAAAAGCGCTCGGTCCCCTCGAAGAGGCACGGATGCTGGTGTCCCCATTCGAGACCATGGCCGGTGCGGAAGTTTTCCTCCATCACGTCGAGCGCGCTCCACATCGCCCTCGCCATGTGAAAGGCGCCTGCGACCGAGGCCGGGCTCTCGTCGTTGGCCAGCGCGAAGGCCTGCTCGGGGGGCAGCGTGTAGCGCTTGTTCGTCGGATCGTAGGTCACGTATCCGGATGCCGCTTGCGCGTCGAGCCACTCGCGAACGTAGCGTTCTGACGTTTCGCTGCGCTTCGCCAGCTCCCCCGATGTGACGGGTCCCGCGGCTGCCATCGCTTTGTAGAGACCGAGCCGGTCGCCGAGGACGAGCAGTGCGCTGCTCATGGTGGCCCCCAAGTCGCCCACGATTTTACCCATGAATTCGTTCAGCTTCGTTTGGTCCACCGACATGGTTTTGCTCCTTGCTTGTGAGGTTGGTCGTTGCTCGTCGCCTGCCTTAGGCGATCGCCTTAGTCATACGACTTAGTCGTTCGACTAACCTGACCCAGCGGCGAAATCTTGTCAAGTGGCGTGGCGGAGGGGGCGCTCGGGCGGAGCCGTTTCAGGCGCTCACGCGAAAGAGTGTCCGCAATCGGTAGGCGATCACCGCAATGGCCAGGGCGAGCAACGCATAGAGGATGCTCCTTGGTTCTTGCCACGCCACCCACGCGGCCAAGGTGGCGTTGGCGGCCACGAAAAGCGCGGGCAGGACCGGGTGCAGCGGTGTCAGCTGCGCGGCGGGAATGCCGCGGCGGATGATGAAGTAGCTCGCCGATTCGAAGAACGACTGCACCGCTTGCGCAAAAACGAACAGCGAGAGGATCCACTGGAATGAGCCCGACAGAAGGAGCGCCGCCACGAGCGTGGCGTGCAGCGCGAGGGCCCCCGTCGGCGTCCCTCCCTCGTTCACCCTGGTGAGCACCTGCGGGGCGAAGCCATCGCGCGCCAGGGCGAAGGCGAAGCGCGGCCGCACCATGATGCCCTCTGCCGCGGCGCCCACCATCGACACCAGCATGAACCCCGACATCATCTGATCGGCGCGCCGGCCGAGCACGCGATGAGCGATCTCGAGCGCGGGCAGCTCCGCTCCGGCCAGCGGTCCACCGTCGGCGGCATAGAGAATCGCGGCATTGACGAGCAGGTACACCGCGACCACGATCGTGACCGACCCGACGAAGACGACGAGCAGGTCCTTCTTCGGCGATCGCAATTCTTCGGCGAGCAATGCCACGTCTTCCCAGCCGAGGTAGGCGTACCACGCGCCGGTGAGCGCAAAGAGGAAGGGGAGCGCCGGAAGAGCGGCTGGCGCAACGGCGTCGGTGGGGGGCGAGCCCTGTGGCCAAAACGCGAGAACGACGACGCCGACCAGCGCGGCAAGCTTGACGCTCGTGAATATTTTCTGCGAGCGCGCTCCGGCTTTGACGCCGATCCAGTTGAGACCGGCCAAGACGATGACGGTGCCGACCGCCATCACGCGGGGCGTGGTGACGCCGAGCATGCGCGCAAGGAGCTCGCCGATGAGGGCGATGCCCGTGGCTTGGCGGGCAGGATTGCCGACGACGACGGCGAACCAGCCATCCACGAATCCCGCGAAACGACCGAAGGCGACTCGCACGTACGCGTAAGGCCCCCCGGCTTCCGGCACGCGCGTCGCGAGATCGGCATAGACGTACGCGCCCACCAAGCTGAGCGCGCCGAGAACGAGCCACACCAACATGGCCTGCCAACCTCCGCCCGCGGCCCGGTAGACCTGACCCGTCGTGCGGAAGATGCCGACGCCCACCACCGATCCAACGGCGACCGCGATGGCGTCCCATCGACTGAGGGCGCGCTGCAACCGCGCGTCGCCCGGCGTCATGACCTTCGGCCGGTCGTACGCAGCGTCGTCCCGACGGCGGCGCAGAGAAGCGCGGCGACCGCTCCACCGAGAAAAGGCGCGGATGGTGCGACCCTGCGAAACAGGATGCCACTCAGCACCGGCCCGAGCGCGCGCGCGAGGCCGCCCGACGATTGCGCCATTCCCAGCACGAATCCCCGCGTTCCCTCGGTCGCCGCGAGCGACGCGAGGCTCGCCAAGGCCGGCAGGGTCATACCAAATCCAGCTCCGAAAATGGCCACGCCGATGAAGAGCGTCGCGGCGCTGTGGCCTTGGGCAATGAGAACGAGGCCTGCGGCCATACTCGCGGAGCCGACCATGACGAGCGGCGCCTCGCCAAATCGACGCACGAGCCGCCCGATGAAAAACGCCTGCACGGAAAAACTCAAGAGAGCGAACATCGAGAAGAGGGCGCCGACTTCACGCGTGCCCCAATCGAGCTCGCGCTTTGCGAGCAGGCCGAGAGCAACCTGCATGTTGGTAATGCAGAGGAAGGTGAGAAAGTGAGCGAGGAGCACCGCGATGACGGCGCGGTTTCGCAGCGCGTGCAAGAGCGGTCCTTGCGAGGGGCGCAGTGGCATCGATGCGCCGAGCCCGATGTGTTCTCCCGACGTGATGACCGCTGCCGGCACGACTGCGTCCGCTGCAGCCGGGTAGGCGATTCGGTCGCCCTCGGCCGCCCCCACTCCGCCGGCGGTGCGGCGTGTCTCCGGCATGAGGAAAAAGGCAAAGCCGAGATCGACGAGGGCCAGCGCGCCGGCCCCGAGCGGCGGCGCCCAGGCGCCAATCTCGGAAAGCGTGCTGCCGAGGAGCGGACCCAAGATGAGCCCGAGGTTGATCCCCGCGCCGAGCCGCCCCATGGCTTCGGCGCGATTCTGCGCGTTGGTCACGTCGGAAATGGCGGCCTGGCAAGCTGCGAGATTGCCCGAGGTGGCCCCCGCAAAAATGCGCGAAGCGAACAGCAAGGGGAGCCAGAGCAGCTTGGTAGCAAGGGCGAACGCGATCATCGCCGCCGCATTGCCGGCCAGGCTGAGGAGAATGACCTTCCTGCGCCCGAAGCGATCGGACATGCGCCCGAGGAGTGGCGTCGCAGCGAGCTGCATCAGCGAGAAGGACATGAAGATGAGCCCCACCGTCTCCGCCGAGCCTCCCATCGAGTCGACGTAAAAAGGCAGAAGCGGCAGGATGATTCCGAAGCCAATCAGATCGAGAAACGCCGTCAAAAAGACGAAGAGGACGACGCGCTTGCGCGCGGTCTCTACGGTGACGGGCGTGTCGTTCGACAAGGACCGACATTCTACCGCAGGGTGGCGTCAGCGCGGGGCGTTTCCGCTGCGCATCGAGTTATCGGTATCGGGATGGCTACGATTCGTCGGGCGTCCGAGAGGCGCTCACTCGTCGCCGCAATATTCGCGAACGAGGTGCGTCAGGGTTGTATACGAAATGGGCTTTTGGACGACGGTCTTGACCTGGTGACCGGCGTCGTCGGCCGCATAGGCGGACACGATCACGATGGGCAGCGAGGCAAAGCGCGTCTTGCGCAGGGCGGTCAAGAATGTCTGCCCGTCCATGACGGGCATCATCCAGTCGAGAACGATGAGACAAGGCGTATCACCGCCGGCTTCCAGAATGTCGAGAGCGTGCTGACCGTTCGCGGCTCCGATGACGCGGTACCCTTCTCGACTGATGATCGCCATATACGCTTCGCGCAGGTCCTCCGTGTCTTCGACGACAAGAACGGTCTTCATCATGGTTCAGCTACCATGATCGCGGCGCCTGCTCCCGGCGGTTTGCGTTCGCCGATCTTAGGGCGGAGGTGGCACCCGCGCTTGCGCCAGGCGGAGCTTGACCGCCGCGGTCAGCTGGCGGTGATCGGGACGTGTCCGGGTTGCGAGCGAACGCGCTCCAGCCACGCCCGCACTGCGCGATACGGTCCCAGGTCGAATCCGCCTTCGTGGGCTACGTGCGTGTACGCATAAAGGGCGATATCGGCAATCGTATAGGTGTCGGCTACGAAGAAGGAACTCTTGCCGAGATGTGTTTCCATCACGTCGAGTGCTGCATGGCCGAGCTTTTGCTTTTGCGCGAGAGCGGCGCGGCGCTCGTCGTTCAATCCCAAGAATTTGATCCAGAAGCGCGATGTGGCGATGTTCGGCTCGTGGCTGTACTGCTCGAAGAAGAGCCATTCCAAGACCTTGGCGCGTTGCCAGCGCGCCTTGGGTAAAAAGGCCGTACCTTCGGAGAGGTAAAAAAGGATGGCGTTCGACTCGGCGAGGCGCTCTTCGGCGCTGATCTCGAGAAGCGGGATGCGGCCGTTCGCGTTCTTGGCCAGGTAGTCGGGCGTGCGCGTCGCGCCGGCCATGATGTCGACCTCGACGCGCTCGAACGCGATGTCGAGCTGTCGCAACAGCAGCCGCACCTTGTAGCCGTTTCCCGAGCCGAGATAGTCGTAGAGCCGCAGCATCGGTCAGAGATTTTGCACGAGGTAGTCGACGACGCGTGTCACCGCATATTGCCGGACGAGCGGATTGCGATAGCCGTGCCGTTCACCGGGGAAAAGAAGAAGATCGAATGGTTTTTGCGCGAGGGTCAGCGCGTCCATGAGGCGGGCCGAATTCTGGAAATGCACGTTCTCGTCCATCATGGCGTGCAAGATGAAGAGCTTGCCTTTCAGCGCCGCCGCCATCGTGGAGAGGTCGTTCTGCGCGTAGGCGGTCCCGTTCTTGTCGGGCAGGCCCATGAAACGCTCGGTGTACCCGGTGTCGTAGAGATGCCAATCGGTGACGGGCGATCCGGCCACGCCCACCTTGAACCGGGTCGGCGCTCGCAGCATCGCCAGCGCGGCCATGAAACCTCCGTAGCTGTGCCCGTAGATGCCGACGCGGGTGGGATCGACGAAGGGCAGCGTTGCCAAGTAGTCGACGCCCGCGAGTTGATCCTGAAGCTCGAGCTCGCCGAGCCTCCCGTGAGTGACTTGCTCGAAGACGCGCCCGCGTCCCGGCGTACCGCGGTTGTCGAGCTGGAACACGACGATGCCGCGATCGGCGAGGTGCTGCCACATGAGCTGCGCTGCCCAATGGTTCTGCACCGTTTGCACATGCGGGCCGCCGTAGACCATCACCACCACCGGGTAGCGCTGGCCGGGCACCATCTGACGTGGTCGCAAGAGCGATCCGTAGAGCAGGTCACCGCTCGGGCTGCGAACCGTGATCAAATCCGGTGGTCTTATCCTGAGCGCGGTGAAATCTGGATCGAGCGGACAGGGAAGCTCGCCCACGACCCCCTTGGCATCGTGGATCGCGGCGTGGGGCGGCCTGTCGAACGCGGAATGAAGGTCGACCCAACCCGGCCCGCGTTCGTCTTTGTAGACCTCGTGCTTGCCCGGCTCGAGCGTGAGTCGGATGGGCTCGCCAACGGTGGCCAGCGACGAGGCGTAGAGGTGACGTTCGACGGGGCTGTCCTTGGTCGCCGTAAAGAGCACGCGTGCCTGCGCTTCGTCGACGCCGCTGATCTTCTCGACATCCCAATTGCCCGACGTGATTTCCGAGACACGGGTTCCGCTGCTCGCGTCGAGCAAATCGATATGGCGATACCCGGCGCGCTCGCGCAGCCAGAGCACGCGCTGCGACTGCTCGAGGGGCCAGACTTGCGCAAATTCGACATAGGCGGGCGAAGTCTCGCTGGCGAGAACGCGTGCCGCACCTCCCCCGATATCCGTCCGCATGAGGTCGAGTTTCTTTTGATCGCGCGACAACGTTTGAAAAAACAAGGCGCGCCCGTCCGGCGCCCAGGCGAACCGCGCCAGGTAGCGATCTTTGTCGCCTGGAATGTCGACGAACGTGGTCCGCCGCGTCGCGAGCTCGATCGTCGCCAAGCGGACGATGGGATTCTTGCCGCCCGCCGCGGGGTAGCGCTGCATCATGACATCGGCGCGCTTCTCGCGATAGCCGACGACGGGCACCTGCTCCACGCCGCGTTCGTCCACTTCGAGGTACGCGATGCGGTCGCATTTGGGCGACCACCAGTATCCGTTGTCTTCGTCGAACTCTTCTTGCCCGTTGAAGTCGCTGAGCCCGCGCGTCACGCCTTCCGCCGCGCCGCGCGTGAGCTGCGTCTCGGCTTTGGTGGCAACGTCGACGACGAAGAGCTCGCCTTTTCGCACGAACGCGACGCGTTCTCCGCTGTCGCACGGCCGCGCATCGAGCTCGGGGTCCGGCGTGTTGGTGAGCTTGACGATCTTGCCGTCGCCTTGGCGCACGTAGACGTCGCCTCCCGCGGGAAGGACCATCACCGGCGCCCGCTTCGCCCAATGGTAGGCGTTGATCCCCTTGATTTTCTGGCGCTGCCGTTCTCGGCGTAGCTCTTCTTCGCGCGACATGGGTCCGGCTTCTTTGACCAAGTCGGCGGCGCGCAAGAGCACCTGGGTCTGCTTGGTGCTGCGGTCGAATGCGAAGAGCGCGTTCTCCTCGTCTTGCTTTTCGCTTTGCAAATACGTCACCCATTTGCCGTCGGGCGAAAACGCAATCGCGCGTGGCACATGGCCTCCCGGCTCCGGCCAGCGGGACATCCGCTCGAAGGTGATGGAGCTCGCCTCGGGGCCTGCGACGGCCAGCGTCGCCGGAGCGGCCGCTGGTGGCGGCATGGGTCCAAACCCGGGAGGCGGCATGGTGCTCATCGGCGTCTGCGGCGGCGTCGAAGACGATCCACACGAGCTCACGGCCGCAGCGGTGAGGAGGAGCGGCGCACCCCAGGAAAGGCGAATGTTCATGCGGTGGCGAGTAGCGCGACTCTGCCACGTCGTAAAGGTGAGCCTAGCGGCGGGGAACGGACCACCATGCGGGATCGCTTGACACGGCGCGTAGCGGCCTCTTTCATGCGCGTCGCCAATCGTGTGGGCGGTCCTAGCCATTTTCGTCGCGACGTACGTGCTCATCGCTGCGCGCCGGCTGCACGTCGTCCCCATTGGCAGGCCCGGTGCCGCTCTGGCCGGAGCCACGGCGATGGTGGCGCTCTCCGTCGTCAGTCCGCGCTGGGGACTCTCCCCGGTCGAGGCGTTTGCTGCCGTCGAGCCGAACACCATTGCGCTTCTTCTCGGGATGATGCTGCTGGCCGCGTCGCTCGGTGAAGCAGGCTTCTTCGAGCTCGGCACCGATTGGCTCCTTGGTCGGCAATTTTCGCCGACCGCGCTCCTTTATGTCGTCACGCTCGCGTCGGGCATCCTCTCTGCTTTCCTCGTCAACGATTCCGTATGCCTGCTCCTCGCGCCGCTCGTCGATGGCGTGGCGCGCAAGGCAGGGCGCGCTCGGGCGCCGTACCTGCTCGGACTCGCGATGGGGTCCAATGCCGGCAGCGCGCTCACGTTGGCCGGCAATCCACAGAACATGCTGGTGGCCCACCTCTCCGGTATCTCTTATCGCGAGTACTTGCTGCGAGCCGGGCCATCCGCCGCCGCGGCGCTTCTCACCACGGGCGCCGTGCTTCATTATGTTTTTCGCGCCGAGCTCGCCGCGCCGAGCGTGCCCTTGATTTCTTCGCTGCCGCGCTACGAAGTGCATCCCAGCCGATGGCGGCTCGCGGTCGCGCTGTCGTGCACGGCGCTGGTCTCGGTTTTATTTCTGGCGGGCGGGAATCTCGCGTGGAGCGCCCTCGGCGGCGCCTCGCTCATGATGCTTCTGCGCGGACGAGCCCCGGAGCGCCTTTTCGATGCCGTCGGATGGACAGTCCTTCTTTTCTTCGGCGCACTCTTCATTGTCGTGGCCGCACTGCAAAAGACGGGCGTTTTGGCGGACGCGCTCGCCGTCGCGGCGCCTTTGTTTCCCACGACGCGCGCCGGCGGTCTGGCGTCGCTCGGGACCGTCCTCATGCTCGGTTGTCAGGTGGTGAGCAACGTCCCGTTCATCTTGCTCGCAGCGCCGTGGATACGAGGACTTCCCGATCCGCATTTCGCCTGGATCGCCACGGCCCTCTTTTCCACGCTGGCCGGGAATCTCACGCTTCTCGGTTCGGTGGCCAACATCATCGTCATCGAAGCGACGTCCGCGGAAAGCGACATCGGCTTCGTTCGCTATCTGAAAGTGGGCGTCCCCGTTACGATCGCATCGTCGGTGGTGGCAGGCGCCATCTTGCTCATGTCAACGCCTGGATAAACGCGTTCTGACCCCGATTGCCCGGCGCAACGCCGAGGGTCAGTCGACGCACATCCGCTGAGCGGCTTCGTCCTCCGCCACGGGGCCGTGGGCGCGCGTGCCGTTGGCGATCGATCGGTGGCACCCAAACGTCGCATCGTAGTCGGAGCATCGACCGGTGAAGAACCCGCGCGGGGGAGGGCCGGGGACGGCGACTTCGAACTTGGCGTCGTCGGCGACGAGGCACGTTCCCTCGCACTCGGCGCCATCGCGGCAGGCCTTTCCCGCATCCTTGGTTTTGCAGATGCAGCTTTCGGTGTCGGCGATCCCGTGCTTGGCCCAGAGACCCTTGCAAGCGTCGCACCCGGCCTTGCTCGTGGGGCGCGGCGGTTTCACGGCAGCCGCCGGCGTGGCAGCGGGCCCCGATGGCGTTGGCGCAGAAGGTCCGCTCGCCGGCCGAGCATCGCTCGTGACGCTCGCATTGCAGTGACATGCAAGAAGGATGGTGAGGGACAACCAAGGTGATGGGAAGCGCATCGCGGGAGCATTCTGTCCCAATCGCTCGCGCGTGGCTACCCTCGTGCGCTGAGCCGCGCTCGAGACATGCTGGTCGAGCTTCCACAGTTGACCCGACCTTTCGTCCGAGGGCATGTGGCGCGCGGCAGCGGTAGCTAAGGTGGTGCGCCTGTCGAGGATCCTATAGAGGCTGGCGCGAAAGCGCGGACAGCGATGGCGGATCCCGCCTTGGATCATCTCGCGCTACGTCGTGTCGGGACCACCCTCAACGGCAAGTGGCGCCTCGATGCGGTCATTGGCGTGGGAGGAATGGCTACCGTTTACGCGGCGACCCACCGCAATGGCCATCGCGTGGCCGTCAAAATGCTGCATCCGCTTCTCTCGTCGCAGGATGCCCCTCGTGAGCGCTTTTTGCGAGAGGGGTACATCTCCAACAAGGTCGACCACCCCGATGCCGTGTGCGTGATCGACGAAGATGTCGACGACGAGGGCAACATCTTTCTGGTGATGGAGCTTCTGGAGGGCGAGCCCGTGTCCGCACGCTGCCGCGCCGCCGGTGGTCGACTGCCGGCCACGGACGCCCTCTGGATCGCGAAGCGTCTCTTGTCGGTTTTGGCGGCGGCGCACGCCAACGGGATCGTCCATCGCGATATCAAGCCGGAAAATCTTTTTCTTACCTCGGATGGGAAGCTCAAGGTGCTCGACTTTGGCATCGCGCGCTTTGGCGCGATGGGTAGCGGCAACACGCTTCAAGGGATCGTGATGGGAACGCCCGGATTCGCTGCGCCCGAACAAGCGCGCGGCGAATGGGACCTCGTCGGAGCGCGTTCCGATCTCTTCTCGGTCGGAGCGACGCTATTTGCTCTCATCGTCGGCAAGGTCGTGCAGGAAGGGTCGACGCCCTACGCACACTTGAAACGAATCGCATTCGAACCGGCGCCACCTGTGCGTGAAGTCGAGGCGACGGTACCGGCCCCCGTCGCAGATCTGCTGGACCGCGCTTTGGCCTTTCGACCCGAGGACCGGTTCCAGACTGCCGCCGAGATGCGGGACGCGGTTGCCTCGGCCTATTCTCTCCTCGTCGGACAAGCGCTCTCTGATCGCCGCGCGGCTCACGCGATCGCGTCGACGCCCGAAGCGCCGTCCAGTGCAGCAACGGTCCTTTCTGCTGGCCTGTCGCGCGCGCCATCGGCCGCGCGCTCGCCACTGACGCGGTTTCGGGTGGTGAGCGCGGCGTCTTTGGGGATCGTTCTCTTCGCACTCGGGCATTGGGCCTTGAAGGTCCAGCGCCGCGCCGTTCGCCACTTGAACGCCGATTCGGCGGAGCCCGCGCTCACGGCCGACGTTACGGCGGCAGCGCTCGTGCCATTGCCTTCTGCGTCCGCGGCGCCCTCAGCCGAGTCAGCGTCGCCGTCCGCCGATACGATCGACCAAGTCGCGCCGGTCAGCACTGCAGCAGCGAGCGCGGAAGCTCCGGTCGTCACCAGAGGGGAAGCTCCGGTCGTCGCCAGACCGGCATTGTCCGCTGCCGCGCCAATTCAGGTCTCACCCCTCAGCCGACCCGTGCGGACGCAGCCGGTGCCGGCTCCCACGGGTCGTCTGGATTTCGTCGAGACGAGGCATTGACAATGAGGCCGATCCAAACCCGCTCGACCGTTTCGTGTTCTCGATTCGCATACTCTTTCGCCCTCGCCACGGCCCTCGTGATTGGGCCGGCGTTCGGTGAGCGGTCCGCCTATGCCGCCGACTCGTCGCCCAAAGCCGATCTACTTTTTTCGGAAGGGCTCGAGCTGGCGCGCGTAGGCGATTGCGCCCGGGCGCGAGAGAAGTTTGCTGCAAGCTATGCCGCCGATCCCACGCCGGGTACGCTCATCAATTGGGGGCTATGCGAAGAAAAGCTCGGTCGTGTCGCCACGGCGCTTCGCCTTCTTCGCCTCGCGGACGAGCGTCTCCCGGCTGACCATCCGCGCATCTCGGGCGTCAAGAATGAGGTGGTCGCGCTGCGCAAACGGGTTCCTTACCTGCGGCTGCATTCTCTTCGGCCGTTGCCGACAGGGACGGTGGTGCTCAAAGATACCCAGCAGATCGAGCTGTCGTCCCTCGATCAGAACGAGCCGACCGATCCGGGCGCTCATGTGATCGAGGTGCGGGCGCCCGGTCACGACATTCGGCGTTACGACGTCATGCTGGGCGAGGGACGAACGGTGGATCTCGCGCTCGAACCTGGTTCGCCGCGCGGGACGGCTCCAGTGTCGCGAGCCGAAGCGGATCGCGCGACCGGAGACCGACCGTTCCTCGGGTGGGTGGTCGGCGGGGCAGGCGTTGCCGCGATCGGCGTCGGTTCAGTCGCCGGACTATTGGCGTTGTCGCGCTTGAATGAAGTGCAACGCGACTGCAAGGTGGACGCGAAAACCTGCCCGACCGACGCAGGCATTGAAGCCAGTGCCTCGGGACGTTCGTGGGCGACGGTGAGCACGGTTTCCTTCATCGCCGGTGGGGTGGGACTTCTCGGAGGCGCTTACCTCCTTCTGAACGTTCGACGCCCCGCAGTATCGGGCGCTGCCAGTTCGTTCTTGGCGGTTTCGCCGACGGGTAGAGGAATTCAAGTGTCAGGCGCATTCTGAATCCATTCGATTCCCACCTATTCATCGCAACGAGAAAACTGAGCCGCCCGCGTTTTGTTCGTGCACTTACAGGGTCATGCGCTTAGGTCGGCTGCCGTTCGTCGCGTGGGTCGTGGTCCTCTCCGTCGTGCCATCGCGAACGCCGGCCTCGGCTGCCGAGACGAAGACGACGATTCCGATGACCGCTCCCGCCGTGGCGCCGCACATCAATGGCGCGGCCGTGGTCGGCGTTTTTCCGGGCGCGCCTCTCGTCCACGCGATAGCAGCATCTGGCGACAAGCCACTCACCTATGCCGCGACCGGGCTGCCGGCTGGTTTGACACTGGACGCGATGACCGGTCGCATCGCGGGCGCGGTCGCCACCGCCGGCCGTTATCCCGTGTTGGTGAGCGTCAGCAACGCGGCTGGCGCCGACCAGCGAACGGTGACCATCGCGGTGGGTACCTCGCTGGCGCTGACGCCACCGATGGGCTGGAACAGCTACGACTCCTTCGACGATTCGGTGACCGAGGCCGAGATGTTGGCGCAGGCCAACTGGCAGGCACAGCACCTCGCGCCGTTCGGCTGGGACACGGTGGTCGTCGACTTCCGCTGGTACGATCCGGACGCGCCGGGATCGAACCAGAACCAATCGGGGACGAACACCAACCTCACCATGGACGCGAACGGCAGGCTGCAGCCCGCCACCAACCGCTTTCCGTCGGCCGCCAACGGCGCGGGCTTCAAACCGCTCGCCGATCAGATCCACGCCCTCGGGCTGCGCTTCGGCATCCACATCATGCGCGGCGTCGCCCGCAAAGCGTACGACGCCACCTCGCCCATCGCGGGGTCGACTCTCACGGCGCGCGACGCCGCCAACATGGGGGACACCTGCACCTGGAACAGTGACATGTACGGCGTGCGCGGCGATATGGCGGCGGGGCAGGCCTGGTACGACTCCCTGTTTCAGCAGTACGCAGCGTGGGGCATCGATTTCGTCAAGGTCGACGACATGGTCCGTAACGTCGCGCCCGTGGCGTTTCACGACGCCGAGGCGCAGGCCATCCGCAACGCGATCGACAAGAGCGGGCGCGCCATCGTGCTCAGTCTCTCGCCCGGCGCGATGCCACTGTCCGGTTCGGCGCGCGCACAGGCCACCGCCAACATGTGGCGGATGTCCGACGATTTCTGGGATCGCGCGGGTGACCTCGATCACATGTTCACGCTCTCGGACTCGTGGCAGGTGGTGACCGGCGCGGGCCACTGGCCCGATGCCGACATGTTGCCGCTCGGGCACCTCGGCCCTCGCTGTCCCATTGATGGCGCCAATCGCAACACCCGCTTCACACAAAACGAGCAGGTCAGCATGTTGTCGCTGTGGGCGCTGCTCCCGTCGCCGCTCATGCTGGGCGCGAACCTCACCGGCGCGGCCGACGCTTCGACGGAGTCGCTGCTCACCAACACCGAGGTGCTGGCGGTGAACCAAGACGGCCTCGGCCAGCGAGCGAAGATGGTGGCGCGGCAGGGGACCGTCAGCTCCGGGACCGAGATCTGGGCGCGCGACGTCGAGGGGGGCAAAGCGGTAGGACTGTTCAACCACGGCGCCGCGGGTCAGGCGGTCAGCGTCACGTGGGCGCAGCTCATGCTCACGGGCAGCCAGCCGGTGCGCGATCTGTGGGCGCACGCGGATCTCGGCAGCATGCCCACCGGGTACACCGGAACCGTTCCCGCTCGCGGCGCGATATTGTTGCTCATCGGCGCGGGTGCGGGCGGCGCCGACGGCGGCGTGAACGACGCTGGCAGGGGCGGCGCTGACAGCGGCGTCAACGACGCGGGCGCGGGCACGGGCGGCACGGATGGCGGCGTCGACGACGCGGGCGCGCGCGCGGACGGCAGCGGTGTGAGCGACGCGGGTGCGGGCGGCGGAACCGATGCGCGCCCCGGCGACGCGACGTCAACGGGCGGCGTGGGCGGCGTGGGCGGCGCGGGCGGCGGCGCGGGCGGAGCTTCGGGCAATGCCGGCTCGAGCGGATCGGCAGGCTCCGGAGGATCGGCTGGCGGCACCGGGGGCGCCGGGACGGGCGGCGGCGTGGACGCCGGTATTCGCGACGCCAGCTCGACAGGCGCAGGTGGCAGCGATGGCGGATCGTCCGGATGCGCCTGCGCGACCGCGCGCGGAACTCCCGCGTCGCTGGCCGCTTTGTCACTGACGGGCCTCATGTTCGCAGTGCTCGCGGCGCGCCGTCGCCGCGCCGGCGCGATGATGAGGCTCACGAGACAGCGGCAATCGAAGCGCTAACGCCGCGGGCGCCTAATCCAGTGCGTTTTGGGCGGCGGGTTGGTCGAGCACTTCACGGACCTTGGTGAGGAAGGTGTCGGGGCGGATCGGTTTCTGAATGAACGGAAAGCCGTTTTCGACCACGCGCTGGGGGTCGATCGATGAACCGATATGCCCTGACATGTAGATCACCTTGAGTCCTGGTCGCATCGTGATCAAACGCTCGCCGAGCTCGAGTCCGTTCATGCGTGGCATGATGAGGTCCGTGATGAGGAGATCGATCGCGCCCGCCTTTTCGCAGGCGAGAAAGGCTTCGCCTCCATTTTGCGCGTCGAGAACTTGGTACCCGCAGCGGAGCAGTAGGGCGCGGGCGACATTGCGCACTTGCTCGTCGTCCTCGACGAGCAAGATGACCTCGGAGCCGCGCAGTGTGACTGGCGGTGGTGGACGAGAGATCGCGCGCTCGGCGCCTTCCGCGAAGCTGGGAAAATGGACTCGGAAGGTAGAACCTCTGCCTTCCTCACTCTCGACCGCGATGTGCCCGCGACTCTGCTTGACGATTCCAAACACCGTCGACAATCCCAGACCAGTTCCCTTGCTCTGCTCTTTGGTCGTAAAAAAAGGCTCGAAAATGCGCTCCCGGGTGGCTTTGCTCATGCCGTGGCCCGTGTCGTTGACCGATAGCATCACGTATTCGCCGGCCTCCACCGCATACGGTGACGGTGACGAGTCGCTATACCCATCGAGCTTCACGTTGCAAGTCTCGATGGTGATGGCCCCGCCGTCGGGCATCGCATCGCGCGCGTTCACGAGCAGGTTGAGAATGACTTGCTCGATCTGACCCTGGTCCGCATTGATCTTTGCGAGCTTGGTCGAGGTGACGAGCGCCAGCTCGATGTCTTCGCCGAGCAAGCGCTTCAACATTTTGCGCATCCCCGTGAGGACCGCGTTCATATCGATCGGTCTCGGCTCCAAGACCTGACGCCGGCTGAACGCGAGCAGCTGCTTCGTCAAATCGGCGCCTCGCTCGCCGGCCATCTTCACTTGCTCGAGATCACTCTGCACAGGGTGGCTCGGCTCGAGCGCCTCACTGATCATGGCGGTGTAGCCCAAGATGATGGAGAGCAGATTGTTGAAGTCGTGCGCCACTCCGCCCGCGAGACTGCCGATAGCTTCCAGTTTTTGCGCCTGCCGGAGTTGGTCTTCGAGCAGACGGCGCGACTCACGCAGCTTCGCGTCGCGTAGCTCTCGCTCGATCGCCGGCAAGAGGCGCGCAAGCTTCCCCTTGACGATGAAGTCGGCCGCGCCGGCCTGCAGCGCTGCCACCGCGTTCTCCTCTCCGATCGTTCCGGAAACGACGATCAAGGGAATATCGATGCCCGACTTCTGGAGAACCGACAAGGCATCCAGCGCGTTGAACGCGGGCAGCGAGTAATCGGACACGATGAGATCCCAAACTTTACGATCGAGCGCCGCCGTCATGGAGGCGCGCGTTTCGACGCGCTCGAAGGTGACATCGAAGCCTCCCTCCTGGAGCTCGACTAGAAGGAGCTCGGCGTCGGTCGCAGCGTCTTCGACGATGAGGACCCGCAATGGACGCAAGGGTCGCCCTTCCTCGCTGTTCGTCCCCAAGCTCTACCCCTCCATCTACAAATCTCTCGTATCGATCGAGGCGTGTCAATTCCGACGCGCGTCAAAGGTGTGACGGCCGCCGGTCTTCGCGAGCCGTCTTCGCGACGCGATGAACCGTCGCTGCGTGTCTCGGGCGTGTAGTCTTGTAGGGCGGCCCGTGCCGTTCACGAAGCCGGCGGGAGGGGGAAGTCGGTTCATGAGCGAAGGTTTCGACGGCAACAGGCTGGCGGCCCGTGCGACGGGAGCACGCGAGAGCAAGAATGAATGGCTCATCGGTGGTGGCGAAATGGGCAAGACCCTTCGCTCGATGGCGTGGGGCGACACGCCCTTGGGTCCGATCGAGAGCTGGCCACAGAGTCTACGAACGACGGTAAGCCTTTGTCTGGCGTCGAACTTTCCCATTTCGCTCGTGTGGGGCCCTCGTCATACGCAAATTTACAATGACGGTTACTGGCCGATATGCGGTGCCAAGCACCCCGAATCGATGGGCCAGGACTTCAGTGTTTGCTGGGCGTCGGCATGGCCCGCCATTGGACAAGCATTCGAGCGAGCGCTCGCCGGCGAGACCTCGTACCTCGAAAACCAGCGGATGTTTCTCGATCGAAACGGCTACCTGGAAGAGACCTTTTTCACTTTCTCGTTTAGCCCCATCCGCGATGAGTCGGGCGGCGTAGGTGGTCTTTTCCATCCGGTCACCGAAACGACCGCCAAAATGCTGAGCGAGCGGCGCACCCGCACGCTCCGTGACTTGGCCGCCCGTGCAACCAAGGCGAAAACGAGCGATGAGGCGTTCGCCCTGAGCGTTGAAACGCTGGCGGAAGCCAACCTCGATCTGCCGTTCGTGCTCGTCTATCGTCTCGACCGCGGGGAAGGTCGAGCGCGGCTGACCGCGCGCGCGGGGTTAGCCGCGGGGACGGCCGCCTCGCCGCTGTCGATTGAGCTCCGCGACTTCGACCCGTCGCTGTGGGGCATCTCCGAAGTCGCGCGCTCCGGCGCCGCTTTCGTGACCGACGATGCACGAGCGACGCTGCTGTCGCTGCCGTGTGGACCCTACCCCGAGCTCCCACAGACGGTGCTGTCGTTGCCCATTACGCTACCCGGCAGCGACCAGCCTGTCGCCGTCCTAGTTGCAGGTGTCAGCTCGCGGCTCCCTCTCAACGAGACCTACCGCGCTTTTTACGATTTGCTCGGCGCGGGCGTGACGATGTCGGTAGCCAATGCGCGGGCCTACGAAGAGGAGCGCAAAAGAGCCGAGGCTCTCGCCGAGATCGACCGCGCCAAGACCGCGTTCTTCTCCAACGTGAGCCACGAGTTTCGAACACCGCTCACGCTGATGCTGGGGCCGCTCGAGGACGAGCTGCGCGAGCATGTCGATCCTTTGCCGACAGCGCGTCGAGAGCGCCTCAAGACCGCGCACCGCAATACGCTCCGGCTACTGAAGATGGTCAACACCTTGCTCGACTTCTCGCGCATCGAGGCCGGGCGAATGCAGGCCAGCTACCAGCCCACCGATCTTGCGGCATATACCGCCGAGCTCGCCAGCGTATTCCGATCGGCGATCGAGAAGGCCGGCCTCACGCTCGACGTAGCATGCGATCCTTCGGCGGAGCCGATCTACGTCGACCGCGAGATGTGGGAGAAGATCGTTTTGAACCTTCTTTCGAATGCCTTCAAGCACACCTTCGAGGGGGGCATCCGGGTCGGGCTTCAGTCGCGTGCAGATCGGGTCGAGCTCGTCGTCGCCGATTCCGGTGTGGGCATTGGCAAGGAAGAGCTGCCCCGCCTTTTTGAGCGTTTTCACCGCGTGAAAGGTGCGAAATCGCGAACGCATGAGGGGACGGGAATCGGTCTGGCTCTCGTCCACGAGCTGGTCAGTTTGCACGGAGGCACGGTGCAAGTTGCAAGCGAGGAGGGCACGGGCACCACGTTTACCGTCGCCGTTCCAACTGGCAGTGCGCACCTATCGAGTGAACGGGTGCTGATGAACGCCGAGGCTCGGAGCACGACCGCGAGCGCACCGGCGCACCAAGAAGCGATGCCGTGGGGGCGCGAAGCGGGTGGCATCCTTTCCGAGCCTCCGCCGCCCCACGTCCTTACCAACGGCGACCGCATGTCGATCAATTCCGCTGCGCATCGCCCGCGCATCGTCTGGGCCGACGACAATGCCGACATGCGCGACTATGTCAGTCGCCTGCTCGGCGATCGGTATGAGGTCCTCGCCGTGCCCGACGGGCTCTCGGCGTTGAAAGCGGCGCAGAGCGAGTTACCCGAGCTGGTGCTGAGCGATGTGATGATGCCGGGACTCGATGGCTTCGGCCTTCTCAAGGCGCTGCGAGCCGACGCGCGAACAAGAGCCGTGCCGGTCATTCTCCTGTCGGCCCGCGCGGGGGAAGAATCGGCGCTGGAAGGGCTCGACGCCGGTGCCGACGATTATCTCGTCAAGCCGTTTTCGGCGCGCGAGCTATTGGCCCGCATTCGAGCTCATCTCGATCTTGCGCGAGTTCGTCGGCAATGGGCCGAGGAGCTCGAACGTGCCAACAAGGAGCTCGAAGCATTCAGCTACTCGGTTTCGCACGATTTGCGCGCACCGCTGCGGGCCATCGACGGTTTTAGTCGGGCCCTTCTCGTCAAGAAGAACGACCAGCTCGACGACGAGGGACGCTCTTATCTCGAGCGGGTAAGAGTCGCGGCGACGCGGATGTCGGTCCTCATCGACGATCTGCTGCGCTTATCGCGCATCTCGCGTGGGACGATCGGGCGCGAGACGGTCAACCTCAGCGCGATGGCCCAGGAGATCGTCGACGAACTGCGCCGAGCCGATCCCAGCCGGCACGTCGACGTGCACATCGAAGCGGGCCTCGAGGCCTGCGCCGACGGCGCGCTTCTGTCGATAGCCCTCGTGAATCTGCTGGGCAATGCTTGGAAATTCACGAGCAAACGCCAGGAATCTCGCGTTGTCGTGGGCTGCATGCCGGGCGCGACGCCTCCGACTTTCTTCGTACGCGACGACGGGGTCGGCTTCGACATGGCCTACGCCAAAAAGATGTTCGCTCCATTTCAGCGGCTGCATTCGCAAGCGGACTTCGAAGGCACCGGAGTAGGCTTGGCCACGGTGCAAAGGATCGTGGCGCGCCATGGGGGCCGTGTCTGGGCCGACTCGAAAGTGGAGCACGGCGCCACCTTCTACTTTACGTTAGAGCCGCAACCATGAACAAAGACGTCATTCTGCTGGTCGAAGACAACGACGACGACGCGGACCTCACCCGCATGGCATTCCAAGAGGCGAAGATCAGTAACCCGATCGTGCGCGCCAAAGACGGCGTCGAAGCGCTCGACTACCTGTTCGGGAGGGGTTCCCACCAAGGTCGCGATGCGCGAATGGGCCCGGTGGTCGTCTTGCTCGACTTGAAGATGCCGCGCCTGGGAGGGCTCGAAGTGCTCAAGGAGATTCGCACTTCCGCATCGACCCGGCATTTGCCCGTGGTCGTGCTGACTTCATCGGACGAGGACAAGGATCGCCTCACCGCTTATGATCACCACGTCAATAGCTACGTGCGAAAGCCGGTCGACTACGATCAGTTCGTCGCCGCTACGCGTCAACTCGGCTTGTATTGGACGGTCACCAACGTTCCGCCGCCCAAGGTGACTTGACGGATCGCGATCCGTATCGCGTTGCAATCAGAACATCATCGCATCGCCCTCTTCCGCGGCCGCCGCCGCGCGGCGTCAGCGAAAGCACGAGCGTCGGATCGGTGTCGAGCTCGATCCACACGAACACGTTGCCCCCTTCCGAGGCGAATGCACGCGGGGGCAGTTTGTTTCGGGCATCGAGCGGAGCAAGCAGCTCGCCGCGGAGCACGACGGGAGTCGTCACATCAACCTCCGCCCCATGGGCGAGAAGCTTATTTTTGATGCGGCCGACGAGCTGGTTCGAAAGCTCCGCGATCCATGCTCGAGGTGGGCCTCCGATGGGATCGGACATTTTGAGAGGCGACTCGCTCGCCGCCAGAATGCACGTCCCCCGAATTTTCGGCCCGCTGAACCCGATCACCGCGCTCAGCGTCGGGGCAGCCGTATACCCGCCGCTGAAACCGTTTCGAGCGGCACTCCGTACGCTTGAAAGAGGCTCGTGCAAGCCTCTTCCGCGATCTTGTCGACGAGTTTAAGGGCTTCTAGGGTTTCCATTTTCCCCTATCATTCTTTGCGTGGTCGCTTGGTGATCATCGCTCCTGGCGGGAGCTCACTCCAGGACGAGCCTGCGTACCGCCGCCGATAACAGCTCCGCTTTGAAGGGTTTGACGATCCAACCCTTGGCGCCCGCTTTTTTCGCTCGCTCGATCATCGAATGCTTCCCCTCGCCGGTCAACATCGCCACCTGAACCCCGGCGTTCTTTCCACCTTCTTTGACGCGTGTGAGGCGCGGGGAGGTACGCTCAAAATTTCGAGCCAACCGGGGAAAGGCACCCGGGTCGAATTCCGCTTCGCGCGTAGCGAAATGGCTCCAGAAGTCAACGTAGCGGTGTCCATGCCACCGGTTCACGCCGCCGCGACGCATTGAAGGCGGCGCGACGCCGGCGGAGGCGTTCGCAACAGCCGGATCGACGCGTCGCTCCGTGCGCCAGCCACGCTCGCACATGGGTCGCATTTCCTCACTGGCCCCCACACTGTCGGCAATACTATCGATTGCAAAGCGCATCGAAACGCCCGCAACATGGGTAACAAGCGCGGCTCAAGTGGGCCATTTGCGCCGCCGATTACACAGTGCAGGGGAGGGTTCCGTGGGGGCAACGGAGGTCATGGCAGGTGTCGATGGGAAACCGCGCGCTGCCCGGTTGCTCGTCGTCGACGATAGCGCCTCCATCGTTCGCATCACGACATCGCTCCTGACCAGTGCCGGCTATGAAGTCGACTCTGCCGCGTCGGGCGAAGCCGCGTTCGAGAAATTTCTGGCAGGTTCGTACGACCTGGTCGTGTCCGACATCACGATGGGGGCGCTCTCCGGTGTCCAATTGTGCCGGCTCATACGCAACGACCCCGCGACGGCCGACGTACCCGTCGTGCTGCTCACGGGATCGGACGATCCACGCAGTCGCTTCTGGGCACGAAGCGCGGGGGTCACCGCGTACGTTGCCAAGGAGGCGATGCGGCACACGCTCGTCGGTGAAATTGCACGCGCGCTCGACCGAAGTCGCGCCACCGGGCGAAAATCGAAGGGCCCGGCGCAGCCCGCGAGCAGCATGGAACGGCTGTGCCGCGTCTTGGACGACGTGCTCTTCGATGCGGTCATTGCATCGGAAGTCCGGCAGCTGGCGAGCGCCGCCGACCACGGCGCGTTCGCGCGCGCCATCGCCGAGCTGGCGGGCGACGTCGCGACTTACGGCTATCTGCTCGTCCAACTCGAGGGGCCGAGTACACCAAGGTTCGTCATTCATGCACGTGACCCGTGGCCCTCCGACGATGCGGCCGGCCTGCGCGTCCTCGGAGTTCCGGAAGGCGCAGAGGCCGAAACGATCGCCACGGGTCCGACGGGTCCCGATATTCAGATTCGCCCGACGGAATCCTTTTCATTCCCGATTCATGCCGGCTCGGAACTCCTCGGCAAAATCGTGACTTTCTCGGGCTCGAAACCGATCACACCGAGCGACCGTTTGACCTTCGCGCTTCTCGCGCGCGAGCTGGGCATGGTCGCCAAGACGCAGTTTCTCATGGAGCAGACCAAGCTGCTGGCCGAGACCGACGCTCTCACGGGTCTTTACAATCGGCGTCGTCTCAACTCGGCATTGGACCTCGATGTCGAACGCGCCTCCCGGCATCGTCATGCCCTTTCGGTCTTGATCGCGGACATTGACCACTTCAAATCCGTCAACGACCGCTTTGGTCACAATGTGGGCGATGACGTCATTCGGCGCGTCGCGGGAACGCTGCAGCGAAGCTTGCGCCGTATCGATATCCCTGGGCGCTGGGGCGGGGAGGAATTCGTCGTTGTCATGAACGATACGCCGCTCGAAGGCGCCCATGTCGTCGCCGAGCGAATCCGCGCCGCCGTCGAGGCGCTTCCGGCCGTGGAGGGCGGCCCCGAACGAATTACGGTCAGCGTCGGCGTGGCTACCTACATCGATAAAGAGACGCCCCTCGAGCTCATCGAACGGGCCGACCACGCTCTTTATCTCGCCAAACGCGGGGGCCGAAACCGCGTCCAACTGGCAACGGACAGTCGTCAGAACGACCCGCACCCCGACGCGGATGCGGCAAAAAACCAAGCAGCGCATCGCTAGCGCATAGGAAAGCTCCATGAACCGGGGCATCCCAGGCACCACACATCGAAGATTCAAAAGCCGCCCTCCCCAGCGGGCAGCGGCCGGAAGGATTTGAAAGCATGCTGACGAGACTCGCCATACGTCTTTTAGGTCGACTTCGGATTTGGCAAAAGATCGCGCTCATCGCGCTCGGATTCACGCTCCCGCTCGCGTTGACGATGCATTACCTCTTAGACGAAAAGAACTACAAGATCGACTTTGCCCGTTGGGAGCGCTACGGAGACGAATACCTTCGCCCCACGGCCGACGCCCTCGAAGCGGCTCTTTTGCGCAAGTCCGCGGCCCGCCGCCAATTTGCCGGTCAAACGGCGGCCAAGGCCGACCTGATCAAGGCGGATGCACAGCTGAGCGTCATGTTCAAAGCTCTCGAACAGATCGACGCCAGGCTGACCACTGCGCTGAAGACTGGCCCGCGCGAGATGAGAGAACGCAACCGTCAATCATCCTCCCCCGACGCCCTCCGCGCGTCCTGGGACCAGCTCACCAAGCTGAGTGATGCCAAAACGAGCGAAGACGCTCACGTCAGGTTCGTCGCCGACATTCGAGCGCTCATGACGCACGTCGGAGACAGCTCGAAATTGATTCTCGATCCGGATCTGGACACCTATTACGCAATGGATGCGTTCCTGTTGAAAGGGCCCGACATCATCGATCGCGCGAGCCAGATGGGAGACGAAGTCGACTCCATTTTGAATCGAAAGACCGCTACCATCGAGGAGCGGGAAAATTTGGCCGGCGAAGTTGCTCTGCTGCGTGCCGCCGCGGATGGCTTGAAAGCCGACGTCGAGGCATCGGTCAACGAGACGGTGAACTTCAACCGCAACAATCAGCTGAAGGGCACGGCCATGCCTCAGCTGCTGATCGTCACGAGCGACATCGATGCGCTGCTCGGCCTGACCATCGAGCGCATCATCCGCCGAGACACGCCGTCGATATCACCCGCCGAGTACGCCAAAGCCGTCCAAAGCGCAGTCAGCTCCAACGGCAGGCTCTTTAGAATCTTGCTCGACGAACAAGACAAGATGCTCGAGACGCGGATGAAGGGGGACATTTTCCGCCGCACCACCGCGCTCGGCACGGCGGCGCTGGCCGTCCTCTTCAGCATGCTCTTGGGTTGGCTGGTTCTCCGTACGGTGACGCAACCCATAGCTCAAGTGGTCGATGTCGCCAACCGCATCGCGCGCGGCGAAGTACCAGAAACGATGGACTGGCAGGAGACGCACGACGAAATGGGGCTGCTACTGGGCGGCATCAAGAGCATGCTCAAGTTCCTCGATCTACGAAACACGATCCAGACGCTGCAGCAGTCGGCGGTCATGCTGACCGAAGCGCTGAAGGAAATGGACCAGCATTCGAACGAAGCGGAGCAGCAGATCACCCGGCAGGCCGCGGCGTTGCACGAGACGCAGGCGACCGCACAGGAGATCAAGCAAACCTCCCAGCTTGCCGCGCAAAAGGCGGAGGTGGTGCTGAGGGTGGCCGAGCAGGCCGACACCTTAGGGCGATCGGGCGAAAGCGCGATCGAGCACAGCCTAGGCGGGCTGAGCGATATTCGATCACAATTTCAGGAGGTCGCCCGCTGCATCAAGGAGCTGAGCGATCGCACGATGCAGATCGGCAGTATCACCCAAACGGTCAAAGACTTGGCTGACCAATCCAACATGCTCGCGCTCAATGCAGCCATCGAAGCGGTCCGCTCTGGCGAGCACGGCAAGGGTTTTGCCGTGGTGGCACGGGAGATCCGTAGCTTGGCCGACCAATCCATCCAGGCGACCAATCGCGTGCAGGAAATTCTGGAGAGCACCAGCCAGGCCATTCGCACGGCGGTGACCATCACCGAAACGGGCGGCCAGCGGATGGAAGGTGGCCTTCTCCAGGTCAAGGAGTCGGGCGAAAACCTGCACGAGCTATCGAAGATCGTGAAAGAGAGCTCGCAGGGCGTACGACAGATCGCTGCTGCCGTAAGCCAGCAGAACGCGGGCATCACTCAAATTTTCACGGCTGTCATCGATCAGAACAAGATGATGGAGGAAACCGCGCAGCGCCTGACGGCTACGCGGCAAGCCGCCCAACTCGTCAAGGGGGCCTGTCAACAGGTCGCCGATGTATCCAGCCGTTTTCATCTTTGAGTTTGGGGGGGATTTGCATGCGCGTCCTCATCGTTGACGATTCCAAGACCGCGCGGATCATGTGCAAGCGTGCCTTGCCCGCCAGTTTGCAAGAGAACCTGGTGGAAGCCTCGGGAGGGCAGCAGGCGCTCGACTTCTGCCGAACCGAGAAGATCGACCTCATGCTTCTCGATCTCACGATGCCAGAGGTCGACGGCTACCAGGTGCTCGAAGCGCTGCAGAAAGACGGCGCCGCGCAGCCCAAAGTGGTCGTCATGTCGGCAGACATTCAACCCGAGGCTCAGGCGAGAATTCTAAGGCTGGGCGCCATCGGGTTCGTTCCCAAACCGGCCAACGTACCGGCTCTCGAAAAGCTGCTGCGGGAGAATGGGCTCCTATGATCGACGAGTTTCTCGACGCCGACCAGAAGGACGCGCTGCAGGAAATCTCCAACATCGCGATGGGATCGGCGGCATCCGGTCTGGCGACCGTGCTCGAATCGTTCGTTCGTCTCTCCATTCCGCGTATCAGCATCATCGAAACGTCGCGCCTTACGGCGCGCCTGTCCGAAGCCTTTCCCGGTCTCCCCCAGGTTTCGGCGGTTCGTCAGGCGTTCTATGGCCACATGGAGGGAGAGGTCATCGTTCTCTTCGGAGAAGAGGGATGCAATGAGCTCGCCGATC
This sequence comes from Polyangiaceae bacterium, assembly GCA_035318505.1. Lineage (GTDB taxonomy): Bacteria > Myxococcota_A > Polyangia > Polyangiales > Polyangiaceae > DASWDH01. Next base: position 31,524 of record DATHEQ010000282.1, on the reverse strand, counting down.
TTCTCGGTCATAGTCGCGAGACCACGGAAAGCGTCAAGGAAGAACTCCTCCTCGACGTTACCAATATCTTGATCGGCGCCTGTATGAACGGCATCGCCCATCAGCTCGGCTATCTGCTGAACTTTTCGCCCCCCGCCATCCTGTGCAGAGGGGTCGCGGTCGATCGCGTTTTTGCGGGCCGGGCGCCGGTTTGCGAGCAGGCGCTCCTCATCCAAATCGATTTTGCCCTCGAGGCAAGATCGTTCGTGTGCCATCTGCTCACCTTTCTGACTCCCGAGTCGTTCGAACCGCTACGGCTGTCCATCGCGCGGTTTTTGGCGACTCTTTAGCGCGGTCCATGAGCGAGAGGATGCCTGCTGCCGAGCTTCTCGAATTCGTTCTGAACCGCGTGGATATCGGTATTCTCACGATAGACCGAGAGATGCGCATCGTGGTCTGGAACCACTTCCTCGAGGCGCATAGCGGACGGATGGCTGCCGAAGTGATCGGACAACCTCTGTTCGAAGCCTTTCCCGAGCTACCATGCGCGTGGCTCACGAGGAAGATCAACGCCGTCACCGTGCTCAAGAATTTCAGCTTTACGTCGTGGCGACAGCGGCCCTATCTCTTCAAATTTCGCCATCACCGGCCGATCACCGGGGGCATCGAGGTGATGCGACAAGACTGTACGTTCTTGCCCATCCTCGACCGCAGCCAGGAGGTAGGCGGTGTCTGTATCACCATCGTCGATGCCACCGAGACGTGCATGTACCAGGCGAAGCTCGACGAGGCTTTGGCCGTGATCGCCGAGCAGAGCGTTCGTGACGCAATGACCGGCGTCTACAACCGCCGCAAGCTCGAGGAGGAGATCGCTTCCGAAACCGCTCGTGCCGTTCGCTACAAGAGACCGCTATCCATGCTCATGCTCGATATCGATCACTTCAAACGTGTCAACGACACCTTGGGGCATCTGGCGGGCGACGAGGTGATTCGTCATGTCGCCAAGCTTGCCCTTTCGTCACTACGCGCGAGCGATTTCATAGGTCGGTACGGAGGCGAGGAGTTCGGTATCCTTCTGCCGGAAGTGCCCGGCGAGGGCGCCGTCATCGTCGCCGAGCGCATTCGCAATACCGTTGCCGCGTCATCCGCGTCGTTCGCAGGTAAGAGCGTATCCGTTACGATCAGCATAGGGGCCGCGCAGTTGAGAATGGACGATGAAGGCCCGTCGAAACTGGTGGCGGATGCCGACGAGGCGCTCTACGCGTCCAAGAGAAACGGCAGAAATCGAGTTACCCTCCATTCGCCGGCGCCGCCCTGAAGGGTGGCCCGGCAGCGAGGTGGCGGTGAACTAGGAATGGCTCGGCCAGCCGTGCCTACTCGTGCTAGGCGCGCTTTTCCGTGCCGATTCGGTCGCAGGTGATGTCTTTCAAGGCTTCGGCGATGGCGTGGACCGGCAGCCGGACGTTGGTGGCTCCCATTTGAAATGCCGCTTGGGGCATTCCATAGACGACCGACGTTGCTTCGTCCTGGGCCATCGTAACGCCGTTGGCTTGGTGTATCGCCAAGAGGCCGCGCGCGCCGTCCTCACCCATTCCGGTCAGGACGACCCCCGCTGCTCGAGCGCCGAACGAGCTCGCCGCCGACAGCAGCAGTCGGTCCGCCGACGGACAATGTAACTCGGCGCTGGGGCTTACGGTGACGATGGCGCGCGCGTCGATGGTGTGATCGTGCCCGTCGGGAGGTAAGTAGACATGACCGGGTTGGCAGCTAGTGCCGGTCTGCGACATCAGCACGCGCATCGGCGTCACTTGTTCGAGCCATCGCACGAACCCCTGCATGAAGCCGGGCGCCATATGCTGCGCAATCAAGATGGGCACCGGAGTATCGGCGGGCATCGCGGCGAGAATGGTGACGAGCGCGTTGGGGCCTCCGGTCGAAGCGGCAATGACGATGACATCGATCCGGCCCGATCGGCGTAGGGCAGCCGAGGGGCTGGCGGCCGCTCCCCGTCGGCGCACGACCGGTACTTCCGCCATGAGGCGAACCGATTCGGTCAGCCGGCGGCCCCATTCGGCGATGTCGTACCCAGGCCCGGAACGGGGCTTCGCTATCAACTCGAGCGCGCCGGCCGCAATGGCGCGGAACGACAAATCGAGCGAGCCCCCGTCATCGACGGAGCATACGGCGAGAATTCTCGAAGGCGCCGTGGTCATGATCTTGGCGATGGCTTCCAGACCGCCGAGTCGGGGCATCTGCAGATCCATCGTGATGACGTCGGGCAGCAGCGTCTCCGCCATGGAGATCGCTTGCTCGCCGTCGCGGGCGCATCCGACGACCTCGATATTGGGATCCTTGCTCAGCAGCGCGGAGAGCACGTTGCACATGGTCGCTGAATCGTCGGCGATGAGCGCACGTATCTTTTTCATGGCGTGAGCACCTGGCGCCGGGCGATGACACTCGATATTTCCGCGACCAGACGCCCCGATGCGCAGTCCTTTTTGCTGAGAAAGCCATCTGCACCGGCGGCGATTCCTTTGGACCTTTCGATTTCGCCGTCTCCCATGGAGACGAGCATGATGGGAATGGTGCTGGTACCTGGTTCTGCGCGCAGACGACTCGTCAGGGCAAAACCATCCATTTCGTCCATCGCCACGTCGCAGACAATGACGTCGTAGGCCGAATGCCGCAGCTGATCGAGCGCACCCCGCGCGCTCCCTACCGCATGGACGCTGTAGCCGCTGGCTTCGAGCACCGCACGGTGCATCGCCCTTGCCGTGAGCGAATCGTCGACGACCAGCACTCTTCGCGCGGCGCTTCGAACGCCCTTGGCGCTGTGCGACGGCTGAGCCAGCCAATCCCCGCGAAGAACGAGCAGCAACTCGCCGCTTCCTTGGATCGACGCCCCTTGATAGGCCGGCAGGCTCCGCAACTCGTCGGGCAGCGGTTGGATCACTTGGTCGCGGTTGCCAATCACCTCGTCGACGAGAAGGGCGACTCTTTGCCCTTGTGCATGAATGATCAAGAGCGGTTGCCCCTCACCGGGAACGTCGGGCTCTCGCAGTCGCAGCATGTGACCGAGATCGAGCAAATCGAGCAGCTCGTCTCGATGCTCGAGCTTCATGTGATCGCCGAAGCGAATACGTTCTCGCCGCGCCGCTACGATGGATTCCACGCTGATGACAGGCACGCCGAAGGAATACTCCCCGCAGCGGACGAGCAAGGTAGGAGAGCTCCCGAGGTCAGCCGGCACGGCGATGCTGAAACGACTTCCCTGGCCAGCGGTGGTCTTTACTTGAATCGTCCCGCCGAGGGCCTGAACCTCGCTGAGGACGACGTCCATTCCGACGCCGCGGCCCGACGTGCCGCTGACTTGCGCGCGGGTCGAGAATCCTGGCTCGAAAACGATTTGCGCGACCTGCTCGGGCGTCATCCGCGAAAGCTCGTCGCTCGAATAGAGCTGTCGCGCGACGGCTACTTCTCGGATGCGATTGAAATCGAGGCCACTGCCGTCGTCCCCGACTTCGATGAAGATCATGTTGCCCTGTTGCTCGACGCGGATGACGAGGGCGCCGGCGCGGTGCTTGCCTCTTTCTTTTCTCACCGCCACCGGCTCGATGCCGTGATCGAGCGCATTGCGTATGAGATGGACGAGCGGCCCCTTGAGCTTCTCGAGAATGCGCCGATCAAGCGACAATTCGGCCCCGATCACGGCAAGTGCTGCCTCCTTCCCCGTCAAACGACAGAGATCTCGGACAGCGCGATGAAGCGGGTCGACGATGGTACGCACCGGCAAGGTGCAGATGGTCTTGATGCCTCCCTCGAGCGAATCCACCATGTCGCCGAGCTCTTCGCCGTCGCTTTGCAACGCCTGTCGGATAGCGACCAGTTGCGTGTAGAGAGAGGCAGTCTCCGGTATCGTCGCGAGCTTCGTCACCGCGGCGATGGTGCTGTCGAGCACGCGCCTGCGTTCGATCATCCGCAGGCGGATCTCGCGCATTCGCTCCGCCTCACGAAAGAGCGCCACGACGTTACGGCTGTTGACGCGCCAACCGCTCTGGTCGTCTGAAACGTTTGCTTCCGCGACCGCGTCCACCTGATTCGGCGCCTCCATGCTGGCGCTGGGAATGGGGCTCCGCGCGGATGTGGGGCTTTCCTCGCCTGTCGTGGGCGCGGCAGCGGGGGCTACCTTGTCCGGTGTCGCGATCGTGACCGGGGCAGGTGAAGAAGCGAGCTCGCGCAGACGCCCAATGATCGCGGCGGCGTCGGGCAGATCACCCGATCGACCTTCGGCGTGCGACTGCAAGCGCGTCATGAAGAGGTCGAGGACGCGCAAGAGCTCGTCGGCGACCGCGCTCGGCAGCGGTCCGAGCGCATGATGAAAAGGGGCGACGACGTCTTCCATACCATGGCCGATCGTCGAGAGGTCATCGAGCCCGAGCGTGGCGGCCGTTCCCTTCAGCGTGTGGAGCCCGCGCGCGAGACTCTTGTACGTGTCTGCGGTCGGAGCCGGGCCGTCCGGCTTTTGCTCGATCCGAAGAATCTCGCTGGCAACTTTGTCGCAGAGCTCTTTGGCTTCTGGAACGAAGCCGCCGATGATCTCCATCATCACCGGGTCAATTTCCATCGGTGTTCCCCATTCTGCTCGCCAGAAGCGCGCTGAGGTCGAGCAGTTTGACCTGCGCCAGGCCAGGCGTGAGAAGCTCGAGTACCGCTCCGCGATTGCGGGCACGTGCTTTCTCGATCGCGGCCAGCGGCAGGGTCGATGGCTTGGGAATCTGTTCGCAATCCAATCCGACGAGGTGACCGGGAGTCGGCTCGACGATCAAAAGGACCGTCGGGTCCATGCGCCACCCTTGCACCCGAAGGAGGGACGCCAAGCTGAAAGCGGTGATCACGCGGCCCTGGTAGCGCACGATACCGATGACGTCTGCGGGCGAGAGCGGAACGGGCGTGACGTGCTTCAGCGGCACACCCGCCCGGAAGTCCTGCAGCGGTATGGCAAAAACTTCGGTTCCGACGCGAAACTCGGCCACCATGACCGTTGCTTCTTCCGCTTTCATCTCCAGGCGCGCGCGCAGTCTTTCGGCGCGCGCGTCGAGGAGCGCACGAACGGAGTCCGTGATCATCTCGCCGTCTTGCCGGGCGGCGGGTATATTGGTGGTCATCGTTCCTTCTTAGCCCCCGTGAGAAACGTCTCGGCCATCGAGCGATAGTAAGAGACGGGAAGATCCTCGAGCCCGGGCAGCACGGTCTCCACATCGAGCTTACTCGTGAGCTGCAGAACTTCGCGCATGAGCTCCGCGGCGAGCTTCTTTTGCCCGGACTTGTGGCAGAGCAGCGCTTGGTCGAGGCAGACCGCGACGTAGCTGGGCCGGCTTCGTCGGATCTCGTCGAGGACGCCGAGCGCTTCGCGTCTCTGATTGCTTTCGATGAGGGCGAGAGCGTGCATGTGCTTGTTTCTGATCTCGACGGGGAGGGCTTTCAAAACCGGAGGCACACTGACGCGCGCCGGCCGCACCGATCGTTTGGCGGCGGGTTTGATGGACGGCCAGCGCGTCTGTTTCTTGGGCGGCGGGCGGGAGCGGTCGCGCGGTTTGGGAGGGCGCGTTGGAAACTTCGTCTGCCCCCTGACCGGCCGCGCAAAGGCGGTCACGCCTGCGGTCCCCACCGAGACGAGGCCAGCGGGCGGCTCGCTCACTTCGAGCAGGCCAAAGACGACGATGCCGCCGGGGACCAACTTGGACGCGAGGTGATTCACGGCCAACCGAATGGCTTCCGGTGCGAAGTAGACGAGCACGTTGCGACAAACGATGAGGTTGAACTCCCCGAAGCGCGGGGGCAAAGGATCGAGCAGATCGTGCGTCGCGAATTTGGTGACGGCGCGAATGTCGGGATTGACGCGGATGCGGCCTTGCGCCGTGCGTTCGATGAGTGGGTGCGGGATGGGTGCCGTCTCGCGCACGGACCATGGCCCGTACTCCCCGAGCGCAGCATGACGGACCGAGGCGGGGGAGAAGTCGGTTCCGAGAACTTCCAACTCGATCTTCGATCCCAAGGGCACTGCGGCGCGCAGACAGGCGGCAATCGAATAAGCCTCTTCACCCGTCGAGCAGGCCGCGCTCCAGGAGCGATAAATCGTCCCGCCCGATGCCAGGTAGGGCGCAAAGGCACGTTCGGCAATGAAAGAAAAATGCTCGGGCGAACGGTGAAAATAGGTCTCGCCTACGCAAATCGCTTGGCGGAACTCGCTGACCACGATGGGATCTCCGGCCACGGCGCGTTCGAGCAACTGCTTCGAAGTCATGTGTTGCCGCAGACACGCGCTGGCCGCGCGCCGAATGGCGTCGATGTGAATCGCATCCCTGTTGAAACCCGACCACGAAGCGGCGAGGGTGGTGAGCTCCTCGACCAAACTCTGGTGGACCTCGACCTGTGCTTTCACATTCCCTCTGTGACGCCGTTGGCGTGGCGGACTGAGGAAAGTGCCTCGGCAAGTTCCGAGAGAAGCCCGGGGGAGAGCAGCGCTCGCGGATCGACGATCGGCATCGATCCCTTCGCGCTGCGCGCCATTGCATAGAGCACTCGCGGTAAATCGCCGTGCTCGGTTCCGCCGAGGGCCTGCTGGCGGACGATGTCCGTAGCCAGGTATTCCTCCGGGTCCTTTACGGTATCGACACGGAGCGCCAGCAAGAGCTCGCCATGTTCCATGACCACCAGCTTGCGATCCTCGATCGCCTCTCGGTACCGCTCGCCGAGGGCGCGACCGAGGTCCAAAACGCAGACGGGTCGCGAACCATAATCGAACGTTTCGCGTAGGAAAGGCGGGCCGAACGGCAGCGGGCGCGTCGGAAGCTCATGCAATACAGTCAAGACGTAGGCAAGCGGCACGCCGAACCCTTGTGTTCCTACCTCGAGCGAGAGGACGGCGAGGCCGCCGCTCCGCGCCTTGCGGCCGACGTCTTCGAGCGTTCGCGCCACCAAAAGGCGCAGCTCGTCGGCCTGGATGGGTTTGCTCAAATACGCCGTCGCGCCCTGGTCGAGGCACGCCGCCGCCCGTTGTTGCTCTGACGAGATGATGATCACCGGGATCTCACGAAGGACGGGGTCGGCTTGAAGCAGCCGTAGCACTTCGTCGCCATTCATTTCCGGCATCGATAAATCGAGGAGGATGCCGTGCGGTCGCAACATGCGGGCCTTCTCCAAAGCCTCGATCCCGTTCACGGCGGTGCTCAGCGAATAGAGCCCTGCCAGGGCCGTTTGCTCATACGCCAAGATTGCCTGGCTGTCGTCGACCAGCAAAAGCCGCGGAAGCGTCATCGCGCGCGACCCAAGAGTGGTGCTCGACGAGCCCCGACGCCGATAAGGTCAGAAACAGTCACAGGTGACCTCCCCTTCTCTACATCGGAGGATCCTGAATCAAGCTGTAGGTAGACAATTGGAACACATCGTCCACCACCTCGATTCAGCACCCCCCACGATCTGCGCTTGCTCGACGTCTTACCGGGCGCCTTCTCAACAGCGGCCGCACGGCGACTCCACCCGATCCTTTATATACCTGTCGTCCCCACGACGCCGAGCGTCGTCGTGAACTGCGTTTTCGACGTTTGGTCGATGCCGTTCTGAAAGAACGGCCGATTGGCGCTATCGATCCGATTGTCGAGCTTGATCACCAGGTTGGGGGTCGGAGACGCAGCCAGCGTGAGTGTGCCGTCGATGACCTCCGTATTGCGGTTGGTGAGCATGGTGAAGCCCTGGGGATCCCGGTAGTACTCCCCGCGAAGGCCGATGGAAAAGACGTCGCTCGCTTGGTAGCTGACGCCTAGGTTCAATCCGTACCATTGCCAGCTCTCGACGACGGTGCCGTCCGCCAGCGCCGTTCCCGGCGGCGCCTTCTCCGCGCCGTAGTCGGCATTGAGAAGAAAGCGGACCTCTTTCATCGGTCTGATATCGACAATCAGATCCGCGAAGTGGCGCAACCGCGAACCCGAGTCGGGATTGTCGACCACGCCACCGGGCGTGGTGGTGGCCACGACGTCCGGCTGCTCCGGCCCCCCGATGTAGCCGAGTGCCACGGTGAGCGCGGGGCTCGGTGCATAGGTGAACTGGATGGCCCCGCTCTTTCCGAGGTTGTTGTCCAGGGTGTTGTTCCAACCATTCACGGCAAAGAGGGACATCGCCAACTGGTTCGTGATCGCCCACTCGAGCTTGAGGCCGGTCAGGAAGAGGGGCTGCGCATACCAGTAGAGCAGGCTTCTCGTGTAGTTCGTGTTGTAGTGCGATTCCGGAACCTCGGTCCCGAAAGGCTGATTGAACTTACCCACGGTCAGCGTGACGGTGCTTTCCTTGCCGCCGGGCTTCCAATTGACATAGGCATTCTTGATGTATTGAAGCCCGCTCGCGGCATCGGGGCCGCCGAAGGTGGCGGCGTTGAACAAGGCCGCTCCGGGCCCCATGCGCAGATTGAGACCGCCCCCCACCGGATCGGGAGCGTGGGTCAGGTCGAGGCCAAACCAGTGCAGCGCAAATCCGTTGGATTGGTCATAGGCGCGAAATTGATTTCCTCCGGCGGGAGAACCCAAAATCGCGCCTGGATATTGCGGCTTCGGAAAGCGGTAATTGACGCTGAAATACGTATCGACGAACGCCTCGAGCTTGAAGTTGTCGTACCAGTGAGCGGCCGCGACGGGCGGCGGCGCTCCTGGGTTCGTCTCCATGGCCGCCGGAGGCGGTGCGGTGGCAGAAGGTGCGTTGGCCGTAGCCGGGTCGACGTCGGGGGACGGTTGTGCGGGCAGAGAGCTTTGGGCCAGGGCGTTGGCAGTAGAGAGGATGACCGCGGTGGCTGCACAGCACGCCGTCGGGGAACGATTCATTGGCAATCCGCCCAGAAATAGAGTGGTTCATCGGCGTGTGCCGCGTGCGTGGTTACGCCTCGACCCACCTCCAATGAGTAAAGCGCGACGACCATTCCGCCCCCCTTCGCTTGGTTACCGCAGCTAGCAGTCCCATGGTGCCAGCAGGGAGCCTCTTTTTGCTACTCAATTCGCATGGCGCGCGCGCGGCGTGCGGCGTTCACCCAGTAGGCAGCATCGTTAGCAACGGTCGCGGCGATGTGCAGTCCCGAGGAGGGTCGCTCCTTCAGCGACTCGCTCGCGCTCTTGGCTCGATTTCCGTGTTTCGGAGCGGACGTAGCGGTTCGGCGTGACGCCCACGAACCTTTTGAAATTCGTTTGACACTCGGCTCTGGTTCACGTTGTCGTACAACGCGAGCAGTGGCGGATGGACAACTCCGGATCCGCACGGCGGAGATCTCAACTCGGCGCCGGGTGTTACGAGCTGGAGCTCCTCGACAACACACATATTCGGAAGCGTCACATTCGATAACAACATCTGGTATACCTATTATGATGGCCCATCCGGCGGATGGGCGACGACTTGGTTCCCCCTGTAGGCCGGGAAACCATCTGAAGTTCGGGCGCGCAGCAGCGGCTGCGCGCCCGCCTCATTGCGTTCACCGCGCGGCTTTGATCTCTTCGACGATGCGGCTCGCGCTGTAGATATTGCCGAGCGTTTCCAAGAGTGCGGCGCTGTGCACAGAGACGGCACGGTTGTCCTTGCCGTCGTACGCGTAGTCACCGCCGAGAGAATGGATGTTGCCGTCGAAGATGAGGCCGACGATGCGCCCTTCCTGGTCGATCACGGGCGAGCCCGAGTTGCCGCCGATGATGTCGTTGGTGGTGGAGAAATTGAACGGCGTCGACAGATCGAGCTTGGCCTTGTTGTCTATCCAGCTCTTGGGCAACGCAAATGGGTCTTTGCCAGTAGCGCGGTCGAACGCGCCGCCGAGGGTGGTGATGGGCGTCACCTTCTTGCCTCCCTCTTCCCAGCCGCGAACTTGGCCGAAGGACAACCGCAAGGTCCCCGTGGCGTCGGGATAGACGCTCGTTCCGTGGACCTGGAAGCGCGCTTTGGCGATGAGCTCGGCATTTTTCTTGATCACCGATTCGACGTCGTCTTCGTACGTCTTGCGCACCGCGCGAGCTTCCGGCTCGACGAGGCGCGCGAACTCGATCATCGGATCTTTGGAGGCGCTCACGGCCGCTTCGCCACCATCGAAGAGCGCCTTGCGAACCTTGGGATCCTTCAGTTTCGAACCCTTGACGAGCCGCGTGGCAAGCTCGCGCGGCGTGTCTTTGCCCAGCACCTTGCGCACGAACGCGTCGTCGGGGCCGAGCTCGGCGCGCATGCCCGTCAGCGAGGCGCTCAGCGTCAAGATCTCGAGCTCGTCGTAGATGGGCGCGGTCGAGGTCACCTTCTGCGTGATGGCCGGCTTTTTGGAATCGACGTATTCGCGCAACCTCTGCTCGTTGGGCTTGGCGAATTCCGTCGAGGCACGCAAAAGTCGGCGCGATTGATCGAACAGATCCGACCAGAGCCCCTCGGCCTTCTCGAGCATGATGTAACGCGACTCGATGTTGCGGAGCTTCTTCTGCGCTTCGGCGATGGCCTCCCACGCGCCGCCATAGGCATCTTTCATGGCCGGATCGGCCAGAACCTTGGCGCGTAACTCTTTTTCGTCGGCTACCTTCTTGCCGAACACTTCGGGATCGCGCAGCGCCTCGACGCGGCCTTTGATGCCCTTCAGCGAGTTCTCGATGCCGAAGAGGCGCGAGCCCGCGATGCGTTTCTGCTCCGGCCCCTTGGTTTGGAACTCGGTGAGGAGTCCGCGCCACTCGGACAGGCGTAGGAGCTTCGCCGGCAGCTCGACGTCGCGCAAGAACTCGAACTCGGCCATGGTGATGCCGCGCGATGTCTGATGGGGATGGCCGGCGACGAACGTGAGGTCGCCTTCCTTGGCGCCGGACTGCGACCATTTGAAATAGTGCCCGCCCGAGAGCGGCTTGTCGTCTTTGTAAACGCGCACAAAGCTGACATCGAGGTCGTAGCGCGGAAAATTGAAGTTGTCGGGGTCACCGCCGAAGAACGCACTGGCGAACTCGGGCGCAAAGGTGAGGCGCACGTCCTGAAAGCGCTGGTACTTGTAGAGGTGGTAGCGACCGCCGCGGTAGAGCGTCACGACGTCGCAGCGCAGATCGTCGCTCTTGGCGCACTCTTTTTCGATCTTGGACTGCTCTGCCTTGTTGGCTTCGTTGAAGCGCGCTCCGCTGAGGCCCTTGGTCGCCCCGAGGACGCGGTCGGTGACGTCGGCAATGGAGACGAGCTGGTTTATCTCTATCTCCGGACACTTCACTTCGTCTTTTTCCGACTTCGCGTAAAAGCCGCCCGCGATATAGTCCTTTTTCGCGGACGACAATTGTTCGATGCAGCGGCTCGCGCAATGGTGGTTCGTCATCACCAGGCCGTTCGGTGACACGAAGCTGCCCGAGCAGCCCAAGCCGACGCGGGCCGCGGACAGGCGAACGTGATCGAGCCACTCTTGCGACGGCGAAAACCCGTGCAACTTGCCCAGCCGATCGGAGGGAAAATCGTTGAGCAGCCACATGCCCTCGTCATTCGTGAGAGGGCGCGCCGCCGCGGGCGCAGAGGAGGAACGAGGATCCGATTTGTCGACCGATGCCGCGGGGTGCCCCGGGTCCGGCGGAGGGAGCGCAGGCGCCGCTGGCGGCAAAACCGTCTTGTCCCCGCCGCCGCACGCGCCGCTGAGAAACCCCAAGAGAATGAACCCATACAGCCCGCTTACCTTGTCGAACCTCATCGCCTCACCTCGCCCTATTTCTTCGAACTTCCCCCCAAAACGCGGCGACCCTAGCACACGGCGCGACGCCATGGAGCTGGCTCACGCGCTCCTCGTCGATGCAACGATGCGTCACGGATCGCGAGCGCGAGTGACGCGGTGCGTGAGGTGATCAGCGCACCGGTTCGAGCATGACGACGGAGTAACCGATGGATGGGCGGCGCGTGGGATTCCCGTAGGAATGTCGCTGATCTCCGCGGAACACGACGACATCGCCGCTGCTGACCTTCCAGGTCTCCCCCGAGGCGACGAGCTCGATTTCGCCCGATTCACAGGTGAGGTATTCGCGCGTGCCGGGCGTGTGCGGGACGCCGACGAGGCGCGATCGCGGCGGCAGCTCGAGCCGCTCGATCAGCATGCCCGGAATTTTGTCGGGCAGCAGCGTGCTGACGAGCGCGTCTCCCCGCACCCGGGTGGGGAGTGTTCCCTTGGGGTAGTGCTTGGCTCCCGCGCGCGGCGCCGCGATGAGCTCCTCGATGGAGACCTGCAGAGCGAGCGCCACGCGGTGCAATACCGCCAGGGTGGGGTTGGCGGCGCCCGATTCGAGGTTGGCCCAGGTGGCGCGCGGCAGCCCGGAAAGCTTGGCCATCTGCGTTTGGGTGAGCCCGCGCGTTTGGCGGAGCTGTTTGATGTTGCGGCCGAGGCGGCCGGCAAGCTCGTCATTCATGTCGGCACGATGGCATCCTGCCAGAATATTGGCAGCGGTGACAAAAGAATTTCGCGGCGCGCTTAGGCTCTACGTCGTGGAGGACGTCATCATGAAGCTCGAAGGAAAAGCCGCTCTCGTCACCGGCGCTAGCCGCGGGCTCGGCCGCGCTCTCGCGTGGGAGTTCGCCCGAAGGGGTGCCAAGGTCGCACTCGTCGCGCGCGGCGCTGCCGCGCTCGAGCAGGTGGCCGCCGAAATTCGCGCCTCCGGCGGCGTGGCGCATGCCTTGTGCGGCGACATCGGAGACAAGACCACCGTTCATGGACTCGCTGGCGCGGCCGCGTCGCTGGTAGGTCCCCTCGATCTGCTCGTTCATAATGCGAGCTGGCTCGGCCCGACGCCGCTGCGACTCTTGCTCGACACCGAGTGCGAGGACCTCGGCGAAGTACTGGAGGCCAACTTGGTGGGCCCGTTTCGTCTCACCAAGATCGTCGCCGGGTCGATGGCGCTGCGCGGGGAGGGAACCATCGTGCACGTGAGCTCCGACGCAGCCGTCGCCGCTTACCCGCGTTGGGGTGCCTACGGGGTTTCGAAGGCCGCCCAGGATCATCTCTCGCGACTATGGGCGGCGGAGCTCGGTGAGCTCGGCGTGCGCGTCTTCGCCGTTGACCCCGGCGAAATGGATACCGAAATGCACGCGCGCGCGATCCCCGACGCCGATCGCGCGAGCCTTGCCGATCCCCGCCTCGTCGCGCGCAACATCGCCGATATGGTGGAGTCGGGTACGGTCATGGGGGGCTCGCGCGTCGAAGCGCAAAGCTTCAGGGCAGCGTGAAATCCGCAACGAGACCCCGCCGCGAGCCGGGCAGCGAACGGCTGCTATACGTCGATCCGGCGCACGACCGCTTCACGCATCGTTCGGCTGGCGATCTTCCGGATTTGCTTCGTCCGGGCGATCTGCTCGTCGTCAACGATGCTGCGACGCTGCCGGCCTCCCTGTGTGTCGTCGGACAGTCACTCGAGCTTCGCTTGGTTCGTCGCGGAGCGAGCGACGCGGAGTGGTCGGCGATCCTTCTCGGCGCCGGTGATTTTCGCGTGCCGACCGAGAACCGCGCCGTCCCGCGCGCGCTCGACTGTGGCGAGGAGCTCGACTTCGGCGATGGACTCAGGGCCACCGTGATCGCGGTCGATGCCGAGCTTCCGCGGCTGGTCGCCATTCGCTTTCGTCTCTGTGGAGCGGCGCTCTTTTCCGCGCTCTATCGCCGCGGCCGCCCCGTGCGGTACGCCTACCTCGAAGGCGAGATGGCGCTCTCGGACTTTCAGAATCGTTTCGCGGCGAGGCCTTGGGCGCTGGAGCTGCCTTCCGCCGGGCACTGCCTCACATGGGACATCTTGCTTCGCTTGCGCGCGCGCGGCGTCGCGACCGCGCACTTGACTCACGCCGCCGGCATTTCATCGACGGGATCGCCGGCGCTCGATCGACGTCTTCCTCTGCCGGAGCGCTACGACATTCCGCCCTCCACCTTGACCGCCATCGCGCGGACCATCGATGGCGGCGGGCGCGTGGTGGCGACCGGGACGACCGTCGTACGCGCGCTCGAGGCGTGCCATGCCGAGCATGGTCGGCTTGTCGCCGGGGAGGGCGAAGCGCGCCTCGTGATCGGCCCTGGGTTTCGGCCCCGCGTCGTCAACGGCATTCTCTCCGGCATGCACGAGCCGACCACGACACATTACGCGCTTCTCCAAGCATTCGCCGCGCGCGGATTGCTCGAGCGCGCGCTCGAGGCTGCGGACCGCGCCGAGTACCTCCAACACGAATTCGGAGATACGATGATGGTCCTCTCCAGCTGAGGATTTCGCCATTGCAAGAGACGCCGAAGTATTTGCCTCTGCGCATCTCGCGCGCAAATTCCGACGACGGGCCCGCCCCGGGCAGGCGCGGATCTCTGGCAAGCGTCGAGGGGGGCAGTGAAGACGCCGACCTCATTTTGCAGGAGCGGCTCGAGCTCTTCTTCCGCAGCTTGTTCGTGGTGAGCTTCGGCTTTTCGGTGTTGGCGACGGCCGCGTCCGTGAGCACGGGCATCGCGACGTTGGAAGGGCATCTGACCCACCCGACGAACGAGCTGCACCAGTTGACGAATCTCGTCCTCCTCGCGGCGACGCTGCTCTTTCGTTACCAGCGATTGAGCCGTCCCGCGCTGGAGCGGCTGGACCCGATCATTTGCGTACTCGTGACGTCGCTGTTCGGCGCTCTCTTTTGCATGTCCGACCCGGCCGGCCGTCCGGAGCTCGTCGCCAGCTTGGCGACGTTGACCGTCTGCATCCTGCGCGCCGTGCTGATCCCGAGCACGACGGCGCGCACGCTGGTCGTGACCGCAGTGGCGGCAGCTCCCAGCATCGTCGTCGCATGGATCGTCCACCGTGACACGACCGTCGTCACGAGCGCCGGCTTTCATCAGACGCGCCTCAGCGTCACGCTTTACACCGCGATTTGGTGGCTCGTGCAAATCGTCGTCGCCACTTTGACGACGCGCGTGATCTACGGTCTTCGCCAGCGCGTGCGCGAGGCACGGCAGCTCGGGCAATACATGCTCGAGGAGAAGCTCGGCGAAGGCGGGATGGGCGTCGTCTATCGCGCGAGTCACGCGCTGCTCCGCCGCCCGACCGCGGTAAAGCTCTTGGTGAGCGAGCGCGCCGGCGAACGTGCCATTCAGCGCTTCGAGCGCGAGGTCCGCCTGACGGCGCGTCTCACCCACCCCAACACCGTCACCATCTACGACTACGGTCGCACGCCGGAGGGGGTGTTTTATTACGCGATGGAGCTTCTCGACGGCATCGACCTCGAAGAGCTCGTCAAAAGAAATGGGCCGCTGCCCCCCGCACGCGCGTGCCACATCCTTCTTCAGGTCGCAGGTGCGCTCGCCGAAGCGCATGCCATCGGGCTCATCCATCGCGACGTCAAGCCGGCCAACATCATGCTGTGCCGTCAGATCGGGCGCTCCGATATCGCCAAACTGCTCGATTTCGGTCTCGTGCGCGAGCTCGACAGTGTCGACAAGACGCGCAGCGACATCCACACGCTCACCGGTACGCCGCTCTACATGGCGCCCGAGTCGATCGTGAATCCTCATACGGTTGATAGTCGAGCGGATCTTTATGCCCTGGCTGCCGTGGGGTATTTCCTGTTGGTGGGCGCGCCGGTGTTCGAGGCACGGACGGTGGTCGAAGTTTGCGGTTTGCATTTACATGCTGTGCCGGTCCCGCCGTCGGAGCGTCTCGGCCGCCCCCTTCCCGAAGGCTTGGAGCGGGTGATTTTGCGCGGTCTCGAAAAAAAGGCGGAGGATCGTTTCCCTTCCGCCGAAGCTTTCGCCCGCGAGCTCCGTCTCGCCTCGGAAGGAGTAACCTGGACGCCAGAAGAAGCGCAGGCGTGGTGGTCGATGCATGTGCCGCTCGATTCTGGAGGCGCGCTGGCGACCGATGACCTAAAGTCGCCCGAGGCGCAGGGGAAAGTCAGCGCGGGACTGCTTTCCGTTATCGGCATTGACTGGAGGGATCGCTGAAGCATGAGTCACGCGCGGACTATCGAGCTTGATTCGAAAGCGCGGGGGGAGCGATGACCCGCCCCGCCGCGCCCCGCTCGGAAATCGACGAGCCGCCTTCCACCCGCCAGGTGGAAGACATGATCTATCCACATCGAAAGGCGCTCGCCGCGCTGATGCATTCCGAGGCGCTGAGCCGCGGTGACGTGGCTGGTGCGCTCCAGCTCGTCACCGAGATTGCGTCGCAAGTGCTCCGCGTCGAACGGGCCAGCGTGTGGCGTTTCCGCGAAGATCGCGGCGCGCTCGAATGCGCCAACCTCTTCCAGCGCACGCCCCACCGCCATAGCGACGGAGGCACGTTGCTCGCGTCTTCCAATCGGCGCTACTTCGAGGCCTTGGCCGAAGAGCGCAGCATCGCGGTCGCGGACGCGTTCGTCGATGCGCGCACCGTGGACTTCACCGAGAACTATCTGCGCCGGCACGGCATCTCGGCGATGCTCGATGCGCCCGTCTTCGTGCGTGGGAACATGGTGGGCGTCGTCTGCCACGAGCACGTCGGCGGACGACGCACCTGGCTACCGTGGGAAGAGCTCGTCGCCGGATCGATTGCCGATTTCGTGGCGCTCGCCATGGAGGCGGCAGAGCGCAATCGCGCGAAGCAAGAGCTGGAAGGGCAAGTAAGGGAGCGCACCATCGAGTTGACGCGCGCCAACGAGAGGCTGGTGCGCGAGGCTAGAGAGCGCGAACGTGCCGAAGCGCGCGTGCGGCACAGCGAAGACAACCTGCGCAAGCTCTTCGAAGTGTCACCGATCAGCCTCATACTGACGAGCGCCGCCGAAAAGCGGGTGATCTTCGCCAACCGGCGCACCTCCGAGCTTTTCGAGATCGACCCCGACAAAATGGTAGGCCAGCGGCCCACCGATTTTTACGTCCGCCCAGAGGAGCGCGACCGGCTTCTGGAGCGCGTCGAGAGCGAGGGTCACGTCGATAACTTCGAGGCCGTGCTGCAGACCGCTACCGGCCGCGTTTTTCCGGCGCTCATCTCGGCTCAGCGTCTGCTCTTCAATGGCGAACCGGCCATCGTCGTATCGGCGCTCGACATCAGCGCGCAAAAAGCGGTGGAAGAGCAACTGCGCGAGCTTGCCACGCGCGACTCGCTCACCGATTGCGTCAATCGACGCCACTTCATGGAGATCGCCGCCAAGGAGCTCGAGCGCGCCGATCGTTATGGCAATCGACTCTCCATCGCCATGATCGATGTCGATCACTTCAAGAACGTCAATGACCACTATGGCCACGCCGCCGGCGATCGCGTGCTGCGCACCATCGCCGATCGCTGTCGCAGCGCTCTCCGCAAGACCGACGTTCTCGGCCGTTTCGGCGGTGAGGAGTTCGTGGTGCTCTTCGTAGAGACCGGTCTCGTCGAAGCGGAGCGCGTCGCGGAGAGGCTTCTTACCCGAGTCGCCGAACCGATGACCTCGAAGGACGGGGTGCCACCGGTGACCATCAGCGCCGGTGTGGTCGAGCGACATTCTGGTGAAACGCTCGACTCGATGTTGAACGTCGCCGACGAGGCGCTCTACCAGGCCAAACGCGATGGGCGAAACCGCGTCGTCACGAGCCATCCTCCCCCGCAACCGGTCGTCATCCCCGAACCCACGTCATCGCGTCGTCTGTGCTGAGCGCGATGAGCTCCACGAGCGAGCCAATGGCTCGCGCGCGCCCACGTTGGCGCGCCGCCGGCGAGGAAGCATCCGCCGCAGCGTTTGTGCTAGGGTCGGGCCCTCCTCGAAGGGACCCCATGAAAATTCACGAGTACCAGGCCAAGCAGATTTTCGCCCGCTATGGCGTCCCCGTTCCCAAGGGTTACCCGGTGAATAGCGCGGCCGATGCCGAGGTCGCCGCCAAGAAGCTCATCGACGAGACGGGCATCCCGGTCGTGGTCGTCAAAGCTCAAATTCACGCGGGCGGGCGCGGCAAAGGGGGCGGCGTCAAGCTCGCCAAGAATGGTCCCGCCGAGGCGCGCGATCTCGCCGACAAGATGCTCGGGCGCCCGCTGGTCACGCATCAGACCGGTCCGGGGGGACAATTGGTGCGGCGTCTCTACATCGAGCAGGGGCTCGATATCGCGCGCGAACTCTATCTTGCGTTCGTGCTCGATCGCGATGCGCGCCGGGTGGCGGTCATCGCCTCGCGCGAGGGCGGCATGGACATCGAGCAAGTCGCGCACGACGCGCCCGAAAAACTCCACCATGTCGAGATCGACCCTGTCATCGGACTCGCGCCCTACCAGGCGCGCGGTCTCGGATTTTGGCTCGGTCTCAGCAAGGAGCAGATCGCCAAATTCGTGAAGCTCGTGGCCGGCCTCTACGATCTGTTCATCGCCGAGGACTGCTCGCTTTGCGAGATCAACCCGCTCGTCGTCACCAAACAAGGCGAGGTCGTCGCGCTCGACGGGAAGATCAACTTCGACGACAACGCCGACTTCCGTCACCGTGAGTGGAACGAGCTGCGCGATCGCGACGAAGAAGATCCGGTCGAGCTCGAAGCCAAGGAAGCCGGCCTTTCCTACGTCTCCCTGGAAGGCGATATCGGCTGTCTCGTCAACGGCGCGGGCCTCGCCATGGCCACCATGGACATCATCCAGACGTACGGCGGCAACCCCGCCAACTTCCTCGACGTCGGCGGCGGCGCCAATCAAGAACAGGTCGCCAAAGCCTTCGGCATGATCATGCGCAGCCCGAAGGTCAAAGGGATCTTCGTCAACATCTTCGGTGGCATCATGAAATGCGACGTCATCGCCGCGGGGATCATCGCCGCCACCAAGCAGCTGGGGCTCAAGGTGCCGCTCGTCGTTCGCCTCGAGGGCACCAACGTCGAAGCAGGGCGCAAAATGCTGGGCGACTCGGGGCTCGCCATTCAAGCCGCCTCTACCATGGCGGATGGAGCCAAGAAGATCGTCGCCGCGATCGGAGCGCGAGGCTAAGTCATGTCGATTCTGGTCAATCGAAGTTCGAGGGTCGTCGTTCAGGGGATCACGGGGGGCGCGGGATCGTTTCACACGCGCCAATGCATCGAGTACGGCACGCAGGTCGTCGCCGGAGTGACGCCCGGTCGCGGTGGCGAGAAGTTCGACGGGCAGGTCCCCGTTTTCGACACCGTTTTGGAAGCGGTCCAAAAGACGGGCGCCGACGTATCGCTCATCTTCGTGCCGCCCCCCGGCGCAGCCGACGCGATCCTCGAGGCCGCCGATGCGGGATGTCCTCTCGTTATCTGCATCACCGAGGGCATCCCCGTCATGGATATGGTGCGCGTTCGCCGCTGGCTGCAAGGGCGCCCCACCCGGCTCATCGGTCCGAATTGCCCCGGCATCATCACGCCGGGTGCCTGCAAAATGGGAATCATGCCCGGTCACATTCATCGCCCGGGGCACATTGGCGTCGTCTCCCGATCGGGGACGCTGACCTACGAGGCCGTCGGTCAATTGACGGCGCTCGGCATCGGTCAATCGACCTGTATTGGTATTGGAGGCGACCCGGTGTCGGGCCTCGATTTCGTCGACGTGCTCACGTTGTTCAATGCCGACCCAGACACCCAGGGCGTGATCATGATCGGCGAAATCGGCGGCCAGGCGGAAGAGCGGGGCGCGGCGTACATCAAGGCCAGCATGAAAAAGCCGGTCGCGGCCTTCATCGCCGGCGCGACCGCCCCCCCCGGTAAACGCATGGGTCACGCCGGCGCGATCATCGCGGGCGGCAAAGGGACGGCCAAGGAAAAGCGAGCCGCGCTCGAGGCCGCTGGCGTCAAAGTGGCGCCGACCCCTGCCGACATGGGGACGACGCTGCAATCGCTGCTCCGGGCCTAAAGCCGGCACTTTGACCCTGCAGTCGGTGCTCTATGGCGCCGGCTACCGGAGCGTCATCGCCGTGTGCGATGGCTTGGATTGACGCGGTGTCCCGTTTCGACTCCCAAGTGTACGGGGTTGGTGGTAGAAGCACGCGCATGTCCCTGGAGCGCACCTTATCCATCATCAAACCCGACGCCGTCGAAAAGCGTAAAATCGGGTCGATCATCGAGCGCCTTGAAAGCGAAGGTTTCCGGATTTGCGCCATGAAGCGCATCCACCTCACGCTGAACGAAGCGCGCGGCTTTTACGCCGTGCACCGCGAGCGCCCCTTTTTCGACGAGCTCACGAAATTCATGAGCCGCAGTTCCATCGTCGTGATGGCGCTCGAGCGTGAAAACGCCATTCAGAAATACCGAGAGGTCATTGGCGCCACCGATCCGGCCAAAGCCGCACCCGGTACGCTCCGTAAGTTGTACGGAACCGATGTGGGCGAAAACGCGCTACATGGATCGGATTCCCCAGAGACTGCGCAGGCCGAGGTTTCGTATTTCTTTGCAGGGTACGAGGTCGGTCCGCTAGTGTGATGAGGTGGATCGGGGGGACGTGCGGGGAGGCGCGCTAATGGATCATTTGGCGACGGACGGGTCTCCGAACGGGGGAGGTAACATCGCGCCGCAGGGGCAGCCGGCGGACGGATCCGTGCGCGTCGCGGCGTTGGCCGAGGCGCGCGGCGTGGTGTGCGATGCGCTCGCTTCTGTGCGCAATCTCGAGCACCTGCTGCGTTCGCCTCGCGTGGGCGCTCGGGCCATCGCGCAACTCATCCCTGGTCTCAAAGGATCATGCGATCCGCTGGCGTTCTCGGTCGACCAGATCCTCGAGCAGGTGCGCGCCGTGGCCAATGCGCCCGTCGAGGGCGCGACGACCGAGCTCGAAGCCTTCATGCCCGGCGTCGTCGATAGGCTTCGCGCGGCCCTCGACCAACGATCAGGAGGGGCGGTCGACGCCAAAGGCCGCCTTGCTTTCGAGAATGCGATCGTGCTGGTAGGCGCGGAGCTCAACAGCGTCCGCCAGCTGCTCGACCTTTTGATTCGCGCGACGGAGCGATCCGATACCGATCTCTCCATCCAAGAAGTCGTGCACGAAACATTCGTGGCGTCCTTCCGGCCGGGTCCACCGCGAAACCCGATCACGGTCCTCGCGTCGTACGAAACGGACGCCAGCGATTTTCGCGCCAGCCCCCAGATCCTGATGCCGCTCATCTCTATCGCAATTGCGATGGTGCGCGGCGCTGCCGGGGAACCGATTTCGCTGCAGGCCATCTGCATGCAGGACGAGCCGGTCCAGATCATCGTCTCGCGCGGGGGGCCCCGCGGTACCGAGGAATACACCTTCGAGCCGCCCCTCATCGTCGCCCCGACCCTGGTCTGTGCGCAGACGGCCGCCCGGCTAGCGGGGGGGACGTTCGTGGCCGACGCCGATCGCGGCGCTCTCTGCTGGCCGCGGTAGCGCCGCTGAGCTAGGCAGGGGCCCATGAGCTCCGCCGACCCGTCGCTGCGCGCCTCGATCGAGGCGACGTACGAAGATCGCTCCCGCATGTCTGCCGCCGAAAACCGTGCGGCGATCGAGAAGGCTATCGCGCTTCTCGACCGCGGGGAGCTTCGCGTCGCCGAGCGTCGCCCGGAAGGGGAGTGGGTGACGCACGCGTGGGTCAAGCAGGCCATCCTCCTTTACTTCGCCCTGCGCGGGATGGAGAAGACGGCGGCCGGCCCCTTCGAGTTCCACGACAAGATCCCTCTCAAGAAGGACCTCGACCAAGCCGGTGTCCGCGTCGTGCCCGGAGGTGTCGTGCGCTACGGCGCCTTCCTCGAGAAGGGCGTGATCGTCATGCCGGGGTTCGTCAACATCGGCGCCTATGTCGGGTCGGGAACGATGGTCGACACGTGGGCCACGGTGGGGAGCTGCGCCCAGGTCGGCCGCGATTGCCATCTGGCCGGTGGGGTCGGCATCGGCGGCGTGCTCGAACCCCCGGGCGCGCGTCCCGTCATTCTCGAAGACGGCGTTTTTGTCGGCTCACGCGCCGTCGTCGTGGAGGGATTGCTCGTCGAGCGCGAGGCGGTGATCGGCGCCGGTGTCGTTTTGACGGCCTCCACCGCCATTCTCGACGTCTCCGGCCCGACCGTCGTCGAGTCGAAGGGCCGCATTCCGGCGCGCAGCGTCGTCATTCCCGGGATGCGGCAGAAGAAGTTCCCCGCCGGCGAGTTTTCCATCCCCTGCGCTCTCATTATCGGAAAGCGCAGCGAAGCCACCGACCGCAAGGTGTCCCTCAACGACGCCCTGCGGGACTTTGCAGTTCCGGTCTAGAAGGCGTGTGTCGGGAACGCCTCGGACCCGGTGGATCTGGGCTCCGAGACGTCATCGCCGTCTCACCGCGACACGGCCTTTTAGTTAGGGTAATGACTCGCGCGGCTTCGGTTCGGTAGTAGTGTTGGGCTTCCAGCACGATGCCACCAGTCACCCGCGCGACTCGCCATGACCCGCCTCGCCGAAACGCTCCTTTGGCTTTGTTCTACCGCGTCTCCGACGGGGGAAGAGCGCGCCTTATGCGATGCAGTCGAGCAGCGGATTGCGCAATGCGGCTCTATCGAACGCATCGGTAACTCGCTGGTCTGCGCCGTCCGGCGCGGGACGGGCGGGCCGCGTATCGCGCTCGCGGGTCACCTCGACGTCGTGCGCACCGAGCACGACGGCCCTCCTCGTATCGAGGGAGACAAGCTCTTCGCGCCGGGCGCCGCCGACATGAAGTCGGGGTTGGCGGCGATGCTCGAGCTCCTCGAAAGCGGCTTTGCCGCGCGAACGGCGGTCGACCTCACGCTCATCTTCTATGCGCGTGAGGAGGGGCCCTTTGCCGATAACGAGCTCGGCCCCGTGCTCGCGCAAATGCCGGAGCTCGGGAAAGTCGATCTTGCCGTCTGCCTCGAGCCATCCGACAACAAGCTGCAGCTCGGAGCGACCGGGTCGATCCATGCCGAGGTGACGTTCATCGGGCGCACTTCCCATAGCGCGCGACCCTGGCAGGGGGAAAACGCCATTCAAAAGGCCGGCCCCTTTCTGAGCGATCTCGCCGGACGGGCTCCGCGCGAGTCGATCATCGACGGCTTTTCCTATCGCACCGTCACGAGCGTCACGCTCGCCGAGGGGGGGCGCGGTCGCAACATCATTCCCGATCGGTTCAAGCTCAACGTCAATCACCGTTTTGCGCCCGACACCACGCTCGAGCAGGCCGAGCGCGACGTCGAAGAGCTCGTCGCCGGTCGCGCCGAGGTTCGCTTCACCGATCTTTCGCCGGCAGCTCCACCCTTCGCCGAGCATCCGCTCGTACGCGCACTGCGCGAGTCGGGCATCGCCGGCGTCGAGCCCAAGCAAGCGTGGACCGACGTGGCACGGTTCGCCGCGCTCGGCGTTCCAGCGGTGAACTTCGGCCCCGGTGAGCAAGCGCAGGCTCACCAGAAGAACGAATGGACCTCGCTCGCCAAACTCGAGGCCGGCTACGTCATTCTGACGGAATTTCTGACGCGCATCGGAGCAGGTTGATCGATGCGCTTCGCCAACCTCATCGGCCCCGAGCTGCACGAGCTCCTGAAGGAAGATCCGGACCAGGTCCGCGAGCTTCTCGAAGAGATCCACGACGAGGACCTCGCCGATCTCATCGCCGAGCTTCCCGATGACGAGGCGGCCGAGATTCTGGCGCGCCTTCCCACCGAAGAAGCCGCGCCCATCTTCGAGCGCCTCGACGACGAGCGGCAAGCGGCCATCGTCACCGAGCTCGGTCCCGAATCCATCGCCCAAATCGCGGTGGAGATGTCCTCCGACGAGCGCGCCGACCTCATCAAAGAACTGCCCGAGGACGTGGGCGGGCAAGTGCTCGCCAGCATCGAGCAGATCGACCCTCAAGCCGCGGAAGACGTCGAAGAGCTCGCGCAATGGCCAGAGCACAGCGCCGGCAGCTTGATGACGACCGACTACATCGCCGTCACCGCCCTCATGACGGTGAGCGAAGTCATTCAGGTCATTCGCAAAAAGGGCGCCGAAGCCGAGACCATTTACTACGTCTACGCGCTTTCGGAGGGTAAACGCCTCGACGGCATCGCCTCTGCGCGCGACTTGCTGCTCGGCGAGCCGCACCAGAAGCTCGCCGAAATCCTCACTTCCAACGTGGTCACCGTCCCACCGGAGATGGATCAGGAAGAGGTAGCCAAAAGGCTCGCCAAATACGATCTGGCGGCCATTCCCGTGGTGGACGGCACGGGGACGCTGCGCGGGGTGATCACGGTCGACGACGTCATCGACGTTTTGACGCAAGAACAGACCGAAGACGTGCAGCGACTCGCCGCGGTCGAGCCGCTCGATGCGAGCTACTTCCAGACGACATTTTGGACGTTCGTACGAAAGCGGGCTACTTGGCTCATCATCCTCTTCGTCGGCGAGTTTTTCACGGGCTCCGCTTTGCGCAGCTACGACGAGGTCATCCAGGCGGTCTCCAAGCTGAGCTACTATGTTCCGCTGCTCATCTCGACCGGGGGCAATTCAGGCTCGCAGTCGGCGTCGCTCATCATTCGGGGCCTCGCGGTGGGGGACGTGAGGCTGGCGGACTGGTGGCGGATCGTGGGACGGGAGCTCGGCCAAGGCATCGTGCTCGGGTTGATTTTGGCCGTCGTCGGTATGGCGCGCGTGATGATGTGGGGTGACGGGCTGCGCTTTGGATTGCTCGTGGGTGGAACGCTCATCGGTATCGTCGTGATGGGTTGTGTGGTGGGTTCGATGTTGCCTCTTCTCCTTCGTCGGGCCGGATTCGACCCCGCGACGAGCTCGAGTCCTTTTATCTCGAGCCTCGTCGACTTGTTGGGCATCATCATCTACTTCAACCTCGCTCAGCTCATGCTCGCTGAAGTCATCGGATCCGCTGTGAGACACCCATGAGGGCCCTTCAATCGCCGCCGGGGTGCGAAGCGGGACGGCGTTGAACGATGCGCTTTGCGAACCTCATCGGCCCCGAGCTGCACCAGCTTCTCAAGGAGGATCCGGATCAGATCCACGCCCTCCTCGAAGAGATCCACGACGAAGATCTCGCCGATCTCATCGCCGAGCTTCCGGACGACGAAGCTGCTGAAATTCTAGCGCGGCTCCCGACCGAAGAAGCGGCCCCGATTTTCGAGCGGCTCGACGACGAGCGGCAGCTGGCGATTGTCACCGAGCTCGGCCCCGAATCCATCGCGCAAATCGCGGCGGAGATGTCGTCCGACGAGCGCGCCGACCTCATCAAAGAGCTGCCCGAAGAAATGGGCGGGCAGGTACTCGCCAGCCTCGAGCAGATCGACCCCCAGGCCGCCGAAGACGTCGAAGAGCTGGCGCAATGGCCGGAGCGCAGCGCCGGCAGCTTGATGACCACCGACTACCTCGCCGTGACGCACCTCATGACGGTCGGCGAGGTCATTCAGCTCATCCGCGCCAAAGCCTCCGAAGTCGAAACCATCTACTACGTTTACGCCCTCTCGGCCGGCAAGCGCCTCGACGGGATTGCCTCGGCGCGCGACCTCCTTCTCGCCGATTCGCAGCAGCAATTGTCGGAAATCCTCACATCCAACGTCGTCACCGTCCCTCCGGAGATGAACCAGGAAGAGGTCGCCAAGCGGCTCGCCAAATACGACTTGGCCGCCATTCCCGTGGTCGACGGCCAAGGGGCCCTCCGGGGTGTGATCACCGTAGATGACATCATCGATGTCCTCACCCAAGAGCAGACCGAGGACGTTCAAAAGCAGGCCGGTGTCGAGCCCCTCGAGGCAGGTTACTTCCAGACGACCTTCTGGGTCTTCATCCGCAAACGGGCAACTTGGCTCATCATTCTCTTCGTCGAGGAATTCTTCACCGGCTCGGCCCTGAGACACTACCATGACGTCCTCGAGGCAGTTGCCAAGCTCAGCTACTACATACCTCTGCTTCTCTCGGCGGGCGGAAACTCCGGCGCGCAGTCGTCGAGCCTCATCATTCGCGGCCTCGCGGTCGGAGAGGTCAAGCCCCGAGACTGGTGGCGCATCATCGGCCGGGAGCTCGGCCAAGGCATCGTGCTGGGGGGCGTTTTGGCAGCGATCGGCGTGGTGCGTGCACTGATGTGGGGGGATGGGATTCTGTTCGCGATGGTCGTCGGGGTAACCTTGGTGGGTATCGTCATCATGGGCTGCGTCGTCGGCTCCATGCTTCCCCTTATCTTGCGCCGTGTAGGTTTCGACCCGGCGACGAGCTCGACCCCCTTCATCGCCAGCCTTGTCGACGTCCTCGGGATCATCTTCTATTTCAATCTTGCAGAGTTTCTCCTCGCTGAAATGATCCGAGCATCCGCCTCGAGCCACCACCCATGACGACGCTGAGCTCCCTCGTCATCACCCGCCAAGCTGCGACCATCGCGGAGGTGGACGAGGCGCTCGCGTGTCAGGTGATGAAGGGCGGAGACCTCGGCACATGTCTGCTCGAGCTGCGCGCCATCCAGGAAGACGCCCTTTTGCCGCTGGTCGGCGAGGCGTACACCTTGCCGACCGTCGCGCCGGGCCCCCTGCCGCCGGCTCCGCTCTCGCTCTTGCGCATGGTCCCTCACGCAGTCGCGTTGACATACGGAATTTATCCGGTCGGCGAAGTGGACGGCGAGCTTCATCTCGCCGTGACCGAGCCCCTGCCGCAAGCGGTCGAAGAAGACCTGACGTTCGCGCTAGGCGCCCCTCTGAAGCAGTTCGTAGCCACCGCGGTGCGTGTCCGTCAGGCGCTCGCGCGCGACTATGGCATTCCTCTCGAGCGGCGTTATTCGCGTCTGCTCGCGGTGATGGAGCAGCGCTCCGACCCCAGCCCGAGTATTCCGCCCCCGTCGAGTTTCAGCCGGAGGCCCTCCGTCGAGCCCGGGCCGAACAGCGTTCTTTCCCTGGCTCCCCGCAAGCGCACCTGGCCGGGCATGCTCGCCGCGCGCACTGCCGAAAACCCCGGGGCGCCCTCGATCCCAGTTGCCCCGCCCGCGCCCCGCATCGAGGAAGACTTTTCCGACATCGAAGGAGACCCTCCCAGTGACGAGCGTGTCGTCGACGGTGTTGCAGCGCCGGCCGACCTGGGCACCATGCTGGCCGCGCCCAGCGAGGCGCGAGAGGACTTCGATCTGACGCCGGCCGTGCCGCCGATCTCCGAGCTCTCGCCGACGCCGCTCGTACCTCCAGTGGCGGATGTGCTCGCCATGGCGGTGCCCGACGTGGACAGCGATCCGCCGACCCGATTTTCCGACGTTCCGGCGACGCTGCCGGCAGGCGAGCGCGCGCCCGCGGCATCCCTCGCTACGACGAGCGTCGACCGGCGGGCCGTGGGCGAGATGCGCTCCACTCGCCCCCCCCCGGCGCCCCCGCCCCACGAATTCGTGATGGAAGCGGCGATGGCCACCGCGGCCCGCGTCGAGAGAAAGCGCCAGCGCCGCGCCGAGCAACGAGCCCCTAAAGCGCTGGCCGGTTGGGCGCGGCGTGCCGCGGGAAGCACCGTCGCCGATGACCGCACCAAAGATCGGCGGCGCGGACCGATGACGCCCGGTACCGCCGAGCTCCAGCTCGAAGACGCCGTCACGGGGGACGAAGCGCTCGGCATCTTTTTCGCCTTTGCGCGCCAATACTTCGAGTACGCGGCCCTCTTCGTCGTACACGGGGATCTCGCCGCCGGCTACGACGCGTGGGGCCCTGGGGCCTCGCGCGAGAAGGTCCGTACGATCGGCGTCGCGCTGGATCTGCCGAACGCGCTTTCGTACGCACGTCAACAGGGCACGGCCGTCATCGCCCCGCTGCAGCGCGCCGGGCTCGATGCCGATCTGCGCGCCGATCTCACACGGTCCGCCAGTCGCGACGTGTTCGTGCTCCCGGTTCAAGTGCGACAGCGGTGCGTGGCGCTGCTCTATGGCGATCAGGGTCTCGACCCCGTCGATGCGGCGGAAAGCGGCGCGGTCGTCGCCATGACCGCGTTTCTGGTCGAGGCGCTCGAACGCATCTTGCGCCGCAAAAAGCGCGCGCTGGCGCGTTCACTGCGTCCTTCTGCGGCCGAGAGCGCGTCGGAGCCGGTCGACGCGGCCTCCCATTCGTCGGACCCGAGCGGAATCGTTTCGGAGCTCATCGTTTCCGAGACGGAGGGCGAGCCTTCGCCGCGCACGCTCATCGGCGAAATGGAAGCCGACTCCCTGCCGCCCCCTTCTGGCGGAGGGGGAACGGCCATCGACCCTCTGGCCTCCGCGAGCATGTCGGCCAGCCCGCACCCTCCTCCGGTGTCCCGCGCGCCGAACCACGAGCTGCCGCGCGTGCTCATTCGTTCCGATCTCGTCGATCACGTGATCGCCGGCGGTGAACGCGGCGAAAAGGCGCTCGGCGAGATTCTCGAGCTCGGTGAAGCCGCCATTCCCTCGGTCTTCGCCCGTTTTCCCGGGCCGCTCACGGTCGACCGTAACCAGGCCATAGGCGATCTTCCGCGGCCCGCCGATTGCGGGCCCGTCCTGCGCATCGTGGCGGCCATGCGCCGGCTCGCTCTGCCGTTTCTCGCCGTGCGCAGCGCCGACATCGACGTCGAGGTGCGGTTCTGGGCGACGTACCTTCTCGGGGAGCTCAACTACGCCGACGTCGCGGCCGCGCTCGTGCCGCGCCTTTTCGACGAAAACCCCGCCGTGCGCCGCATCGCCGTGCGATCGGCGCGCACCCTGGCAGCCGGTGGCAACGAAGGCATCCCGCTGCGCAAGGCGCTCGAGCGCACGGTGTCCTATTCGGAAGAGCCCGAGGGGCGCCGGCTCATCGCCCTTTGGACGATCGGCGAGCTCCGGCTCTATCGATCCATCCCCAGCCTCATCGCCGTTCTCGCCGATCCGGTCGATTCGATCGCCGAAGCGGCGCTGCGCTCGCTCGTCGCCATGACGCGGCAGGAGTTCGGCAAGAATCGGGAAAAATGGAGCGAATGGTGGGAGACCAAGGGCCGGCGCCGTCTGCCCTGATGTTGCGCTAGCGCGCTAGCGCGAGAACGGCTGCGTCCGAAATGCGATCTGCCGATCGGCAACGCCGATGCGCGCCACGAAGAGTCCCACGAACGATCCGAAGAGCGCGTCGCCCGGCGCGCTGGTGGACGTGCCCGAGGGGCGGCTCACCCATCGTTTGATGCGCTCCAGCATTTCGGGCGACACGGGGTTCACTTCCACCACCCCAGCCATGTAGTAGCTCGTGCCGGCAGGGAGCACGTTGCGACCGATGATGGCGAGACGATCGGCTTCGGCGCAGCGCCGGAGCACGCCCTCGAGCGTGGGGGAGGCGGTGACCGCGTCGGCTCCGCCCGTCTGCGAAATCTCGATGCGATAGACTTCGTCCCACAAGTCGAAGATGACGCGGCACGTCTTGAAAGCGGCCGCGAGAGGCGCGCCGCCCGCTTCGCGGAAGACGTAAGCGCGCATGACGATGGTGGTGGGGAGACCGCCCATCAGCTTGGCCACCGTGGCGGCGTCGACGACGTCGCGGTAACCGATGGAGACGCGCAACGTCTGCTTCTCGTCGAAGGCGAGGGAGGCTTGCCGCGTCGGGAGCGCGTCGTCGGCGCGCGCCGCCACCGGCACCAGCACGAGAAGGGCGAAAACCAGGGCCCTGGCCGCTTGAAAGCCCCACCTCACGGGCCCGGTGCTCCGCGCACGGGGATGAGCCCGACCAAGTTGGAAAACGCGAAGACGAAGCCCCCCGCGTGCGTGTCGATGCGGAAGCCGAGGTTGAAGGTGAGATCGACGGGCACCTTGCGGAAGCCGTGGTACCCGCGGGGCGGGTCGGTGATATCGCGGTAACTGGCGACGCCATAAATGCCGGCCGCTCCGAAGAAGTCGATGCCGTACACCGAGCGGTGCCCGCGGTAGATGGGGATGCGGTATTCGACCTGAAACTTGGCGGCGTAGTCGCCATAGCGCACTTCGCTGATGTCGGTGCCGAGGAAGTTCGGCGCGCGGCGCCGGTCGAAGTTCAAATCGAGCACGCGATCGGGCAAGAGATCGGTGAAGTCGCCCACGTAGAACTTTTCGAAGAAGGGAGCGTCGCCCGTGATGGCGCCGTAGTTGAGCTCGAGGCGCGCCACGTGTTTCCAGGGCAGCGTCCACCAGCGGGAGGCGCGGATCTGCAGCTTGGTGAAGCCGTAGTCGCCGCCGGCAGGGGCGAGCGCGGTGTCAGCGGTGACGGTGATGTACGAGCCGCGCGTGGGGAGGATGGGCTCGTTGCGGGTGTCATGAATGAGCATCCCCCGCACCGTCGAGAGAACGCTGTCGCCGCCGATGACGTTGAAGGCAATGGGCTCGCGGTCGAGGCCGCGCAAGTGCGAAGCGGCCAGCGGAAGATCGGCGTGGATCTTTTCGACCCGTAGGTCGAACCAGAGCTGGGTCGCGATGCCGAGATCGTGACCGGCGCCAAAGCTGCCGCCGAAGCGCGAGTAATCGACGACCGCGTAGGGTACCTCCGCCGTGGTGGGCGAGCCTCCTCGGACGCCCTCTGGGAGCTGGTAGTAGACGGCGTTGTTGCCGAAGAAGTCGCGCGCGTTGTTGTAAAGGAGGGTGGCCGACGTCATCCAGCCCGTGCCGAGGAAGGCCGGGTCGAAAAATCGGGTGCGCAGTGCGAGCTGATCGATGCCGACGCCGATGGCTGCGCCAAGGGTGATGCCCGTCCCGGCCAGATTCGTCTCGGCGGCGTCGAGACCGCCGTAGGCGTAGACGCCCGTGGGCGGCCCGGCTTTGTTGGTGCGCTCCCCGGCGAGCCCCATCCAAAAATCGTTGACCACCAGCGTGTTGCGCTCGACGACCTCGATGACGAGGACGACTTCGCCACGCCGATCACCTTTGCGGAGGGACAGCTGGGCCGACGAGAAAAAACTCGTTCCGAGCAGGCGATAGCGCGTGAGCTCGAGCTCGGGGTCGTTGACGTCGAGCAGATCGCCGGCGCGAAAGTGGACGTAGCGCAAGACGACGCGGTCGCGGGTGCGTGTGTTGCCGCGCACCTCGACGCCTTGCAGGAGGTAACGAATCCGCGAGCGCGACGGGGTCGGCGCGTCTTCCGGATCGGCGTCGGAGATTGCCGAAGTGGCTGTTTCAGCCGCGGCGGCAGTTTCGTCCCCTGCCGCGTGATCCTCGGCACGGAGCGGCAAAGCGAAGGCGAGGGTGGCTCCGCAGGCGGAGAAGAGGGCCCCAGCGAGCGAACGCACGGCTGCAACGTATCATGGCGCTCGTAGGGAGGGGCGCTCCTCGGGCCAACTCGGACCGACCTCGGGGAAACCGCACGAACGGGTTACCCGCGCGCCGCCCGGGCCCCGATCACAGGCAGCCGTAGGCGCACGAAGAAAAGCGCTGACAAAGCTGCGACTCGCTGCAGGTCTTGTCGGCTTCGGAGCACATCGGGTCGCTCAGCGCGTCGTGAATGCACTTGATGCAGTTGGCATTCGGCGCGTCGAACTTGTTGCAGGCGTTGCCGCAAGTGCTCGCGGTATCGCAAAACATGCACGCGCAGTTCTTCATGGTCATCTCGTAGTTATTGGCCGCGCCCGGATTGCTGTTGCTGCAGCAGTCGACGCAGTTGGTCGTGCTCGGATCGCAAACGGGAGGAACGCTCGCGTCGGGCAGCGAGGCATCGACGCCAATCCCGCCAATTCCCCCAATCCCGCCCGTGCCGCCGATGCCACCGGTCCCCCCGCCCGTTCC